>JBOGIR010000320.1:0-28648 GCA_050742335.1 Vicinamibacterales bacterium | reverse complement strand
TCCGCGGCGAAGGCGACGTGACGTTCCGCGAGCTGCTGCGAGCGCTCGACGAGGGACGGCCGCTCGACCGGATTGACGGCCTCTGGTTCCGGGACGGCGCCACATTTCGCCGCAACCCGCCACGCGCGGCCAGCACGCTCGAAAGCGGCACCATCCGGCCGCCGAACCGTGCCGCGCGCGTGCTCTCCGGCTACACCATGCTCGGCCGTCCGATCGACGTGGTCGAAACCTCGCGAGGCTGCACCTTCGACTGCAGCTTCTGCTCGATCATCCAGATGCGCGGACGCAATTTTCATCGCTTCCCGATCGCACGCGTCATCGACGACATCGCCGACGCTCATGCCCGCGGCGCGCGTGCGATCTTCTTCGTCGACGACAACATCACGCTCGACGCAGAACGGTTCGAGTCGCTCTGTCACGCGATTGTTGCCGCCCGCCTGCATCACATCGACTACGTCGTTCAGGCCATGACGGCCTCCATTGCCACCCACGGCGAGACATTGGCGCCGCTGATGCGCAAGGCCGGATTCCGATACGTCTTTCTCGGGATCGAAAACATCCTGGACGACGACCTCGTGTTCCTGAAGGCGCGCGCCAAGAACAGCCGCCAGCGCGCCGGGACGCGAACCAATACCGCGGCCGCGGCGATCGAGGTCCTCCATCGCCACGGCATGCTCGTGGTAGGGGGCCTGATCGTCGGCAACCCGGACGATCGCCGCGAGTCGATTGCCGCAAACCTGGCGTTTGCCAGACGCTACGTGGACTGGCCGTACATTCAGCATCCGACGCCCTATCCCGGCACGCCGATGACCAGCGACTTCGAGCAGCGACATCTGATCGTCAATCGCCGCCTCGACGAGTACGACGGCACCACGGCCGTCACCCGAAGCGCCTACCTGGATTCCGAGGAGATCGAATTCATGCGGTGGAAGGCGGAACGCTGGATGAAGGTGCGCCACATCCCGGCGGCGTTCCGTCACGATCCGCTGTTCGTGCTGCGCAACGGCGGGAGGATGTTGGCACACACCTTCCGCGGCACGACGTGGCGGTCGATCTGCGGGCTCGAATCGGCGCGTGATGTGTTTGCGCGATACCGCTCGCGCCGTGCGCAGGAGCGACAGTACGTCGATTGGCCCGATCCGGCGCCAGACGCGGATGAGACGACGACCGCAGCCGAAGCCGTCGCCGTACCGATGCGGCTTCCGACTGCGCTACCCCTCGACGTAGCTCGGGTGCGCTGAGCAACGTCGCCGCTCGGCACTACTCCGGGCGACCCTGAGCATCGCCGTCGAGGAGTGAAAGCCCGCCTGGCGCCGGGTTGGACCGCTATACGGCCCGAACGCGAACTTTGTACCCGTTGTGAACCGTATAGCGGTCCCCGGCGCGCAGAGCGCGCCAAGAAGATACTGTTAACCAGCCAAGGGCATCACCGGGATATCACCCCTGGACTCCGCTCGGGGTGTCATGAGCGATAGTCGAAGGACAAGGGCAGAGGCCCTTGGCTGGTTACCAGTTCGACCAGTCGAACTGGTAGTAAATCCAGTTCGACTTGTCCGCTGAGATGGTGACGCCGTTGGCACTGGCGCGGAACGACCCCTGACCGCATTCACCCTTTCGCCAGATGAACCCGTCCGGCAGGTCGATGTTGGCCAGATGCTCTTCGCCCGTCACCGGGTTCTTGAACGCGTCGCCGCGCGCTTCGGCGATGCCTTCAGCCTTGAAGGTGCTCTTGCGTCCTTCGCCTTCGATCGTGATCCTGGCTTTCTGGAGCCCCACCACCTCGAAGGTCGGACCCAGCAGCTCCCACGGCATGCCGCCGAGCTTCCCGGTAAAGATCTGGCCGAGCATCTCGACTTGTCTGTCGGTGGTTGCCGGATCGACCACGAAGACCGCCTTGCCGTGGCCTTCGTGAATGGCCTTCGGCCAGTGCACGATGGCCGCACACTTGACACCGGACAAATCGACATCGCCGGCCTGGCCCTCCGTGATGTCGCATCCGACCAACGCGCGGCAGCTGCCATCCTTGGAGTTCGGGAATCCGCCGAAGTTGCACCCGCAGCCGAAGTCGCAGTTGCAGAACTCGTAACCACGGCCACGAAGGGCCCACTGAACCGTCGTTGCTGTCGCCACGGCGTATTCTCTCGTCGAAAATGTGTGTTGACCCCGCGCGTCTTGGACCGCTATACGGCCCCCAACGCGAATTTTGTACTCGTTGTGAATTCGTATAGCGGTCCCAGGCGCGCGAAGCGCGCCAAGAAGACGCTGTTAACCAGCCAAGGGCATTCTCCCGCGTTATCAAGGGTGGGCCCTTGGCTCGTTACGGACGCGGCTGCGGGACGATGCGGATGTACGGCTTCGGCGCCTTCCATCCCTGCGGGTAGACCTTCCTGGCGTCATCGTCGGACACCGAGCCCACGATGATGACATCGTCGCCGTGCTTCCAGTTCACTGGCGTGGCCACCTTGTGCTTCGCCGTGAGCTGCAGCGAGTCGATGACGCGCAGCACCTCGTCGAAGTTGCGTCCCGTCGTCATGGGATACGCGATGATCAGCTTGACCTTCTTGTCGGGCCCGACCACGAACACGTTCCGCACGGTCTGGTTGTCGGCGGGCGTCCGTCCCTCGCACGTGCCGACGAGGTCGCCCGGCAACATGCCGTAGAGTTTGGAGATCTCGAGGTTGGTGTCGCCGATCATCGGATAGTTGGGCGCGTAGCCTTGTGTTTCCCTGATGTCGTCCGCCCATCGCTGGTGGTTGCCCACCGGGTCGACGCTCAGGCCGACGATCTTCACGTTCCGCTTGTCGAATTCCGGCTTCAGCTTCGCCATGTACCCCAGCTCGGTGGTGCACACGGGCGTGAAGTCCTTCGGGTGCGAGAACAGCACCGCCCAGGAGTCGCCGATCCATTCGTGGAACCGGATGCGGCCTTCAGTGGTATCCGCTTCGAAGTCAGGAGCCGTATCACCAATTCGAAGAGTCATCGAGAGCCTCCTTTGCGCAAGTGAGCATCATACCGTTAATCGTGGCCGGGTTTCGCGCATCCGCGTGGCGACGGCGACACCCGACACGAGCGTGAGAGCCGCGACCACCCACATCGCGCCGGCAAGCCCGAATGCATCGGCGGCGATCCCCGCGAGGAGTGCGCCAACGGCATATCCGAGATCGCGCCACAGGCGATACACGCCCACGGCCGAGGCGCGCCACGCAGGGGCCGCGACGTCGCCGATGACCGCCAGCAGCGTTGGATAGACCATCGCGGTCCCCAAGCCCAGCAATGCGGCCCCGGTTGCGAAGCCCGCGAATGTCCGCGAGACGCTCACCATGACGATGCCACCGGCCTGAATCCACATCCCGCCCGCGACAAGCCACTTGCGGCCTATCCGATCGGCGAGCGCTCCGGTCGCCACCTGCAGCGCACCCCACGTGGCCGGATAGACCGCCGTGAGCACGCCAATCTGCCTGAAGTTCATCCCTTGCGCGGCAAAGAGCAATGGGAACAGACCCCACGCCATCCCGTCGTTCAGGTTGTTCACCAGCCCTGCCTGCGTGGCACTCGACAGGTTGCGTTCGCCGAACGTCGTCTGCCAGAACACGTCGCGCGGTGTTTGTCCGTCGCCGACAGCGCCCGTCACACGCGACTCGAGCGCGGCGTGCGGCGCGGTATCGCGGACGAGCAGCGAGAGCGTGAACCCGGCAATGACGAATATCACTCCGAGATAGAACGGTTCGGGGCGCAGTCCCGCACGAGCCGCCACCCAGCCGGTTGCGAACGCTGCCGCAGCCACAGCGACGTATCCGGAGAACTCGTTCACGCCCATCGCCAGTCCGCGCCGCCGCGGGCCCACGAGGTCGATTTTCATGATGACGGTGGTCGACCACGTCAGTCCCTGACTCACGCCGAGGAGCGCGTTGGCGACGAGCACCCAGCTCCACGACGGCGCCCACATCAGGAGAAACGGCACGGGCGACGCGACGAGCCAGCCGGCGACGAGCAAAGACCTGCGGCCGAGGCGATCGGCCAGACGACCGGTCGCGTAGTTGCTGACCGCCTTCGTCACGCCGAAGACCACGATGAACGAGAGCACCGCCGTCCGCGCCGCCAGCCCGAATTCCTGTTCCGCGATCGCCGGGAGAATGCTGCGCTCCATGCCCACCATCGCACCGACGAACGCATTGACCAGCACGAGCAGCGCGAACTGCCCGATGTTCTCGCGCAGCCCGAGCCGGATCGGCCCGACGGCGGCACGCTCGGCCGCAGCAGATCTCACCCTCGAACCTCCACACGCTCCTGGCCGCGGTTGGCGGCGAGGATCCGTTCCATGTCCTCCGGCTTGGGCGGAACGTCCGCCAACGCATCGATAAACGCGTGTCGCTCGATCGACAGCATCGGATTCCAGCGGCGCTCGAACGCGATCGTGCTCGAGGGCTTACCGCTCAACCCGACGCCGCACACGGAGCCCGAGAAATGCCCCGGATAGATCTCCAGGTCGCCGGGCAGCGTCAGCAGTTTGGCGTGAATGCTCGTGTACAGATTCGCGGCATTTTCACGCGCGCGTCCCGGCAGGTCCGGTCGTCCGACCGCACCGACGAACAAGGTATCGCCGGTGAGCACGAACCACGGATCGGTGCCGCGTTTGAGATCGGTCACGAGGAGGCAGATGCTCTCTGGTGAATGTCCGGGCGTGTGCAGCACCTTCACACGGGTGTTGCCGAGCTCGACCTCTTCCTGGTCGCGCAGCGGCGCAAATGGGACGCTCACGTCGGCCAGTTCGTGCAAGCAGTACGTGGCACCGGTGCGCCGGGCCAGCTCGAAGCCTCCAGAGCGATGATCGGCATGCACGTGCGTGTCGATGACATGGGTGATCTGCATGTGCTTCGCCGCAGCGAACGTCCTATACGCCTCGACGTCGTCCATCCGCGGATCGACGACGGCACACTTTCCCAGGGTGCCGCAGCCAAGGACGTACGCCGCGCAGCCTATGTCGTGGTAGTAGAACGGGCGGAAAATCACTGGTGCACCCTCCTTCTGCGCGGGCCACGAAGCCGAGATGCCTGAATCGATGCACGCGTCATCTCGATCACGCCTGGCCCATCGCCTACGTGGACTGGAAAGCCCGCGGCTCTCCACTCGGGAAATCCTTCGAGCAGCCGCCGGGCCCGGCGGCCCTTCGACCGAAGAAGCTCGACGGCGCGGTCGGCGTACACGCAGTACGGCCCCCGGCAATATGCGACGTACTCGCGGTCCTTCGGAAGCTGCCGCAGCCGCTGCTGCAGCTCGTCGACCGGCACCGACATGGCACCGGCGATGTGACCGGCGACGTATTCCGTGGCGGGTCGTGTATCGAGCATCACCACGTAGCCCGATCGTGCACGCTCGAGAAGCTCGTGCATGCGGACCGGCTGCCCCGCAGACCGGTCACCGAAATGTTCCGTCACCAGCCTGTCGAGCTCCGCCAGGCGACGCTCCGCGACGGAGTGGATGGCACGATACAGATCGCCCACTCCTGGATCGGCCAATCGGTAGTGCACGAAGAGGCCCTGCTTGCGCGTCTCGACGAGGGCTGCCTGACGGAGCACCTGGAGATGCTGGGACGCGTTGGCGAGCGAGACGCCCATCTCGCCGGCCAGGGAGTCGACGGTTCGCTCGCCTTGTGCCAGGAGCTCGAGCATTTCGAGACGATGCGGGCTGGAGAGGGCCTTGCCGATGCGGGCGAACTGCCCGTACAGGCGGTTCTTGAACTCGCGATGCCCGTCGCCTGCCATAGACAAGTAATCAATATATTACTTGACTAGTGCCTGTCAAGCGGTGCCTTGGTAGCTGGTGGTTGGTAGTTGGTAGTTGGTAGCTTTAGCTGCGAGTTGGTCTCACGGCTACGGATCACTACTGCCCTGGCCGCGCTGCTTACCGCCAGCCCTCTGCCTTCCACTGCCTACTGCCTACTGCTTACCTACCGCCTACCGCCTACCGCCTACTGCCTACTGCCTAGAACCTCCACCGGACGCCGGCGTTGAGGGTGCGCCCTTCCAGCGGCGCCCAGCCGTCAACCGTCCAGCGGCCGTCGACGTCACGTACAGGTTTGACCAGTGGGTGCTCGCGGGTCTGGCGCACGTCGCCCAGATTCTCGACGTTGACGTAGACGCGCGACCGGCCGACGGCCCAATCCACCAGTCCGCCGTAGAGGACGTGCGGAAATCCCCGCAACCGGAACGGGTTGTCCTCCAACGCCTGGCGCCCCGTATAGAAGACTTCGAACCCGACGCGCGCGGGGCCGATCTGCTTCAGGAGATCGAAGCTCGCGGCGTGCCGTGGGTTGAGCGGCACCTCACGACGCCCCCCGCCGTCGAGCGACGGCTCCGTCGACCACAGAAACATGTGCGTCACGATGACATCGATATCGCCTTCGCGGCGGTAATGGGCAATCAGCTCGGTGCCGCGCGTGACCGTCGGGTCGTCGAGGTTCACGACGGCGACCGGAAAATCCGGCCGCGCCGTGTTCTCCACGGTCAGCGCGCCGTGGATGCGAGAGTAGAAGACCGTTGCCGTGACATCGAGCGGCCGGCGCGCCAAGGTGACGTCCGCGGAGAGATTGTCCGCGCGCTCGGCGCGCAAGCCGCCCAATGGTGAGACACGGGTCAACCCGGTGGCTTCCGTGTCCTCCGTGAACGGCGTCGGCGCAAAGTAGCCCCGGCCGCTCGACACCCGTATCGTCCATGCCTCGTCCGGACGCACAAGCGCGGAGACGCGCGGGCTCACGAACGTGCCGAACGCACTGTGGGCATCAATGCGCACGCTGCCCGACAGCGTCAGCGGCCGGGCCACTCGAATTTCATCCTGCACAAACGCGCCAGGGACCCTGTGTGTGTAATCGAACCGCGGCACGTCGCGCGACCGAAATCGATCGCGCTGGAATGCGGCGCCGGCAACCCACGTGTGCCGGCCGGTCGTTCCAGTGAGCGAGACTTCGCCGAAGAGCGTGTGATGGCTGTCCTTCTCGACGACCGCGCCGAACGTATGCGTGTGGTCCTGCGCGGTGGCGCTCCCGCGTGCCGTCAGCACGCGGCTGCCGGGGAGCGTCATCCGCCACACGGCGCCGCCGTCGAACCGCGCCGTGCCCAGATCTTCGGCGAACGGACGCCCGTCGGGCGCGCGCCGCCCCGGCATCGCTCCCCCGCGGCGCTCCTCGCCCATGCCCCCAAGCGCCAGCAGCAGCGACCGTCCGGCGGCGTCATCCCAGAAGAACCGGGGCCGTGCCACGACGCGGCGGTACATCGGCAGATCGGTCCAGCCGTCCTCGTCCAGATCCGATCGCCGTTGCGAGTGCAAGCCACCGACGAACGTGTAGCCCCACCGCTCGCCGATCGGGGCGGCCAGCCAATTCACGATGTCGGTGCCGCCATGGCTCGTACTGTTGATGAGGACTTCCCGCTCGCGCCCCTCCTGCGGCGGCCGCCGCGACACGAGATTGACGACACCCCCGATGGCCGACATGCCGTAGAGCGCGGACGCGACGCCCTTGATGACTTCGACCTGCCCGAGGTCCATCGGCGGAATCTGCAGCAAGCCGATCGATCCGGTCTGACCGCCATGGAGCGGCAGGCCGTCGGCCAGAATCTGCGTATAGCGTCCGCGCAGCCCCTGAATCCTGACGTTCGCACCGCCAAGCGAGGGCGACGTCGTCTGCACGCGCAGGCCGTTGGTCTCGTTCAGCAGCATCGACACGTCGCCCGGTGTCATCATGATCTTTTCCTGCACTTCCTCGCCGGGCACGACCTCGACGCGCATCGGTTGATCCTCGAGCCGCGTCTCCGTCCGCGTGGCCGTCACGATCACGCGTTCCTCGAACTCGGGGCTCTCCTCCAGTTCGACCACGAGCGATTGTGTCTGTCCCGCCGCAACCGCCACGGATGCGCCAAGCGGGATAAATCCCTCTTTCACGACCGTGATGTCCACTCTGCCTGGCGCAACAGGAATGGTCACCAGGCCGTCGGGGCCGGTCGTGAACGTGGTGCCGCCAACGACGACCTCCGCGCCCGCGACCGGCGCATCATCCGAGCGGACCTCCACGCGCACCAACGTCGGTACCTGCGCCGCCACGAGAGAACCAGCACACACGCAGAGCAGCAGGACTGGAATCAGCCGAACAGGCATCCGTCGCAGTATATGAACTGGCGAGAGGAAAGGTCTAATGCGTGGACGTCTGCCGAAAAGGAACGACAGACCAGAAAGTACGGGGAGGCGCCCTGCGGCGCCCCCCGACTCCCCTATCCATTATCGAAGGTCGGTGATCGCCACCTTCCACCAACTCTCCGAGAGAGCACGAGTTGCGATCAGAAGGTGGCCCTGAACCCCAATTGCAGCATGCGCGGCTGATAGACGAGGCTCACGTTGGGAAGCGGCCGCCCGTAGTTCGCGTTGCTTTCGCAGACTCGAACCGGACCGACCTGAGGCGCTGCGGCCCCGACTTTCGAGGTCAGGGACGAGCTCGACCGGAAATTCCCGTAAAGAATGCGCCGTGGCGCTCGGATGTCAAGCGCCTGGCCGCGTCAGCGCGATGCCCTCCGGCAATCGCAGCGTTCGCCGACATCGCGGATTGCAAAAATGGGCAATTGCGCGAGGATCCGGCCCTAACCGCCGTGCTATCTGACGACTCCACGACGGACGGCGTAGAGAACGATTTCGGCGGCACTATGGAGATCGAGCTTGTCCATGATCCTCGCGCGGTGGGTTTCCACCGTGTTGAGACTGATGGATAGCAGCGCCGCGATTTCCTTGTTCATCTTCCCCTCGGCAATCAATTGAAAGACTTCGCGCTCACGGTCCGAAAGCGATTCATAGCGGTCGGCGACGCCCTTGTCGGCGAGCTGCCGTACGTGGTCGTCGAGCATCACGCGTGCAATCGGCGGGCTGAAGAACGACCTGCCGCGTGCGACTTCGCTCACCGCCTGAATCAAATCCACGTCGGCCGAGTCCTTCAGGAGATATCCCATGGCTCCCGCCTGGAGAATCTGGGCGACATACGCCTCATCCGAGTACATGCTCAGGACGAGGATTCGGGTGGAGGGCACGCGCCGGGCGATCTGCCGTGTCGCCTCTATTCCGTTCAGCAGCGGCATCGCGACATCGAGAATGGAGACGTCGGGCTTGAAGTGTTCGGCCAGGCGGACCGCCTCGCGGCCATCACCCGCTTCGGCGACCACCTCCCAATCCGGTCGTTCCTCGAGTACCTTGCGAAGACCCTGGCGGACCAGTGTGTGGTCGTCGGCCAGCAGAATGCGAAGATTCATCACCCTGCCAGAAGCGCCGAGCCCGATTTTTCCGGCACATCCGCGGACGCGGGCACGGCGGGTAGATGCACGACCACCTGGGTACCACCACTCGATCGCGGTTCCAGCGCGAACGTGCCGCCGAGCGCCTGAACGCGTTCCCGCATGCCAATCACCCCGAGGCCACGCATCGTATCCGAGCCGAATTCCGAGGCATGCCGATCGATCCCGTGTCCGTCATCTTCGATCGTCACGTCGAGCCCGTCGCTGGTCTGGGACAGCGTGACCGTAGCACTTCGAGCGCTGCTGTGTCGGGCTACGTTCGTCAGCGCCTCCTGGACGATCCGATAGACGCACACCTCCACCTCCTGCGGCAGACGTTGCCCCTTCCCGCGCTGAATGAACTGGGTGTAGATGCCGGTTCTCTTCGAAAAGGCACGCAGATAGGAACGTAGCGCCTCAGGCAGCCCGAAGTCGTCCAACATCGACGGGTGCAGCAACTGTGAAAGATCTCTCACGCTTTGCAGGGTGTTTTCGACGATCGTGCGCGCATCTTCGAGCCAGCTCACGATGCGTGCGCCTGAGTCAGCCGCCTGGAGTGCGTCGACTCCGCGCCTCGCTGCGGTGACATCCATCTTGAGTGCGGTCAGCGCCTGACCGACTTCATCGTGCAGTTCACGGGAGAGGCTGCGTCGCTCTTCCTCCTGGACCGTCAGGAGACGAGCCGACAATCGCTCCAGATCGCGGCGTGTCCGCTGTTCTCCAGCCCGCTGTTCCTCAATCTTCCGCTCGAGGAGACCCACGTGATACGTTGCCAGCACCGCCGCAATCAGGCCGACGAAAATGGCCAGAGCGCCGATAAGGAGGAACCGGTTTCGGAGTGCAGCATACAGGGCCGATATTTCCGCTTCGTGCCGCCGCTGCGAAAGGAGCTGGAGCTCGGACAGTCGATCGAGAATCTGCAGAATCACCGTCCGGCTCGGCACGACGCGGCGCCGCAGGACGGCCGCCGCTTCGCTGGTGTCCAGCGGCGCACCCGGAGAGAACGCCAGCTCCCGAGACTTCCAGAAATCATCCAGCTCTTTCTCGAGCTGCGTCCAGTGCTGCCGCTCCTCGGGGGATGTGACCTCGGCGATGTAGGCGGTGAGCAACCGCTCGACTTCTCCCCGAATCTGGTTGAGCTCCTGTCGATAGGAGTCGGCGTTCACCGAGCGATTGTCGATGATTGCGTCCCGCAGATAGATCGAACCGAGCAGAACGTTCGTCCGAACAGTGGAGAGCAGGCGCTCTCCGCGAAGTGCTGCCTCGTGCTCGGCGGCCGCGCGCTCCTCGACGGCCTGCAACCGGCGCACGAGCTGATAACCGGACAGCGCCCACAACCCGAAGACGACTGCGAAGCCGGCAAGCAGGACGCTTCGGATCGACGACCTCGGACCAACGCGCCAGGCGGAGTAGGAAAGAATTCGGATCACAGGCGCATACCAATGCGGGGACTAACCCAGAGCTCGGATGTGTTGAGGGGTGACCCACGAGACAGCCATGAAGACGCGGAGGCGTCTCCAGGCTGTCATCGTCGCCAACACGAGAGAACCCGAGAACCGGTTCAGAACGTGGCCCGGAACCCCAACTGCAGCATGCGCGGCTGATACACGAGGCTCAGGATCGGGATCGGCCGCCCGTAGGCCGCGTTGCCCTCCCGAGTCTCGTAACTGCCGAAGTTTTCGTGGTTGAACAGGTTGTAGGCCTCCAGGATGCCGTCGATCGACACCCGCCCGCCGAGCGGGAACCGCTGCTGCAGTCGCAGGTCCACGCGATGGAGGGGATTGCCGACGAAGTTGTTCCGCGGCACGACGGTCCCGTCCGGACGCAGGCGATCGCACCCCTGGCCGCACAGGCGCCTGTCGCCACCGTAGGTCGTACTGAAGGTCTGACCCGAGCCGTAGAAGTAGAGCCCACTCAGTTGGAGCCCGCGGCCCACCTGCCAGATGCCGTTGAGCGTCGCGCGGTGACGCTGGTCGGTCGCCGCGAACGAGTAGTCGCCCCCGAGATCCGGCTGCACGGCGAACGGTACCGGTGAGGCGCCGCTGTAGGCCGGCGCCGACATGTCATAGAGCCATGACAAGGTGTAGGTGCCCGACGCCTGCCAGCGGTTGCTCAGGCGCTTGGTGAACGACGTCTGCAGCCCGTGCGAATTGGACCGGCCGCCCATGACGTTCATGTAGATCGCGTCCCAGTCGGGGAAGGGGCGCCGGCTGACATCCGTGAAGGGATAGTTGACGCCCGTCACGGGATTGTAGGTCAGGTTGATGTTGTTCCGGGTGGCCCCCTGCGTCGACCGCTCGTCTCGCCCGCCGACGAAGACGTAGTCCGCCTCGACGCTCATCGTCGCCGCCACCTGCCGCTGCAGGCCGATCGACGCCTGATGGCTGTACGGCATCTTCGTGAACTCCGCGGTAGGCGACACGGCGTTCTCGCCGGTGTCACGCCGGATGCACCCCGGCACGCGACTGACCGAGCAGAACCGCTGCTCGAGCTGCTCCTTGGTCGGCCACGGCCCGTTGAACGGGTTCGTCACGAAATCGCGCCGGCCATCGTTCGTCACCGACACGACGGCCGTTGCCGCGAGCGCGTTCATCTGGCCGGCGACCCCCGTGATGAGGTCGCCGTAGTAGCGCCCGTAGCCGCCGCGCAGCACGGTGCGATCGGTCAGCGTGTAGGCAAACCCCAGCCGCGGCTGGAAGTTGTTGGTGTCGTTCGGCCGGGGCTCGTTGATGATCGGCGGCAGGATGATCTCGTTCGCGTACACGTTCAAGGCCACGTCGTACCGCAGCCCGAGATTCAACGTGAGCCGTGACGTAACCTGCCAGTCGTCCTGCAGCCAGCCGGCCGAGTTGTACTCGGGCAGCGAATTGCGGAACTGCCCGGCGCCGAACTGGTAACGCCGGACAATGGGCCCCAGAGCGTTGAGGTCCCATGTCGACATGTCGTTCCACACCGGGAACAGCGCCTCGATGTTGGCGGGAATCGGGCCACCCTGGGCGTCAATGACACCCATGCAGTAGAGACACCCGAACCCGGCGTTGATCGCGTACAGGTACTCCCCGCCCAGCTTCACGTCGTGCCGCCCGGCCCGGTTGAACGACAGTGTCAAGTCGTCCCGGATCTGGTAGACGTTCGCGCTGTTGTTCTGCGGCGTGCGGACGTTGCCGCCAATCTGGAAGCCACTGAAGTTGATCCGGGGGTGACCGGCCACGACGCCCGCGGCCGCCTGCGGGTGATCGGGGCGGGACGTGTAGTTGCCGGTCCGATAGTAGTGGCTGTTGAAGCCCACCCTGACCTCGTTCAGCATCCGGTCGGTCAGGACCTGCGTCAGGCCCGCAAAGATCTCCTCGCTCTGCCGCTTGAAGCTCTCCACGCCCGCCGGGTGGCCGCCGACCTGCTGCCCCGTCTGCTGCGCCTCGTACGGGTTGTTATACGTAAACACATTGCCACGCGTCATGAGGCGCGTGCGCGGCGAGAGTTGATAGTCGACCCGCAACCCTAGCATGTCCGTGCGACGCGCGCCGCTGAGCTGGATGTTGAAGCTCGGATAGGGTGTGTTGAAGGTCTGTGTCCCCGGCTCGCGCTCGTACTCGTAGTTGGCGAAGAAGTGGAGCCGGTCCCTGAGGATCGGTCCACCGTAGGTGCCGCTGAGCTGCTGATTCGAGTATGGCAGCACGCTCCCCGCAAGAAAGTCGGCCGCGTTGAAGCTGTCGTCGCGAAAGTAGCCGGCGAACGATCCGGCCGCGACGTTGGTGCCCGACTTCGTGATCGCGTTGACCTGGATGCCGGTCGAGCGCCCCTGCGTGGCGTCGAAGCGGCTCGAGAGGAACTGGAACTCCGCGATCGCGTCGCGGCTGAAGCGCGGCTGGCCGCGGTTGCCGCCCTGGGCGACCGACACCTCCTGGCCGTCGATGTTGAGCTGAAATTCGCGGTTCCCCATACGCTCGCCGGTCGACGGCCCCTGGTCGGTCGCGTTGGCCCGCATGCCGGGCGCCAGCGTCGTGAGCGCGATCCAGTCGCGGCCGTTCACCGGCAGTTCCTGCGTCTGCCGCGGGTCGACGTTGCCCCCCAGGGAGGACGAGGTGAGGTCGAGCAGCGGCGCCTCCCCCGTCACGGTCACCGACTCCTGTACCGTGGCGGGCGACATCTGGAGGTCCACGACGACCTGCTGGCCCACGAGCACTTCGAGTCCGCCACGAGTGACCGTTGAAAATCCCGGCAGCAGCGCCGAGACCCGATAGACGCCCGCGCGCGCGGCCATGCGAAAGACACCGCGTTCGTCGGTCACCGCCTCGAATGTATTGCCCGAAGCCTCGTGCACGGCCGTGAGCGTCACTCCGGGCAGGACACCGCCCGTGGAGTCGGTCACCGTGCCGTTCAGCGTCGCTTCCTGCGCAAATCCCGCAGCCGGCAGGGCCACGATGGCGCCCACCACGAGGAGCCGCCGGACGAGTGTTGCTGTCATGGAATCCTCCTCATGTCAACGGTTCAGCCGCAACGACCCGATGGATGGGAACGATGCCCCGATACCCGGGAATTAGGCCGTGTTAACCGAAGGATCCGCTATCCGATTGGCGCATGATCTGCCTGCACGAACCGTGTGTCAAGGGCCAGTCGCGGCGCGTGTCAACGCGGCGCTTGTCAGTCGGGCGCGAGGTGCCCGGGAGGCTGCACGCGGCGTCCGCCGTGGCAACATAGAGCGCGACGGCCGGTCATGGCGAAGCAATCACCTTTCCTGCAGCGGATTAGGTCGCTCGGGTCGCGGGCTGCGGCCTGGCGCGCGGGGCACGGCGAGCCGAGGGCCAGAGCGGTGATGCACCTGTGCGACGCACTCTTGTCGGGGCGGGGCGAGGTGTCCGGCGCGCGCGTCGCGGCGGAACTGCTCTCGGCATACCGCGCGCTCGACGCGCCCGCGCGTGACGCGTTTTTCGACATGCTGCGCGAGTCGTTCGTCCCCGATACCGCACAGGTCGCGGGAGCGGCTGACGCCTACGGCCAAGCACCTTCTCCGGAGACGTTGCGACGGCTGCAGACCGCGGTCGAACCGCCGCGCCAGGAACTGTTTCGTCGCGTGAACCTCGCGCCTGGTGGCACCGCCGCCCTCATCGGGATGCGCCGCGATCTCCTGGCGACGCTGCGCGACCACCCGGAACGGGCGGGCGTCGACAACGAGCTGGCACACTTGTTCAGGTCGTGGTTCAACGGCGGCTTTCTCGTGCTGCGCCGCATCGACTGGCGGACCTCGGCCGTCGTGCTCGAACGGCTCATCCAGTACGAGGCCGTGCATCAGATCCAGGGGTGGGACGACCTGCGGCGACGGCTGGAGGCCGACCGGCGGTGTTATGCGTTCTTCCACCCGGCGTTGCCAGACGAACCGCTCATTTTCATCGAGGTGGCGCTCACCGAGCGCATCAGCCCCCGCGTGCAGCCGCTGCTCGACCCGAATGCCGGCGTCCTCGATCCGGCTCACGCCCGTTGTGCGGTGTTCTACTCGATCACGCACTGCCAGGAAGGGCTGCGCGGCATCTCGTTCGGCAGTCTGTTGATCAAGCAGGTGGTCGAAGATCTGACGAGAAGTGTCCCCCGCGTGAGGAGGTTTGCCACCCTGTCGCCGATCCCAGATTTCCACAAGTGGCTGGCGACGGAACTCTCCGATGTCCTCGACGATCTCGAATCGCGCGCCGCTCGTTTGAAGAACGAACCGATCGCCGCGGACTTGCGCGACGAGCTCATGGGGCTGTGCGCCTTCTATCTGACGCAGGCGAAACACGGTAAGGCGCCCTTCGACTCGGTGGCGCGGTTTCACCTCGCCAACGGGGCGAGCCTCGAGCGGCTCAACTGGCTCGCCGATACGTCCGAATCTGGTATTCGCCGCTCCTTTGGCATGATGGCGAATTACGTCTACCGCCTGGACGACCTCGAGCGAAACCACGAATCGTACGCGCGAGGGTACAAGGTGGTCGCGTCACGCCACATCGAACGCCTGGCCAAACAGTCACCACTGGCGTCCCGCACCTCCCGATCCCGAGTCGCGGATCCCGGGTCCCGGATCCCGGATCCCGGATCCCGGGTCCCGGATTAGCAGGATGGAATTTGGGGTTAAGCTCTCACACCCAGGAGGCGATCATGAAGAGACTGGTGTTCGCGCTCGTCGGCATCGGCGTGTTCGCATTGGCGCAGCCGTCGGCTCTCGCGCAGGCGCAGGGGGAACAGCCTCCCCGATCGATGGCGTCCTTGAAAGAAGAAGTCGTCGTCGCGACGCGCATCCTGTTCGATGCCGGCTTTCTCGACACCGCCGGTCACGTGAGCGTCCGCCTCGATGCGACTCGATTTCTCCTGCCGTGGCGCCGCGCGCCGGAGCTCGTCGTGACCGACGACGTGATGGAGTACGACGTTGACGGACGGGCGGCCGACGCGCGAGGACGCGCGCTCGTCCTGGAACGCTTCATCCATGCGGAAATCTACAGGGCGCGCCCGGACGTCACCGCCGTCGTGCACGGCCACACCCCGTCGCTCCTGCTATTTTCCTCGAGCAACATTCCGCTGCGTCCGCTCTTTGCCGGGGCCGGCTTCATCGGGGAACGTGTCCCTGCGTTCAGAAATGGTGACGCGGGCGGTGGCGTGAACTCAGCGGAACTGGGACGCGGACTGGCTGAGGCGCTCGGCAAAGGGGGCGCCGTGCTGATGCGGGGTCATGGCGTTGTCGTCGTCGCGCCCTCGGCCGTGGCGCTCATTCAACGTGCGATGAATCTCGACACGAACGCGCAGCTCGTCGCGCAACTGCTCGCCATGGGTGACAAGGAACCGCTCTATATCCGTCCGAACCCGGGCGCCGGGGGCGGGGGTGGCGGCGACAATGCCCGGGAGTGGGAGGCGTACAAGCGCCGCGCCGAGATCCTGATGAAGCGCTGACCTGCCAGATTCACCCGCGTCATAATCAGGCCGTGCACTGGGAGATTCTTGCTTCGCTGCCGCTCGCCGAACTGCGTCGCGCCGGCCGCTTCCTGCTCGTCGATCTCAAAGCGCCCCACCGTGTGCTGAGTACATCGGCGAGAAACGGCGGCCAGACAGACCACGTGCGGCATCTCGTCAATCACCAGAGCTGCGAAGCGACCGGGCACGAGACGCGCTCGCACGTCATCATGAAGCAGGGCCAGGAGGCGTACCACGACCAGGTCTGTCTGGACATTGGCATCCCACCAGCGGAAGCCGCGGTGCTCGGCACCGCCGCCAACATGAACTACGCGGCCGTGGTCAGCGAGCGAGACGAGGATGTCGAGGTAATCGCGGTGGTGACCGCCGGCGTTCAGACGAATGCCGTCTGTGCAGGCGATCCCGCGAGCTGGCGTGAATTGCGGGACGGTATCGTCAAGGTGCCCGCGGTTGCGGGAACCATCAACACCATCCTTGTCGCCAGTCAACCTGTCCACCCGGCGGCCCTCGCTCGCCTGGTGGTGAACCTGACGGAGGCGAAGAGCGCCGCGCTGCAGCAGTTGGCGGTTCCAAGCTGCTACTCTCCGGATCTCGCCACCGGCACGGGCACAGATCAGTTTTGTGTCGCGGCACCGCTGGACGGCGGAAGGCCGCTGACATCGGCGAGCCCCCACGTGAAGTTCGGCGAGATCGTCGGACGGGCCGTGCGAACGGCGACGATCGAAGCGCTCCGCTGGCAGAACGGCCTCGAGCCGAGCTATACGCGCGGGTTGTTCCATGCTCTTGGCCGCTATGGATTGAAAGAGCAGACCGTGTTCGACGACCTGGCCGCACTTCTCGATCCATCGGATCTCGAGCTGCTTCGCAACAACAGCAAAGCGGCGTTCTACGAACCGCTCGTCGGAGCGGCGGCCCACGCGCTGGCAGCCGTTCTGGACCGCGCGCGGCATCAGACGCTGCCTGCCTCCGTGCTCCCGGACGCGATCATCCAGCAGGCCGCAACGCTCGCCGCCAGCCTGGCCGCCCAGCCCCACCGATGGGCCGAGTTCCGAACACGGCTCCACGAGCACGGACAGTTCGAGCCCAGGTCCCTGGTGCTCGCGGCCATCGCGCTCGGCTGGAGCGAGAAGTGGCGAGCGAGCTGAGCGACCTGCTCGCCGGTCACCCTTTCGCGCTGGCCATCGCGGTTGTTCTCGATCTGGCGATCGGTGATCCCGCCTATCGCTGGCACCCGATCCGATTAATCGGTCATACCCTCGCCACTGGCGAACGCAGGCTGCGGCGCCTCGGCGCTGACGGCTATGGCGGCGGCATCGCGCTCTTGGCGCTGCTCGCCGTCATCTGGACCGGAGGTGTTTCCGCGCTCGTCTTCGTGGCAGGAGAACTGGCGACGCCGCTGGGTTGGCTGCTCCACGCCTTCGTCGTGTACAGCCTGCTGGCGCTCGGCGACCTGCTCCGGCACGTGTGGCGCGTCGAGCGGGCGCTGACACGCGGCGACCTCGACGCCGCGCGAGCCGCGATCGGTCATCTGGTCGGCCGCGATACCGAACCGATGGACGCGGCCGCGTGCCGGCGCGCCGCCATCGAAAGCCTGAGTGAGAACCTGACTGACGGCTTTACCAGCCCGTTGTTCTGGTACGTGCTCGGCGGACTTCCAGCTCTCGTGTTCTTCAAGGTCGTCAGCACCATGGATTCGATGGTCGGCTACAAGACGCCGCGCTATCTCGAGTTCGGCTGGTGCGGCGCGCGTCTCGACGACGTGATGAACTACGTGCCCGCGCGGCTGACGTGGCTGCTCATTGCGATGCTGGCCCTCGTGCTGCCGCGCTACTCCGGCCGGAAGGCGCTGGTCGTCGGCCTGCGCCAGCACGCGGTACTGCCTGGTCCCAATTCCGGATGGAGCGAAGCGGCGACGGCCGGCGCGATTCAACGAAAGCTCGTCGGTCCGATCTGGATGCGCCAGCGCGTCGTGACCGACACGTGGCTGGGTAACGCGTCGGACCCGCCCGTCGAGACACACGACGACGTGATCAGGGCCGTCGCACTGATCACCGTGACCGGCCTCGTTGCTGCGGGACTGGCGATTGGCGCGCTGATCGTGGTAACGTCCTCGTTGCCTTAGGTGCCCACGACGGGCCTAACAGGGAAGTCCGGTGCAAGTCCGGCGCGGTTCCGCCACTGTGAGTGAAGGCGCGCTGCTTCGATTGACCACTCAGCCGCTCGGCTGGGGAAGGTGAAGCGGCCGGCAGCAGATTACACGCTGCCCCTTCCGAGCCAGGAGACCTGCCGAAAGGCCGCCACAGCTGCGTTTTCTGCGGAGAACAGAAACCATGCGCGCTCCTGCCATATCGTTCGCCCCGCTTCCAATAGATCCTCGGACAGCCGTCTCGCGGTAAGCGCATAGAGCGATTCTGGCTTCGCGCGCCGCCGCGTCCTGCCCGGCGTTGGCCGCGCGCAAGTCCTTCGCCCTTTGTGTTTCTCATGAAACACTTTGTCCTTCGCGCGACCGCGGTCGCGGCCATTGTTGCGTGGGTGCTGGCCACGGCGATGTCAGCGTCGTCAGCGCAATTATCGGGAACGCCGAGGATTGTGCTGATCGGCGGACCGGCCCCGCTGTGGCCGCAAATCATTTCTGAGTACGAGCGCCGGTATCCGTCGAACCCCGCAGTCTGGGAAGTGGGCACGAGCCAATCGGGTCAGGCCGATCTGGTCTTTGCCTACTATCCGACCCAGGAACAGCTCCGAGGTACGCTGCCGCCGTCGGCCACGCACCGGCTGGGAGTCCCCAACGAGTTCGTGGCGGCCGCCTGGAAACAGCCGATCGACCCGGACGCGAGTGCGCGCGCGTCGGCGTATCTCGACGAAGGCGGCGTCGAGAACGGCGTCAATCTGCTCGTGTATCTCTTTTCGCTCGTCCGGCCGGACGCCCCGGCCGCGGAGCCTCCCATCAAGGGGCCGCAAGCCGGCATCTATCATCCCGACGCGGGGAGCGTCTTCTCCGATTACGACAGCTATCGAGAGTGGTGGCAGAACGCGACGAGTGCCACGCGCACCAGTCCCAACACCGTGCCATCCGCTGTCGCGGTGTCGTTCTTCAGCACGTCGCTGCGCGGACGCGACCTGGCGGCGGTCGATGCGATCATCCGGCGCGTGGAGGCGCGAGGGCGTCTGCCCGTGGCGGTGTTTGGATATCCGCTGGACCGGGTGACGCCGTTGCTGCAGTCGCAAGGCGTCTTTCAGCCGGAAGTCGCCATCGCGCTCAATGCCACGCTGTCGTCGCCGAAGGATGCGGAGATCTACCAGAGTTGGGGCATCCCGGTCTTGAACGGTCTGGTGACGCGGGAATCAGACGCGCAGTGGCGGGCTAATCCAAAGGGATTGCCGGCAGACCGTCTGGCGGCGCATTTGAGCTTTCCCGAACGGGCCGGTTTGATCGCGCCGACGCTCGTGGCAACGACGGAAACGGGGACGAACGGGGTAAGGACCACGGAACCCTTCATCGCAGGCATCGACGCGCTCGTCGAGCGGGCGCAGCGCATGCTCGCGCTGCGCTCGACGCCTAATACGGACAAGCGCGTCGCCTTGATCTACTACGACAATCCGGCGGGCAAGGGGAACATCGGCGCGAGCTATCTGCAGGTCTTTCCAAGTTTGCGCAACATTCTGGCGGGGCTTGCCGGGGATGGGTATGACATCCCGGAGCCGCTGCCGGACGAGGCGACACTGCGCCGCCTGCTCGAGGCCAACGGGCGCAACGTTGAACTGTGGGCTGAGGGCGAGATGCAGCGGATGGCTACGGTGTCTGGACTCGCCTCGGGAATGATGCGGTGGCCGGTGGAGGCGTACCGCCGCTATTACAACGAACTGCCCGTTGAGTTCCGGACTTCGATCGAGGAGGTCTGGGGCGCGCCTGAGCGGTCGCAGTTGATGACGGCGGACTGTCCGCAGGGACGCTGTCTGCTGTTGCCGGTCCAGCAAAAAGGGCACGTCCTGTTGGCACCGCAGCCGCTGCGGACCACGTTCGAGCAGGCGAGCGATCCGAGCCACGAAAAGGTCACGCCGCCTCCGCATCAATACATCGCCTTTTACCTGTGGCTGCAGTACGAGTGGAAGGCGGACGCCCTCGTACACGTCGGGCGCCACGGCACGCTCGAGTGGTTGCCTGGAAAGCAGACAGCGCTCGCCCCGGACGATGCCGTGTCGGTCCTCCTCGGCGGCCTCCCCAATTTCAACGTCTACGTCATGGACGGCGGCGGTGAGGCCATCCAGGCGAAGCGCCGCGGCCTTGCGACGCTGATCAGCCACCTGACCCCGATGATCTGGAGAGCCGGAGGGCGTGCGGACCTCGAGACGCTGCACCAGTCGTTTCATACGCTGATGGATCGGGCCGACGAGCTCTCTCCGGAGCTCGCAACCGAGTACGAGCGCGTGACGCGCGCCGAGGTGGTGCGCCTGGGATTGGATCGACAACTGAACCTGGACATGCATGCGGACTGGAGGGCCATGGCTCCGGCTCTCCATCGCTTCCTGCACGACATCGAGAATGCGCCCGTGCCCGCGGGATTGCCGGTGTTCGGCCAATCTCCTCGGGAAGACCAGTTGCGGGAAGCGGTGAGTGCGTACCTCTTCGCCGCATTTCCGCGTTCCATTCACGATGAAGTCGAAGCCCGGGTCCCGGCATGGGCCGACGCGTTCCTGGCAGGGTCGGACATAGATCTGGACGCCGCCAGTCCGGAGATGATCGCGGTGCTGACGCGAGTCCAGGACGGTCTGCCGATATGGATCCGGCTGCTGCGGGAGAGCGGCCAGGCGGAGATGGAGGGACTCCTGGCCGCCCTGCGCGGAGCGCATCTTCCGTCCCGCCTGTTGGGCGACCCGCTCCGCAAGCCGGAGGCCTTGCCGGCCGGTGCGAATCTGCATGCCGTGGACTCGGCGCGCATACCGACGGAGGCGGCATGGCGTGTCGGCCAGAAGATGGCTGATGAATTCCTGCAGCGCTATCACGCGGGTCATGGCGCACCGCCGAAGCGCGTCTCGCTGGTGCTGTGGTACGGCGAGACCGAGCGGCAGCAGGGTGCGATGGAGAGCATGGCGATGGCCCTCCTCGGCGTGCGGCCGATCTGGAATCACCAGGGGATGCTGGAGGACCTGCAGCTCATCGAGCGGGAGGAGCTGGGGCGCGATCGGGTGGATGTCGTCTTCACCGTCTCGGGCAACTACCGCGACGGATTCCCCGACAAGCTGCAACTGCTGGATCGCGCGGTTCGTCTGGCGGCTCGAGCGACGGATGGGGTTATTGCGGCCCGTGATCGCGAACTGGCGACAGCCCTGGAGCTCGAGGGGTTCGATCCCGAGGAAACGGCCCGGCAAAGTCAGGTGCGGATCTTCAGCGCCAAGCCTGGGGCATACGGCGTCGGCGTCCAGTACCTGGTCGAGAAGTCGGGGGGCGGGGACTCGGCGGAACAGATCGCCGCCTTGTATGCCGCGAATATGGGGTTCGGATACTCGGCCGACCGGTGGGGCACGGCGAGCGGGGCCGCGCTCACGGCCAATCTCCGATCGATCGACGCGGTGCAGTTTTCGCGCTCCTCGAATCTGTACGGCTCACTCGACAACGACGACACCTATCAATATGTCGGCGGCCTCAGGACGGCCATCACGCAGGCCGCCGCGCGCGCTCCCGAGGTGTACCTCCACGATCTGCGGCAAACCGGAGCGGAGAAGATGGTGTCGCTGCGGGAGTGGCTGGCCGTGGAGCTCCACTCACGCCAGTTCAATCCCACATGGCTTCAGGAGATGCAGAAGTCCGGCTACGCCGGCGCGCGCGAAATGAGCAAGGAGATTGAGCATCTCTACGGGTTCCAGAAGACAGCGCCCGATCACCTGGATCCCCAGGCGTGGCAGACGGTGCTGGACGTCTACGTGAAGGACACGTACCGCCTCGGGTTGCGACGCTTCTTTGAAGAACAAAATCCGCATGCGCGGCAAACCATGCTGGCGAGGCTCCTGGAGGTCGACCGGCAGGGGATTCAACGCTTCAGTGCCGGCGATCGGGAGATGCTGCTGACCGAGTACGCCCGCAGCGTCACGACCGAGGGCGCTGCGTGCAACGCGCAGATATGCGGCAATGTGGTGCTGCGCCGGCATGTCGCGCAGGAGCTTCGCCGCAATGGCCGTGTGGCGGCCGCGGCGACGATGGATGCCGCATTCCGCCGCACGCTGACGAAGACCACGACAACGGTGGCCGCGAGACGAACAGTCCCACCACGCCCCGATCGCGCGATCGAATGGCGAACGCTGTCCACGTACGTGACGTCCTGGACACGAACATGGCCCGTGCCATGGAAGGGCACTCTCGTACCGTGGTGGGCCTGGATCGGTTTCGCGTGCGGGCACGCGGCGGCAGCCCTGCTCGCGCGGATGCGCCGGAGATCAACCGTGGAGCCGATCTCGCTCCTGTGAACATGAAAGAACGAGAGGACAGATATGAGCATCGCCACGACCCGCGGTGACGGCGGCCAGACCGGCCTCGCCGGCGGCATTCGCGTTTCCAAAGCCTCGCTTCGCGTCGACACCTACGGGAACGTCGACGAACTGATCTCGACGCTCGGGTTCGCGCGCTCGATCTGCGACGACCGCGAGATCGCCGAGTTCGCGCACGGCGTGCAGCGGGAGCTTTTCAAGGTCGGCTCAGCGCTGGCCACCCCGCCCGAGAGTCCTAAGCCGCAGGTGCCCATCGACACGGCGATGGTGGAGCGGCTCACTGCGGAGGTCCACCGCCTCGAAGCCATCGAGGGCATGCTTTCGGACTGGTCGGTCTCCGGTGCGCATACTGCTGCGGCTGCGTTTGACGTAGCGCGAACCATTTGCCGCCGCGCCGAGCGCGGCATCGTCAGGCTCGCCGAAGCGGGCGAGCCGGTGCAGCCGTCGATCCTCGCGTATCTCAATCGTCTCTCTGACCTGCTATGGCTGTTCGGGCGCAAGCTCGAACATGATGCCGGCGTGAGCGGTTCACTTCGCGCCGAAACCGGCAAGGCTGGCAATCGCTGGTCGCGTGCGTGGTGAGGATGACGCGAAGTGCGCCGCTCGTCGTGCTTGCAGGCGCCGTCGTTGCCGCAAGCATTGTCGCGGCCTATGTGACGCCGGCGAGCTTGCTGCCGCGCCCGGAGCGCCCCTTCGAGGGATACGGCAGCCGCGTTGTGCGGATGGGCGGCGCGTCTTTCCCCAGGGACGCGAGAGGCGCTGACGACGTGGTCGCCAGGGTCGAGGTCGCCCCGCGGCGCCTCGTCTCGCAGTCCATGTCCACTGACGAGTACCTCTATTCGATTCTTCCCCCCGAGCGCATCGTTGGCGTCAGCGAGAGCGCCTATCAGGAGCGCATCAGCAACGTGTACGACATGGCGCGCACGCACGCCCCCGTCGTCGCCACCAACGTGGAGCGTGTGTTGCGCAGCAATCCCGATCTGGTCTTCATACCCGCGGAGGCGCGCTCCGATGTGCCCGGACTCCTGCGCGCGGCAGGGGTACCTGTGTACCGCATCCCCACCATGTTTCCGACGCTGGTATCGATTGAGGAGCACATACGCCTTGTCGGATATCTGTCCGGTGAAGATGCGCGCGCAGAAGTAGAAGCGCGCCGTTTCCGAGCCGCCATCGACCGGGCGGCAGCGCGCAAGCCGCCAGGCGCACGCGCACCGCGGGTGATGGGATTCGGCGGCCTCTACAGCTACGGCTCCGACACGCTGTTCTCCGACATCCTCCGCGTTCTTGGCGCGGAGAACGTCGCGGCCACGCACGGATTCGTGGGATACGACCGCGTCACCGACGAGCACATCGTTCGCTGGGATCCCGAATGGATCGTCGCGGGCGCCGACCGGGGCCTCGTCGCGCAAGTGCGGAGGCGGCTGCTCGCGCACCCCGCCATTGCGGCGACGACGGCTGCGAGACGAGGGCAGGTGGTGGTGCTCGAGAATCACATCTTCCTGCCGCTGTCGCCCTTCACGTCGCGATTGGTCGAGGCGCTGGCCGAGGCGTTGTACGGAGGCACATCGTGAGCGACTCGTCCGGCCGCATCTCGCCGTCGCTCTTTCTTGTGCTCGTCGTGCCGGTGCTGATACTGGCCGCCGTCGCCGGGGTTGTCATCGGGAGCACGACGCTCGAGTGGTCGATGGTCGTGCGTGTGCTGGCCGTGAAGCTGCTGCCCGCGGGCTGGGTCGACCTGCCGGCACTCACGCGTGCAGACGAGGCGATTGTGTGGCTCCTTCGCGTGCCGCGCGTGCTCGTCGCGGCCATCGTCGGCGCCGGGCTCGCGACGGCGGGCGCGATCATGCAAAGCCTGTTTCGCAATCCGCTGGCGGAGCCGAGCCTGACGGGTGTCGGTCCAGGCGCGGCGCTCGGCGCCGTCGCGGTGTTCGTGACCGGGTGGGGCGCCGCGTCGGTCGTTGCCGTGCCGCTCGCGTCGATTGTGTCCGCGCTGCTGGCGCTGCTCTTTGTCTACGCCATTGCCACGCGGGGCGGCTCGACCCCGATCACCACGCTGCTGCTCACTGGCATTGCCGTCGGCGCGTTCCTGACGGCGATGTCCAGCCTCCTCATCTCCATCAACATCGTCACCTGGCAGGTGGCGCAGGAGGTCGTCTTCTGGATGATGGGCGGTCTCGACTCGCGCACCTGGGCGCACGTCGGGATCTCCGCCCCCTTCGTCCTCGTCGGATTGTGCGCCGCCATACTGCAGGCGCGGACGCTGGACCTGCTACTTCTTGGAGAAGAAGCCGCGTCCTCACTCGGCGTCGACGTCGAGCCGGCAAAGCGGCTGCTCGTCGCCACGTCGGCCATTCTGACCGGCGCGTCGGTGGCCGTGGCGGGACTGGTGGGGTTCGTCGGGCTGATCGTCCCGCACGCGGTGCGCCTCCTGCTGGGGCCCTCGCATCGGACGCTGCTGCCGGCCAGCGCGCTCGCGGGCGCCGCCTTCGTCATCCTGTGCGATCTGGCGGCCCGCACCGTGAGGCCGCCGGCGGAAATCCGCCTCGGCGTCGTGACGGCGATGTGTGGGGCGCCGCTCTTCCTGATGTTGATGGTCCGGCGTCTCCGGGAGGTCCACGAATGACCTCCATCCTGAGCGGGCACGAGCTGACCGTCGTGCGTGGACGCCGCCGGATTCTCGACACCGCAACGCTAGCGCTCGCTCCGGGCGCCATCACCGCGATCCTCGGGCCGAACGGCAGCGGAAAGAGCACATTGCTCAGGACGCTCGCCGGGATCTGGCAGCCCGTCAGCGGCACGGTCATCCTTGACGGCCGGCCGCTAGCGCAGATGTCGCGCCAGGACATCGCGACACGCGTGTCCTTTCTTCCGCAGGACACGCACTGCGATTTCGCCTTCACGGTGGAGGAGATGGTGGCGATGGGGCGTCATCCCCACCGTGGCCGCTTCGCGCCGGAAGGGAAGCGTGACCGCGCGGCGATAGACGAGGCGATCGCCAGGTGCGATCTCGATCATCTTCGCGGGCGCACCATCGACCGTCTGTCCGGAGGCGAACGTCAGCGCGTGGCGATTGCGCGGTGCTTCGCCACCGAACCGGCCGTCCTCCTCCTCGACGAGCCGACAGCGCATCTCGATGTGGAGCACGCGCTCACCATTCTCACGCTCTGCCGCACACTCGCCTCCACGGGCACCGCCGTTGCGGTGGCGATGCACGACCTGGGAACCGTTGTCAGGTTTGCGAGCCATGCCGCCCTGCTGCACGACGGCCGGATCGTCGCCTCCGGCCCACCAGGCGACGTCCTGACGCCCGGCCGCTGCCGCCAGGTGTTTGCCGTCGATACCGAAGTGCTCACGACGGCTGATGGCCGGCCGGCGCTGGTGTTCAGTTCGCCCCCGATTGCGCCCTCCCCGGCGCCCTCTACGGCGCCGGTTCAAGGAGTTCACTGATGAAACGGATCGCGTTGATCGTGCTGTCCTGCGTTCTTGGAGCCGCGTCCGCGGGCTTCGCGCAGGAAACAGCGCTGACCGGGAGGGTGACCGACGCCCAGGGCGCAGGCGTGCCGGGTGCCGACGTGCGGCTTGCTCGAGAGGACGCGACCGTCACGCGGACGGCCGTCTCCGACGGCACCGGTGCGTACCGGATCGACGAGGTGCCGTCCGGCGTGTTCGTCGTCGAAGTCGGCAAGCCGGGCTTCCGCCGGCGCACCGAGGTGGTGACCGTGGCGGCAGATGCGGACGCGACGCTCGACATCCAGCTCGAAGTGGCCGGAATAGACGACTCCGTCGTCGTGACCGCCGCAGGTGTGCCACAGGTCACCCAGGAAACGTCCAGGGCCATCACGATTATCGAGGCGCAGGATATCCAGGCGCGCAACGAGAACGCGCTCAGCGAGATCGTGCGCTTCACCCCCGGTGTACAGGTGCGGAACAGCGGCGGGCCCGGACAGGCGACGTCCATGCGGATCCGTGGCCTGCGCTCGGACGCGGCGGCGGTGCTGGTGGACGGCATGCGCTTCCGCGACGCCTCAACCATTCAGGCCGACGCGACATCGTTCCTCTCCACCCTTCATTTCGTTGCGGCGGACCGCGTGGAGGTGCTGCGCGGCTCGGGGTCGTCGCTCTACGGCACTAATGCGGTCGGCGGCGTCGTAAACATCGTGACGCGGCCGGGCGGAGGCGCCTTTCGCGGCGAAGGACAGGTCGAAGGCGGCTCGCTCGGTCATGTTCGCGCGCGGGGATCGGCCGGCGGCGGTGCGCTGAACAACCGTCTGCGGTACTCGGTCGGCGTGCTGCAGTTCAACCTGCTCGACGGACTCGATGGGAACGACTCGACTCGGAGCACAGGCGCACACGGTCTCATGCATTACGACGTGACGCAGACGGCCAACGTCATGGTGCGGGTGCTTGCCTCGAACGATCGGGTGCAGACCAACACCAGTCCCACCGCGAGCGGCGTTCCGGCGGCCAATATCCCGCAAGCGATCATCGTCAACGCGGTGCCGGTGACGCCGGAGCAGATTGCGCTGAGCAATCGCGGCCTGCCGTTTCAGATCGGCCAAGCGACGTATATTCCTGGTCGGGACGATCCCGACAGCATGCGGACGTCGGCGTTCCACACGACGGCGCTTCGCTTTCGCCATAGCGCATGGCAAGCGGTGAGCTGGCAAGCCAGTTACCAGCATGTCTACACGCGCCGCATCTTCACCAACGGCGTGCTGGGACGCGGATTCCAGCCGGCCGCCGAGAGCTTCTCGCACATCGTCGGCGGGATCGACACCGCCGACGTGCGGGCGTTCCTCGCGCCGCGCTCCTGGGTGAACCTGACAGCGGGATACGAATTCGAGCGAGAGCGCTTTCACGATCGCCAGGACAACAATCTGCCTGCCCCGCGTCGAACCCAGACAGAGACCGAGATCCGCCAGGACGGGAATGCGGCATTCGCCTCCGCGCAGTTTGCGCTGGTCGACCGCCTGCTGCAGCTGTCGGTGTCGGGCCGGGTGCAGACCTTCAGCCTCTCGAACCCGCGGCTGATCGCGGTGGGGACGACGAGCCCCTACGATGGTGTGGTCGTGGTGTCGCCTCCGAGCGCGCTGACCGGCGACGTATCGGCGGCGTACTTCCTGGCGGCGTCCGACACCAAGCTGCGGATACACGGCGGCAACGCGTTTCGTGCGCCGGCGATGTACGAGCGGTTCGGCGGCGGATTCGACACCGATCCCATCACGGGCCGCGTCGGGTTCACCCCCTACGGGGATCCACGCCTCGAGCCGGATCGTTATAGAACCATCGACGCCGGCGTCGATCAGTACCTGTTCAGGAGCCGTCTGCTGGTATCGGCGACGGCGTTCTACAACCAGGTGACGTCGCTGACCGCGTTCAATTCGGCGGGCGGCATCCGGCCCGACACCGATCCCTACGGGCGGTCGCTCGGATACCTGAACAGCTCCGGCGGATTCTCGCGCGGCGTCGAAGTGGCGATCGAGGCGCGGCCGGCCTCCTCGCTCCGGCTCTCCGGCGGCTATACGTACACCCGGTCGGAAACGGCCGAAGACATCACCGTTCCAGGATTCTTCCTGGTGCCCGCCGTGTTCGCGCACATGGTCACCTTCGTCGTCACGAACCGCTGGAACAACCGCCTGGACACAACATTCGATCTGTTCCACGGGGGCGCGACGTACGGGTCGTTGTTCGCCGCCGGCCGGCCGCGTGCGTACAAGTATCCCGGCTTTACCAAGGCCGCCGTCGTGGCGGGGTATCGCCTGGTGAACCACGCGCGCGCGCCGCTTCGTGCGTATGTGAAGGTCGATAATCTCTTCGACCAGACCTACTACGAGATTGGCTGGCGGAACCTGGGCCGTACCGCCATCGCGGGTCTCAGCGTTGGCTTCTGAAACGAAGACCACGTCGTACGTAGTGTCCGCCTTCAG
>JBOGIR010000319.1:0-20000 GCA_050742335.1 Vicinamibacterales bacterium | reverse complement strand
GGCTCCGACCTGCTTCCGCTCGAGACGATCCGGCTGCTGGTGTCCCGCGGCGCCGACCTCAATGCGAAGAGCGACACCGGGATGACGGCGCTCGACTACGCCAGGCTTCACGGCAGCACGCCCATCGTTGATCTCTTGACGAAAGCGGGAGCGGTCGCGGGAGTTCCCGCTCGTGCTCCGGCGCTCACGCCGCAGCCGGCGCACACGGTGGAGGCCGCGATCCAGCGCACACTGCCGATCCTCCAGGCCGCCGACGCAAGCTTTGCCCGGCAGGCGGGCTGCGTGTCCTGTCACAACCAGGGGCTGACGGCCATGGCGGTCGGCGCCGCGCGGCAGGCGGGCTTTCAGATCGACGACCAGAAGGCCACGCAGCAGCTCCGCATGATGGCAACGGTGTACGGCGACCGGCGCGACCTCATCCTTCAGCACACGGCGGGCGGTGGCGGACAGACCGAGATCAGCTACTCGCTGATCGCGCTGCACGCGCTCGGCGCGCCCCCGGATCTGACGACGGACGCCATGGTCCGCTTCGTCAAGTCCCGCCAGTGGGCCGAGGGGCACTTCGGTGGCGCCGACGCGAGCACGCGTCCGCCGCACGGGAGCGGCATGATCGGCCGGACCGCGCTTGGTGTGCGGTCGCTGCAGTTGTACGCGCCCGCGATGGAGAAGGCCGCGTACGAACAGTCGGTCCGAGTGGCGGCTGCCTGGCTGGCCAGAGCGCCGGTCCGCACCGGCGAGGATCGCGCGTTCCGGCTGCTTGGTCTCGCGTGGGCCAAAGCCGATCGGGCGATGATTGATGCGGCACGGCGGGACCTCGTGGCGCACCAGCGAGGCGATGGCGGCTGGTCGGACATCCCGTCGTTGGCGAGCGGCGCCCACGCAACGAGTCTCTCGCTCGTCGCCTTGCACGAAGCCGGAGTGTCACCGGGCGATACGGTCTACACACGCGGCGTCGAGTTCCTGCTCAAGACTCAACAGGCCGACGGGTCGTGGTATGCCGCGACTCGCGCCGTGCCGATTCAGCCCTATTTCGACGCCGGGTTCCCCTACGGGCACGATCAGTGGATCTCCACCGCCGCCACGAGCTGGGCGACGATGGCCCTGGTTCCGGCCGCCCGCGAACCCTCGCGGTTGACGCAGGCCGGCCAGACGCCGTAAGCGCCAGGAACCACGAAGGTCGCGATCGGTCGTCCTCACCAGGTCGAACCCGGCAGCGGCCATTTCCTGGCGTACCGCTGCAGCCGGCGCTCCGTGGCCGCGTCCCGAGGTCGGGGACCGGCCGGCCAGTAGCCCCAGAATCCAACTCGGCTCGAAGTCGATGATGGCAACTAGCCCCAGGCGTTTCACCGTCTGGTGCACGCTACGGTTGAAGCTCGCCGGGTCCGTGATGTGGTGATAGACGTTGCGCATGGCCAGATAGTCATCTTGAGCGTGGATCTCCCTCCATTGACATTTCCATATAGGCTTCCGTCACAGACGCCGCGCCAACTGCCTCGAGGCTCCGTCCTGGTTCAGTTGATACGACGTGAAAGCCAAGACTCTCGAAAATTCGGACGTTACCGGTCTCGACGACTGTGTAGAGTGACAGACGAGACGCACCGAATGAGCGAGCCAGCTTTACGCAATGCGCGACGAGCGCACGTCCGACCCCTCGGCGTTGCCAGACCGGATCGACTGCGAGAGATTGGAGATGCAGGCGGTCACCGTGTGTCTCATAGGAGATAGTGCCCACAATCTGGCCGTTGTGCGCTGCCACTAACTGGCGACGCTGCGCGGCTCGTGCCTCGCTCGAGCGTACCAGCGCCGGAGTTGGCCGATAGACTGCTCGTAGTGTCAATCCAGCCCGCTCGGCAATCGCGCGTGCCTGTTCGGCATCCCCGGGCAGGGCTTCGCGGATGTCCATGATTTCGTGAGGCATGAAGTACTCTTCTGACGACGTCTCGCCCGACCGGCAGCGCTTCCTGGTCAACACGCTTCCGGAGGAGGCCGAGCCGGCTCCCGTCACGGCCGGGTTCCCCTACGGGCACGACCAGTGGATCTCCACCGCCGCCACCAGTTGGGCGACGATGGCGCTGGTTCCTGCCCCCGCGAGCCCTCGCGGCTAACGCAGGCCGCGCGGACGCCGTAACGGAATGGAACCGCCACAGCGCGTCTACGCGCGACAGCCACATGGCCAAGACGATGAAGGCGGGGGTGGAGAAGCAACCGAATCAACCGAGCTCACCCTTTTTCGCGGCGCCGACAATGGCGTCGGCGGCGCGGTAGGCCAGGGCCTGAATGGTGGCCGTGGGCTGTTGGCGTCCGCTGGTCACGAAGCTGCTGCCATCCACGATGAACAGGTTCGGCACGTCGTGCGCGCGATGAAAACGGTTCACGACAGAACGCGCCGGATCGTTGCCCATGCGGCAGGTGCCCATCAGGTGCACCGAGAAAGAGATGTCCTCGACAGGATATCCCCATGTGCGCTGCGCGCCCGCAGCTGCTAGTAGCTCCATCCCACGGTCCTGCAGGAACTGCATGCACTTCAGATCATCGGGATGATTCTTGTACGTCACGCGCAGCGCCGGTAATCCCAAAGCGTCCTTCACATCCGGATCAAGAGAGACGGAGTTCTGTTCGAGCGGCAGCGCTGTGGTGTGGCTCAAGACGTACATGGTGCGGTTGAAGTATTCAGCGAGCATTCTCTTGTAGTCAGCTCCCCACCGGGGCGATCCTGGCGGCAGTCCTCCCCACAGCGCAAAGGTGATGGGCTGAAAGTCAAACCGGCCGTCCAGGCTCCCACCGCCGTAGAAACCGCGTCCGGAATCGGAGTCATAGAAGTCGTGGACCAGGCGCGTGACCTCCGGACCGATATAGCCGTTCACGGGATGCTCGAACAGGGCGCCGCAGAAAGACCCGGTGTCGAACATCAAGTACTTGCCGACCAGCCCGCTGGAATTCGCCAGGCCGTTTGGAAACCTGCTGGACCGGGACATCAGCAACAGGCGCGGCGTTTCGGCACCGTTGGCGCATAACACCACGGCGCGCGCCTTCTGGAGGTGTTCCCGCCTACGCGCATCAAAGTAGACGACGCCATCTACGCGTCCACGGCGGTCCACGCTAATCGTACGGACGACGCACTGCGCGCGAATTTCACAGCGGCCGGTGCGTTCGGCCAGCGGAATCAGAGCAGCCAGCGAGCTCGACTTGGCGCCCACTTCGCAGCCGAACATCTTGCAGAAGCTGCAGTACACGCAGCCCGAGCGCCCCTGATAACTGCGGGACGCAATCGCCATCGGTGCCGGGAACGGATGCCAGCCCAACCTGCGCGCGGCGCGTTCGAAGAGCACGCCGGCCGAATCCACGCGCAGCGGCGGAAGCGGGTACGGCCTGGAGCGCGGTGGATCGAACGGGCTGGCGCCGGCCTCCCCGGAGATCCCAAGATCCCATTCCGCTTTGGTGTAGTACGGCTCCAGGTCGGCATAGGTGATGGGCCAGTCGTCCAGGCCCGTGCCTGACATGGGACCCCATCGGCTGCGCTCGACGAAGTCGACCTCGTGAAATCGCCAATAGTTGCCCGTGAAGTGGACGCTGCCCCCGCCCACGCAGCGGCCGTACCCGATGCACGGCTGCCGGTTGGCCTTTTCCTGCGGGGTCCGCCGGAACGTGTTGGGCTGGCCGCGATGGTCGTTCACCAGCTCCGACAGGAAGTAATGCGCGTACTCGTCGTGCCGGAAGTCGGAGGCTTTCCTGTACCGGCCCTGTTCGAGCGCCACCACGCTGAAGCCGGCGGTGGAAAGCTCCTTGGCCATGACGCCACCGGCGGCACCCACGCCAACGACCAGGAAGTCAACCGGCGTGTTGAGCGCGAACTGCGTCATCACCCCTCTCGGTCGTAATAGCCGAACGGGGGCTGGTGCGTGGGGGCGTTGTCGAACCCGAGGACCATCCATCCTACCTGGTTGCGGTTCCCGCCGTAGTGCGGGTCGGCAAGAAAGCCGGCCACGGTATGGAAATGCACCATGCTGAAGAACGGTGTCTGCTCGATCTCGCGCAGCACCTCGACCTGGCGCGGGGAATCGAGCGCGGAAAACTTGCGGGCCGGTGGGAACTTCCTGGCCACACGCGCCTGCAGGTCCGCCAGGCCGCGCTGATAGTCGCGACGGCGCGCGCGGTCGAACGTTGCCAGCGCGTGGTCGATGAAGTAGATCGCCCCTGCCTCACCTGCGCCGGGACTTTCGGTGGTCGGCAGGATCTGTGCCGCGATGGCCTCTATTTCGACTGCCTGCTCCGCGGACAGGGCGCGCAGCGCGGGCGCATTCCCGCTGTTCCGGTTCTTGAGGGCACGGCGGGCATGCTCTTGTGCTGCGACGATGCTTGGCCAGCAGACGCCAAGCCATACCAGGAATGCGCGCCGTGAATAATCGTCCATCGCGATGCAGCTCTAGTTCGAGTTTCACGCCGCCGGAACAGGCTCCACGCCCGAGGCGTGCTTGCCGCCAGCCAGCAGCTAAACTTGACCGCGCCTTACTTCCGCTGGGCCGTCGTCGCCGGCCCACCTTGGTAGAAAAGAAAGTGCGTGACCGTACCGTCCGCGCTCGTGACGAAGTCGATTTCGCCGGTAAATGTCCTGCTGAAGAAACTCGTTTCGGACTGCGCCAGCAATGGGATGCGCTCGTTGAACATGCGAGCAACGAGCTGGTTGCCCTCCACCGTCATGCGCACTTCCGAGCCGAACAGCTGATACGTGCCGGCGTACTTCGATAGGATGTCCGGCGCGACGACGGTTTCCTTTCGTGGCGGCGGCTGCAAAACGGCGAGCGCGATGCGCTGCCCGTCACGGCTAATCCCTCCAAACCCGCCGGGTCCGAAGATCAGGGGGAACGTCTCGGGAACGCGAAACAGCGGACGGGGCGTTCCGGCGTTGAAGGCTGGGGCGGTGCTCACGTCCACGGCCAGGAGCTGGCCGTCATCGCGGAGATAGAGGAGCTCTCGGCCGTCGCGGCGCCATTGGATGAGCCCGCGGCCCTCCTGTGATACCTGCCACTTTCCGCCGGCAGGTGAGAAACCCGACGCCGGATCCAGCGCGCGCACGACAACTTCCCATCGACCGGTTTGGTCCGATCGAAAAGCGACAAAGCGTCCGTCAGGCGAGAAGCGGGCGCCGTTCATGCTGTATTCCTCTCGCGCCAGCTCGATGGGTTTGCGCTCGCCCTCGACTGGCATTGTGTACAGCACGTCGCCCGACGAGAAGATGAGCCAGCGTCCGTCCGTGGACCAGTCGTGCAGGTTCATGAAGACGCCCGGCATGTTTTCAAAGAGCAACTCTTCGCTCCCGCTCCCATCCGCGGGCCGCCGGTAAATACGGGTGATGCTCCGGTGGAAACTGGAGTAGGCGAGGAACCGTCCATCCGGTGACCAGACCGGCGAGAACTCCGCCCGCGGCGTGGCCATCAGCTGCGTCCGCGTGCCGCGTGCGACATCGAAGATCCAGACGTCGCCGCGCAGGATGACGGCGAGGCGGGCACCGTCGGACGAGAACACCGGTTGAAAGTAGTTGTCCGGCTCTCCAAGCGTTCGCACCACCGTGCCGGTGCGATCGAAGATGGTGAGCTTCGCCGGAAAGAACGCGCCACGCCCCTTCTTCGCGACCTGACCGTCTGGCAGACGAGTGAGGGTGAAGGTCTGTGGTGCGTTGAGGCCGAAGATGTCCGGAACGCCATTGAAACCACCCTGCCGCACCTGCACGTCGCGGGTGAACGCGATGTCGGCGCCGTTGATAGTGCCGCTGAATCTGATGGTACGGTCGCCGTCCGGCGATTCGACGGTGAAGGACAGGGTATTGCCCTCGATTCGGCCGTCGGTGATCTCCGCCGGGTCGGTGCCCATGCTCACGCCGCCCCTGAGCATCGTGCCCTCCGATCGGAGCTCCACGGTCCAGAACCCGTTCGGCTGCACCTCGGCCTGCCAGATCCCGCTAATGCGGACCTGCGCACCAGGGAGCACTCCGATGGTGGCTGCCAGAGAGATGACGAGGATCCCCTTTCTCATACAGATCCTCCTGCCAGGTTGAATCGTGCGCTGTCCGCGCCTACTGGATCTGTGCTTCGAAGACGGTGGCCGACCTTCCATCGGGGAGCGTGATTTTCTCGGCGATTCCGGATGGCGAGCCGTCCCGGGCGCGCACGCCTTCGATCGTCAGTGTTTTGCCAATCGCGTTGTCGAGATCCGCGCGGCTGCCGACGCTGCGATCGCGGAAGAAACTCGGAGGCATACTCTCGATCACCCATGCCTCCGGCTGTCCCTGAGCGTTCTTCACGTCGACGAACAGCTGGATGTGGGGATTTCTCCAATCGATCTTCGTCAGCGTGCCAGTGACGGTGAACTTGTGAGAGAGGTCGAAACCGGCGGAGAACGAATGGTGGGCTGCCGGTGACAGGCCGGCGAGCACGACAAGAGCCCAGGTCAAGCCCAAGGAAAATCTGAAGCGCATGACCGTCCTCCTCGCGTATCGCAGGCGACCTGCCGTTCACCCTTTCAGCGCTGCGCGCGTCCGCTCCACCAGCGCATTGTCGCGGTCGCCGCTGCCCCTGAGATTGAACACGCTGGTCGCCAGGAACTGGCCGCGCCACGCCGGGCTGACGTTGAAGTAATCCTCCAGTACCGCGGCGCTGAACTTGTAGTCGTGCGCATTGTCTCCCTTCAGGAAGATCAGGCGCCGGGCGGCGTTCATCAGGTCCTGCACGTTGCCGCCGTCAGCCAGATACCGGCGAACCTTCCGGGCCGCGTTCATCCGATCGGTGCTGACATCGCTCAGGATTTCGTCGATGGCCCCTGATGGACGCTGAATCGCCAGCGGTGTCACGTCGCCGATGCCGACCTTGGCGGCTTTGGCGGTCATCCTGGCCCGGAACATGGGCATGAACGCACAGCCCTGAAGGAGCAGAAGCTTTTTCGTACCTTCGTCGCCCGCGGCCTGGAAGCCGTACCGCAGCGCATTGACGGTGTCGACCGCGTGCACCATGACGATGGACGGTTCTCGCATCAGGAGCTCCCCGGAGCCGACAAAGACCGCATCCCAGATGGACTGCGGCGATATGCCTCGCCCGATCAGCTCCACTGCCTTGTCGCACGCGTCGTTGTTGGATCCGGAACGGAGTACATCGAGCATGTCACGAGTGGCGCCCTCGTCGAGTGTCCCTCCCGTCCACTTCGGTCCCATCCTGGCCGCCAGCTCCTGATTTCGCCGCCAGGGCCGATCGGCTTCATCGTCACTGCGAGCCGGCGTGGTGTTCTTGAGATCGTGATGCAACAGGGCAAAGGCCAGCGAGCGCAGAACGGGCTCGGCATGTTGCCAGCCAATGAACTGCAGGGTCCGCCAGCTCATGGCGACAAAGATCGCCTTGTGCCCGATGTCCCGGAAATCACGCGCCCCGAGGCGGTACAAGGGCTCGTAGATCTCCTGAGCTCGTGCCGATCTCACCAGTCCGGCCACGGCGCCGTCCGCCATCTTCTCATCCCAGCTCTCCATGGCGTCGATGAAGGCCTGCTTCGCCGTGGACGCGGTGGGCACGGTGTGCTCATCCACGGGCGCCATTCGCCAGCCGCCCGCGCGCTGTTCTTCCGTCTGCGATGTCTTGAACTCATCGAGCGCCCAGAAGATGGGCAGCCAGCGATCGCTCTCCGGTGCGGACAGACTTGTCAGGTGGGCCGCATTCACCACCATCACTGCATGGAACTTGAATCCCACGCCGGGGCGTGGCTGCACGTTGCGGACGGCGGCAAGAAACAAGGCCGCCACGACCTGCTGATAGCTCGTTCCCTGGCGAATTCGTCGAGCCACCTGTTCCAGGAGATCCGACTGCGGAGTGTCTTCGATGAGACGGACCAGCGGCTCGATGCCCGCGTCAAGCGTCACCAGCCGCGGGCTCACTCGCGCCTCCTGGCCGGATACAGGCGGCAGTCTATGGAGAAATCCGAGACTCCCTAAACCCAGTGCGGTTCCACCCGCAGCGGCGGACTGAAGAAACCGTCGGCGCGTCGCTCGCTCAGCCATGGCTTCCTCCACAGGTCAACGTACTTCTGTCGCCTGATGTGTAGTCCTCGCGGCTACGCGGTTCTATTTCCCCCCGTAAAAGCCCTTGGTGTGCTCGTGGATGCCGGTCTGGCCTTTGGCTCTCAGGGCTCGTCCCGCACCTACTGCGAGTTCGGGTTTGTACCCCTCGTGACACGCCACCTCGAAGAACTGATACGCCTTGTCCTTGTTACGGCCGAGCGTGAACGCGAGCGTCCAGGGCCTGGTGAACACCTTCGGGTCGGTGATCGTCGCTTCGTACTTGATCGTGTTGGCGTCGGCCAGCGTCCAGCGTTCGACCACGTGCAGCGCGTCGCTGTAGAAGCTTCCGTGACCATCCAGCCATGGCTGGTGGTTGTAGTTCTTCGCATCGACATGGAAGTTGGTCACATCGACGACCAGCGTGTCGCCCTCCCACCGGCCGCGTGAGTCCCCGTTCCACAGCCGGATGTCTTTCGAGACATGCGGCCTCCCGTCCAGAGGGATGAAGCGGTAGGCGTGGATCCATTCGTACATCAGCAGCACGTACCCGGGGGTCTGGACGAGCTGTATCTGGCCACGCAAATTGATGCGCGGCACTCCGTTCAGCAGGCAGCGGTCTTCGGGCTCGACGTGCGCCGGCTCGTTCGGGGCGAAGAGATTTCTCAGGTTCTCCCTCCGCTTCTCTTCCGCCCACGGCTGGTAGGGAATCCTCCCATCCGGCGTCGGGTCCACCACGATCTTGGGTCGTTCTGCTGACGGCGGCTCGTCCCCCTGAATGATGGCGGCCTCCGGGTCGCCACCCTCTTCGAAGGTGTGCCCCCCTACGGTTGCGGCCCACATACCCTGGAGATCCGGCTTGCCGTCCGCCGTGCGTGGCGGGGTCCACGGCTTCCCCGCTGCCGCCGGCGCCTGGGGGCCTCCGCCGGCGGCGTCGGCGACCGCGATGAAGCCGACGAACGAAACCGGGCCAGCAGGCGGTACCGGCGCCAGCGACAAGAGCATCACCACCATGGCTGCCGAAGCGATCGTGGAACCGAAAAATCGATTGCTCACCTGACACCTCCTCCCGCCATCTGATCGCCGACGATCGATGACTCGATCATCAGATTGGAGCGCGATCAGACGTCCGGATCACCCGAGAATCGATGAGGCAGAACGTGACCCGATACCCCAGCGCCGCACGCGCGGCTGATAGGCGAGAATACGCCGTCAGACTGGGATGTCAAGGGAAAATCAGACGGAGACCACGAAGCTCACGAGGGCCACGAAGGTCACGAATTCGGCACATTCAAAGCATTCGCGCCCCTTCGCGATCTTCGTGTGCTTCGTGGTTTTCCTGCCGTGCACCTCTAGTTCGAGACCGGTGTCGCCTTTCCCGCCTTGGCCTCCTCGACGTACTTGATCGTGCCGGCCTCGGCGGTATCGAGCCACTTACGCCACAGCGCGTTGATGACGAACGGGTGCGGCTCGCCCGGCTTCCGCCTGGCCAGCTGCGCCGCCGGCTCGAAGACCGTCCCGCCGCGCGGGTCCGGATAGGTGGTCAGCCAGCTGTGAACGTGCACCGGTACCTCGACGTCCGCAAATTCCTTCCTCAGCCGCCGGATGCTGTTCAGGAACTGTGTGCCGCCTTCCACGCCGTTCCGCTGCCCCGGTCCGCCGAACAGGAACGCCTTGTGGGGCTTGCCGTTGTCGAGCACGGTGAACTCGAACGACGGCGAACCCGCCGTGTGTCCCGGGAGCTTGTAGACCTTCAGCTGTGTCTTGCCGAGCGTGATCGTGTCGCCTTCCTTGATGACCATGTCACGCTTCAGCGCTACGCCAGGGTCGCGGTTGCCGCGGCCGCGGCCTGCGGCCGCCGCCGCGTAGAACTGTTCGATGAGCTGCCAGTCCTCTTCAAGCGTGGCGACGCGTGCGCCGGACAGCTGCTGAATCTTGCCGGCCCCGCCGAAATGATCGAGATGGCCGTGCGACAGCAGGATGTACCGGATGTTCTTGGGGTCGAAACCGACCTTCCGGATGCTGTCGATCACGTGATCGACGAGCGGTTCCTGCGTCGAGTCGATCAGGATCAAGCCGTCGGTCGTCTGGATGAGCCAGACGGACACGGATCCGGGCCCGACGTAGTACAGATTGTCGAACACCTTGAACGGCGCGACCTTCTGATACTCCCAGTTGTTGTTCTGGCTGCCGCGGTAGCTCTGACTGAGCGTCTCACCGGGCGCAGGGCCGGCCTGCTGGGCGACGGCCGCCGCGCAGGCAAGGACCAGAATCAGGATCGTGAGCGCATACGAGCGTTTCATCATGCATAACCCCTTTTTCGCAGGTACAGGCCACGGAGCCTCGGAGACACGGAGAAGATACCTCTAATTTGCCTCCGTGTCTCCGGTGCCTCCGTGGCCCGTCTTATCAGAGCGTCGCCCCTATCAGTCCCACTCCTTCTCGACGCCGTGACCGCGCGCCACGTCGCCATGCATCGGGGTGAGAAACCCGAGCAGGCACCCGTTGGACCCGTCGCGCAGCCGATGACAGCGCAGCTTGACGTGTCGCCGACCTTCACGTCCTCGCGCTTGATGCCGTTACGCTCGAGACCGCCGGCCCCGGTCGCTTCGAGCGTACCACCGCGAATGTTTCCGCGTTGACCGGTGCGTCTCAGGACGCGCCGCGGGCGCGTACGAGCCGAATTGTATGCTGAAACTTGGGTATAATCGCCATCGGCTTGCTTACGGAATGTCCAGCCCTGACGGAGGCTTCGGAGGACGAACAGATGCGTAATCGAATGGGCACGGCAGTCATGCGTGCCACGCTTGGCGTTGCGTCGGCTGTCTTCACGCTGGTGGCCGTGCTCTCGGTCACCGGATACGCGCAGCAGTCGCGAACGGTGGCCGACGGGGTGTACACAGCGGCGCAGGCACAGGGCGGGGCAGAGCTGTACAAGGCTCAGTGCATGGCGTGCCACGGTGAGAAACTCCAGGGCGTGATCGGCCCGATGCTCGCCGGCGAGGGGTTCGTCTCGGCGTGGGGGGGACGATCGCTGGCCGAGCTCGTCGACAAGATTCAGAACACGATGCCGTTGCAGGCGCCGGGCAGTCTCACGCGTCCGCAGTCGATTGACCTTACGGCCTACATGCTTCAAGTCGGCAGCTTTCGTGCGGGCCAGGCAGCCTTGAATGACGCGGCACTGAAACAGACGACGTTCCCAGCCGCGCGCACCGCCCCAGCAGCGGCAACGGGTGGCGGCGCCTCGTTCATGGCGACGGCAAACCTTGCGCAGTTCATGCGCGGTGTGACCTTTCCCAACGCGAACATCATCTTCAACGTCCAGGTCAAGGATCCCGGCGGGCCGAAACCGCCGACGCCGGTACCCTTCGACTACGTCCTGTGGGGCATGACGCAGTACGCCGGATGGCAGGCGGTCGAGCAGGCGGCCCTGATTCTCCAGGAAACCACACCTCTCTTCCTGCTTCCGGGACGCCGATGTGAAAACGGAAGGCCCGTGCCCATCAACAACGCCGACTTCAAGCAGACGACGCAGGCCCTGATCGACCTCGCAAAGGAGTTCTATCGCGTGTCGCAGACCCGGAACGCCGACGCACTGGCGGGGATGGCCGACAAGCTCAACGACGCGTGCGCGAACTGCCACAAGGCCTATCGCGACGTCGGGACGGCTGAAGGCGGTGGCCTGGGGACGGATCGCTGCAAACAGTAGGCAGTAGGCGGTAGGCGGTAGGCAGTAAGAAGGTCACCGGTCACACGCACACGGGCCACAGAGGCACAGAGTCACAGAGCCAAACCTTTCTCTGTGTCTCCGTGTCTCCGTCCTTCGGCTGCCGCTCAGGACGCCCCGAGCAACGTCGAGGGGCGTGGCCCGTGTTGGTGTGCCCTGAGCCGTGCTATTTCAGTTGGCTGGCTGCCGCGGCGAGCCCGGCCAGGGCGCACTTTTCGTCCGCTTCCTGCATTGGGGACCCACTGAGGCCGAGCGCGCCGATGAGTTCGGTGCCCATCCGGATCGGCACGCCACCCCCCAGCGGAATCACGTCGAACAGCTGACGTTGTCCGGCAAACTCGCTGGTGCCGGCCGTGCGATTGCGGAATTCGATCGTGGTGATCCCGAAGGTGCGCGACGTGTACGCCTTCCGCCGCGCCAGTTCCGCATTATGCGGGTTGGCGGCATCGTGGCGGAGGAGCACCACGAGATCGCCGGCGCGATCCACGACCGCGGCGGTGACATTGCTGCCGTCCTTCTGGCACGCGGCGAGCGCCGCATCGGCGATCGTTCTGGCGAGCTGCAAAGACATGTCCCGCCGCGTCAGCACCTGCCCATGCACAGCGGCGGGCACGACGCCCACGAACGTGAACAGCAGTAGGGTCGATAGCAAGCGCACGACGTCCTCCTTCATTTCAACTCGACGACAAATGCCGAAGACAGTACCACCAGCCAGTCACAAGGTGCAGCTGCTCCAGTGAAGATTTCAGATTGCTCGATTGACGACTGTTGATGATTTCTGATTGGCGATGGGTCGAATTGATTGGTGATTGCAGGATTGACCGTCAATCGAACACTCAACCCGATAATCGAAAATCGTCATTCGACAACCGTCTCCACTCGACCAATCTGAAATCTGCAATAGTCAGCGTGCCGGATCGGCCGTCAGGTGAGCCGGTGCGCTGAACGTGACGTTGCCGCTCGTCAGCACGTCGGTCGATGCGGCCGGCGCCATCACCGGCGCGCCGCCGCCCCAGTAATTGTTCGACGCATCCACTCGAATAGGAGATGCCGCGGTGCTCCCGTTGATCACCGACACGTCGAGCTGCGGCGTGTTGACGAATCGGTTTCGACCCCGGCTGCCCAGCGGACCGGCCCCCAGATCGATGACGGCCGTTCCCAATGTTCGATCGGCAGGATGACTCACGGTGATGGCCGGGGTGGGCTTCGCCTCTGGCGGCTGTGTCAGGTCCGAAAACGACGAGTTCTCCACGAACACGTTCAGTGTATCCAGGTGATTCGGGTTCACGATCCCGATGGCTCCGCCGATCCCGGACACCTTCGTATTCCTGACGGCGAGCGTGAACGCCTTTGTCCCGTTGCTGGCGCCGCTGAATCGGATCTGCGCATCCGCGATGCCCGCTGGATTGGCATTGCTGAGCACGGAGTCGCTGATCGTGATGTTGTAGCTGCCGTTCGAGGGGTTCGACGCTTCCAGGACCTTGATATTGGCACTGGCCGGGTCCCGGAGATCCGCGCGCGTGATGTCGACGTTGAGAACGCCGTCCGAGGCGCCTCGGTGCTGGATCTCGATCGAATCTCCGTTGTTGACTTCGCCGGTCCGATGCGAATTGAGTACGACCAGATCGGAGAGGCGGGCGTGGACGATCGGTCGGCTGCCGCCGGTCAGGAGCACGACGCCGTCGGACGCGTAATTGCCGGGTGGAGCGAGCGTGTCGGCCCGGAATCCACTCATGTTGAGCGTGGCGCCCGAGCCGTTCAGGGCGATCAGCGTAAAGGCGCGTGAGCGGACGATGCCGAGCGGCGGGGTCAACGCTTCCGGGCGTGGCAAGTGCAGCGAGATGTCCCTGACCTCGTTGTTCATCACGTCATAGCTGACGGCGGCGCCCGTGTCGCTGAGCAACATGATCCCTTCGAGGTTGCTGTCGCGAATGACGTTGTCGGCGATGACCAGTTGGCCTGTGTTGGCAACGCCCGGAATGGCCGGAGCGTGACTGACGCAGTAGCTCGATGCGGCCGGCCCGCATGAGAGCAGCGTAATCCCCCCGAAGTGATTCCCCTGCGACTGATAGAGCACGAACCCTGCGGGCCAGAGCGCCTCCAGCCTGGGCAGGTTGTTGCCCTGAATCATGTTGTTCGTGATGAGGTTCCCGCGAATCTGCGCGCGCACGGCATTGACGCCGAAAATGCCAGAGCGGGACGCGCCATCGACATGGATGTTCTGCACGAAGTTGTTGTGCGCCAGGCGTATGGCATCGCCGTCGTAGCGCGTGCTCGTCGTATTGGTGATGGTCGGGCGCGCACCGCCGGCCGATTTCGTCACGGGGTTCCCGAGCCCGATCAGGCGCTGCCCATCCTTCAGTTGAATCCCGCCGTCGAGCGGCGTGTCAGAGGGAACAACACGTATCGTGTCGCCAGGTCGCGACCGCGTTTCCACCTCCTGGAGCGTGGCGAAGGGCCGGCCTTGGCTTCCATCTCCACCCGCCGTCGCACCTGCCTTCACATGCCAGGTGGAGGCCGCGCCGCTCGTACCGGTGGCGAGCAGCGTCAACGACGCAACGGCCACGAAATGACGAGCGCGCGAGACGCGCGCTCTAGTGTGGACCCTTACCTCCATGCAATCCTCCTATTGCAGATCTCAGATTGATCGAATTGAGACTGTTGTCGAATGACGATTTTCGATTGTCGATTCGGTCTCGACCGCGAATTCCCTCAATCGCCGATTAGTCCGTTATGCGGCTCGAAACGTGAATTATGTACCCGTTGCGTCGGCAGCCGCATAACGGACTAGGGCGCGCGGAGCGCGCCAAGCAGACACAGCCCGAACCAGCCGAGGGGCGCTGCGGGGATTTCAGGGGCAGAGCCCCTTGGCTGGTTCGATCGATCGTCATTCACAAATCGTCAACAATCGTCAATCGAGCAATCTGCAATCCTCCAATCGACCGCTCTTGGTATTAGCGGCTTCGTTCCCACCGCTCCGCCACCCACCGCCCGGCGCGCGTGAGCGCGTCGACATAGCCACCCATCTGGTAGTGGCCCAGGCCGTCGAGCGCCTCGAACCGGACAGGGCGCCCCAGCTTCTCGAGCTCCCGCGACGTCTGCTCATCGGGCTCGAACGGCACGACCTGATCGGCCCGGCTGTGGATGACATAGGTCGGGATCCGGCCCAGACGATCGAGCGGCTCGTCGCCCGACGATCCCGCGATCGGAATCGCCGCGGTGAACAGATCGGCGTGCCGCGACGACATGAACCACGTGCCGCGCCCGCCGAGGCTGAATCCCGTGACGAGGATGCGACGCCGGTCGATCGCGTACTCCTTGAGCACGCTCTCGAGCAGCGCCAGCACAGCACGCTCCGCCATCGGGTCGCTCCAGGCCCTGGTAGGGCAGTCGGGCGCGACGATGACCGCGCCGAGATCCTTCAGCGCGGGCGATACGATCCCGCGCATGAACGACAGCCCGTAGTACGGCGTCCGCTCGCCGCCCGGGTGCAGTGCCAGCACGAGCGGGCGCGGCTCACGCGCGGTGTAGCCGGCGGGGACCGAAATGCCGTACAGGATCCTCCCCGCGTCCGGCGCGACGAACGTACGCTGCAGCACAGCCGGGGCAGGCGACTGGCCGAGCAGCGCGGCGAATGCGGAGGCGAGAAGGATCGTCATGTGTCCTGGCCCTATTGCAGACTTCAGATTGGTCGAGTGGAGACTGTTGTCGAATGAAGACTGTCGATTGCCGAAGTGAATTTCGATTGACGGTCAATTCCCTCAATCGCCAATCCGTTCGCCCAATCGTCAATCAGCAATCGTCAACAATCATCAATCGAACAAATCGGCAATCTGCACTAGCCTAACCGTAAAGCCTAAAGCCGAAAGCCGAAAGCCTACCGCGTCAGTTCCCTACGGCGCCAGTTGCGGAATCGTATTGACGGCCGGCGGACGCGGGCGCGCCTGGACGAACGCGTAGATGTCTGCCAGCTCCTGATTGGACAGCACCTTGTCGGTGTACGGCGGCATCTCTCCCGTCGGATTGCGGACGTACTGCGCGAAGCGCGCAAACGGAATCGGATCGGGGCCGATCCGCGGTCCGGCCATCCCTCCCTGGGCCTCGTTGGCATGGCACTGGTAGCATCCGACCTTCGCATACACCGTTGCGCCCACGCCGGCGCGTCCGGCTGGTGCGGACGTCGCCTGGTCGAGTTGTACGGCCGCTGCGCGCAAGTACGCGTGGATGTCGGCAAGCCCTTGATCTGAAATCACCTGTGCGCTCTGTGCTGGCATGGTGCCCGTCGGCTTCCGCACGTAGGCGATGAAGGCGGGCAACTGACGGGCGTTGCCGGCAAGCGGAGGCCCCGCCGCCGTGCCACGGCCACCGGAACCGTGACACGTGTCGCAGCCGGTCTTGGCGTACAAGGTCTGGCCGATGGCCACGTTGAAGGTGGCGGCACCAGGCCCCGCCTGCGCATCGACTCCGCGCGCCGTTGCCACAACGATCAGAATGGTCGTCGCCGCGATCAGGCCGAACTTGAACACGAACCGAGAACCGAGAACAGAGAAGTGTGAACGACGTAGGTTCATCACCGCACCTGTGTCACCACATCGACAACGGCCGGTTCGCCGCGCTTGACGACGGCGATCGCGCGGCGGAGGGCGGGCCCGAGATCGCCGGGACTGGTGATCGGCCCTTCGGCATAGACGCCCATCGACTGGGCCAGCTTGGCGAAATCGATGTTCGGATCGATCAGCTGGCTGCCGATGACGCCGCGATCCACACCGCGGTTCCGCGCGTTGCACATCCGTTGTACGTGCATCAGCTCCATGTGGTAGGCGCGATTGTTGTTCATCACGCTGAGCAGCGGAATCTTGTGGTGCGCGGCCGTCCAGAGGACGCCCGGCGCGTACATCATGTCGCCGTCGGTTTGAATAGCCACCGAGAACCGCCCGTGGCGGCGATTCGCCAGCGCGCCGCCGACCGATGCGGGCGCGCCGTAGCCGATGCCGCCGCCGCCGGCGTGGCCGAGCCACTGATACGACTTGTCGAAGTTCCAGAGCCGCCGAGGCCAGTTCGTCATGTCGCTGCTGTAGTAGCTCGAGACGAGCGACCAGTCTTCGTTCTTGATCTGCGCCCAGATCTCGGCGCTGAGGCGCGCGGTGCTGACCGGGCTCGCGTCCCAGGCGTAGGAGGCGGCCACGCGCGACGCGTCGGCGGCGGCGCGGCTCGCCTGCGCCAGCTTCGTCCCGCGCTCCTCGTACACACGCCGCCGGTCGGCCGTCGTCAGGCGCTTGACCGCCTCGATGAGCGCCGGCAGCGTGGCTTCTCCATCGGCCGCGATGGCCAAATCGACCTCCTGCATCCGGCGGAAGTCCTGATAGTTCGAGCGGATGTAGAGGTCGCCCGTCGTCACTGAAATCAGCTTGGCCGCGGGCTTGGCGATCCGGCGCGTCGAGCGATGCAGTTGGTCGCGCAGCGCGTTGACGGTGCCCCAGAAATCCACCAGCTCGAGTCCGAGGATGACGTCGGCCTCGACGATTGCGGCACGGGCGCGCAGCGTCTGGTTGAGCGGGTGGCGCGAGGGGAAGTTCATGCGGCTGCCTTGATCGATCACGGCCGCCTGCAGCGTTTCGGCCAGCTCGATCAGGAGCTTCATGCCGTTCGGCGTCCGTGCAAGCCGATCGGCGACGAGCACCGGATACTCCGCGGCGACGAGCGTGCGCGCCGCCTCTTCCACCGCACCAGTCTCACCTTGCGGCGGCACGGGCAGCGTCAGTCTGGGTATGGAGAGGTGCTCGCCTTTCGGGATAGGGTGCTCCTGCAGACCGCCGTCGAGCACCATGACCACGGGCGCCATTGGCGGCGTGAGCGCGACCCTGTAGGCGCGAACGGCGGACTCGGCGAAATGCGTCAGCGACCACGGGAAGTCGTCGAACTTGGTGTAGTCGCGGACCATCGCTGCGGCATCCTGCACCCCGTGATACCACTCTGCGCCGCGCCTGATCGCGGCATCCGCGTGCGTGCCGAGGATGACGTACACCGGTACGCGATCGCACCACGCGTTGTAGATCGCCATCGCGGCGTGCTGCAGGCCGACGGTCCCGTGCGCCATGACCGCAAGCGGCTTGCCCTCGACCTTGAAGTATCCGTGGGCCATGGCCACAGACGATTCTTCGTGGCAGCAGGTGAGGAGCTCTGGGTTCGTGTTCCCGCCGTAGTTGACGAGCGATTCGTGCAGCCCTCGGAAGCTGGATCCGGGGTTCGCGCAGGCGTACGCGAATCCGAGCGACTTGAACACGTCCATCATGTAGTCCGAGCCACAGCGCTCGTTCTCGCCGAGCACCTGGACATCGCCCGGCGGCGTCGCCTCCGCCGCCGCGGTCATGACGGGTGTCGATGGCGACTGTCCGAGGGGCGCCGCCGGCACCTGCGGCGCCGCAGCCTGCGCTGCGGTAACCGCTGGTGTCCCGACGAGTGCTGCGCCGGCAAGGGCGCCCTGCTGCAGGAACCTGCGGCGCTCGAGCCCGCCTTCGCCAAGGCTTCGGCGGGCAGGCCCGTCTGCGCCAAGGCTTCGGCGGGCGGGCTTCTTCGAACCGTTCGATCGGACCATGACGCGACTCCTGCAGCTAGATCTGGGCCCTGGGCTCTCAGCCTCTGCCGAACAGGCCCAAGGCCTAAAGCCTAAAGCCTAAAGCCTAAAGCCCAGCGCCCTCAGAACGCGGCGAGTCTACGGCCGGGACTGCGCCGTGTCAAACGAGCGAAGGGATAGGAGCGAGCGCGCGGTGCGGTGCGCCGTTCGCCGCGCGGGCGAACGCCACGCCCCTGCTCTCCCACGAGGTCGGTCGCCCCATGTAGACCTTTCGCAGTTCAGCATCCATCCTGGCAGCCGAGGCGCTAGAATCGAGAGGAGAGGCGCCCATGCCAGCCACGTCCCTTGTCGTTCACAGTGACCCGGACATTCTCGGGGGAACGCCCGTTTTCGTCGGGACGCGAGTGCCGTTTCGGAACCTCATCGACTACCTGGAACGGAACCACAGCCTGGACGAGTTTCTTGATTCGTTTCCCACGGTGTCGAGGGAACAGGCCGTGGCCGCCCTCGAAGCGGCCCACGAGGCTGTGAGCGCTCGTGCGTGTTCTCCTCGATGAGCAGTTGCCACGGCAACTCGCGCGACACCTTTCGGGCCATGACGTCCGGACGTTGCAGCAGCAGTCCTGGGCCGGACTCAAGAATGGCGCGTTGCTCACGGAGGCCGAGCAGGCCGGGTTCTCGGTCTTCATCACCGGGGACCGGAGTCTCGAGTACCAACAGAACCTGACGCAACGAAACCTTGACGTCGTTGTTCTCGCGGCAGCGAGCAACGCGCTCGAGGACCTCCTTCCGCTGGTCCCCGAGACGTTGACCGCGATTGAGCGCGTCCAGCCTGGACAGATTCTTCAGGTCCCGCAACAACGACCAGCTGGATAGCTACATCGCGACTGATCAGGGTGAGCCTGCCCCGGGCTCTCGAAACCGTGTCCGAACCGCAATTGGCGCCCGCCAGCCCACCCAGGAATCCCGGCTCTAAGACGCCAGCGGCAATTCAGGGGATCGCGTGTGCGTCTGTCTGTCCAAATGCACGGACCAATGGTCGTTGACTCCGCGAACGGCACCAGTAGAATGGCCCGACCTGAACGCATCGCTCGGAGTAGGCGCGGAGACCGGGGCCAGCCGAGCGCCAGGCAATGGCACCGTGCACCCATACGATGTTAGAGCCACCGACAGGGAGGGAGTACATCGGTCCGCAAGATAAGGGACGCAGTGCGCGGGCACGATCGTATTGCCCGGGAGGTAGTTCAGGCGGAGGACACCATGGCACAGGTTGACTGGTATATCGAAGGGCCCGAGTTCAGCAACTGCAACTGCGACTACGCCTGCCCTTGCCAGTTCGAGTCACCCCGACCCACGCACGGAGACTGCCGCGGCTTCGCGACTGTTCGGATCGATAAGGGCCACTTCGGGGATGTGCCGCTCGATGGCCTGTGCGGAGCGGTTCTCTACGCGTGGCCGGGACCGATTTACGAGGGCAACGGCGAGTTTCAGGGTGTCATCGACGAACGGGCCGACGGTAAGCAACGAGACGCTTTATCTGCGGTATTGTACGGCGGCGAGACCAACGAGGGGGCAACCCACTGGTGGGTCTATCGGATGATGTCGACGACGGTGCATCCTCCGATCTTCAGACCCTTTGAGTTCGACGTGAACATCGAGCGTAGAAC
>JBOGIR010000318.1:0-15749 GCA_050742335.1 Vicinamibacterales bacterium | reverse complement strand
GCCGCATCCATCGCCGTCATCTGCGCGGCAAAGAAGGCCGCGTTCGATTCGAGCAGCGCGCGATACACCTGCGCCTGCACGTACCGTGGCAGCAGATGGCGGAAAATCTCCTCCGGTCCCGGCTCATACAAGTACTCGGCACTACGCCCCACGCCGCTGTCGGGTCGCGGAACCGGCAGCAGTTGCTCGACGACGATTCGCTGTGAGATGACCGATTTGAACTCGTTGTACACGACGTGAACGCTCGAAGCGCGGCCCGATACGAATTCGTCAATCGCCGTACCGGCGATCTCCGCAGCATGCGCGAAGGCCAGGCGCTGAAAGATGCCCACCTGCTCGAGAAGCACGTCGAAGCCCTGCCGGCGGAAGAAATCGCGCCCCTTTCGCCCAACCAGCCCCAGCGCGACACCGTCCGGCCCCCAGTCCCTGAGGATGAACTGCCCCGCCGCCTTGATGACATTGGCATTGAAGCTGCCGCACAGTCCTCGATCGGCGGTGACGACGATGAGCAGCGGCCGCCCCGTCGAGGGCGTTCGAAGGAGTGGATGCGCCTCGGGGTCGACGCGCGCCGCAAGGCTGTTGAGCACCTGCTGCATCCGCTGCGCAAAGGGGCGCGCCGCGATGACGCGATCTTGCGCGCGCTTGAGGCGCGAGGCGGCGATCATCTTCATCGCCTTGGTGATCTGCTGCGTCGACTTGACGGCGCGGATGCGTCGGCGCAGATCCAGGAGCGAAGGCATCTCGTTCTACGCGACGGCGGCGGCCTGAGTGCTGCCCGTGAACTGCTGCCCGAATTCGGCAAGCCCCGACTCGAGCGCGCCTCGCAGCTCATCGTCGAGGATCTTCTTTTCGGCAATCCCCGCCAGGATCTCCGGGTGACGCCGCTCCATGAAGCGGTACAGCTCCTCTTCGTACCGCCGCACGTGCTCGACGCCGACATGGTCAAGATAGCCTCTGGTTGCCGCGAAGATGACAACGACCTGCTTCTCCACGGGCAGCGGCTGGTACTGCGGCTGCTTGAGCACTTCGACGAGGCGCCGGCCGCGATTGAGCTGCGCCTGCGTCGCCTTGTCGAGGTCGCTGCCAAACTGCGCAAACGCGGCGAGCTCCCGATACTGCGCGAGATCGAGGCGCAGTGACCCGGCGACCTGACGCATCGCACGGATCTGTGCCGATCCGCCGACTCGCGATACGGAGTTGCCCACATTGATCGCCGGGCGCACGCCCTGGTGGAACAGGTCGGTCTCGAGAAAGATTTGTCCGTCGGTAATCGAGATGACGTTGGTCGGGATGTAGGCCGACAGGTCTCCGGCCTGCGTCTCGATGATGGGGAGCGCCGTCAGCGACCCTCCCCCATGCTGGGTGTTCAGCTTGGCCGCGCGTTCCAGCAGACGCGAGTGGAGGTAGAACACGTCGCCCGGATAGGCCTCGCGCCCGGGCGGGCGCCGCAGCAGCAACGAGATCTCGCGATATGCCTGAGCGTGCTTCGAAAGGTCGTCGTAGACGCACAGCGCATGGCGGCCGCTGTCGCGAAAGTACTCGCCAATCGCGCACGCCGCGTACGGGCTGATGTAGAGCATCGGCGCCGGATCCGCGGCGGCCGCGGCGACGACGATCGTGTAGCTCAACGCCTCGTACTCTTCGAGGGTCCGCACGACCTGTGCCACGGTCGACTGCTTCTGGCCGACCGCGTTGTAGATGCAGACGACGTCTTTGCCACGCTGGTTGATGATCGTGTCGACGGCGACGGCGGTTTTTCCGGTTTGACGATCGCCGATGATCAGCTCGCGCTGTCCGCGGCCGATCGGCACCATCGCGTCGATCGCCTTGAGCCCCGTCTGGAGCGGTTCCTTGACCGGCTGCCGGTCGACGACACCGGGCGCGAGCCGCTCGATCGGCAGGAACTGCTTGGTCTGGATTGGCCCCTTCCCGTCGATCGGCTGACCGAGCGCGTTGACGACGCGTCCTAGCATCTCCTCGCCAACCGGCACCGAGATAATGCGCCCAGTCCGTTTGACGGTGTCGCCTTCCTTGATTGCCTTGAAGTCGCCGAGCAGGACGGCGCCGACGCTGTCTTCCTCGAGGTTCAGCGCGATCCCGAACACGCCATGAGGGAACTCGAGCATCTCGCCAGCCATGGCGCGCTCAATCCCGTGAAGGCGCGCAATGCCGTCGCCGATCGCGATGACGGTGCCGACTTCGGCGACGTCGACGTCGACCACAAGGCTGCCCAGCTGTTCGCGGAGGATCTTCGAGATGTCTTCAGCTCTGATGTCCATCGTCTGATTCCATTCAGCGGCTTTCCTCGAGTCGTGCCCGAACCTTTTCGAGCTGCGTGGCGATGCTGCCGTCATAGACCACGCTCCCCACGCGCGCGACGGCGCCGCCGATGAGTGCCGGATCCACCCGCAACGTCAGCCTGACGCGGCGGCCGGTCGCCTCGGCGAGGCGCCGCTCCAACTGCGCGAGCCGCTCGGGCGGCAGCGGCATTGCGGTTGTGACCTCTGCGCGCACGATTCTGCGGTACTCCAGGAGCCGCTCGCGATAGGCGGTCGCAACATCCCCAAGAACCGACAACCTGTCGCGCTCGGCAAAAAGCCGCAGCAGTCTGGCGACCGGCGCCGATACATTCATCCTCGCGCCCACCTCCTCGACAACGCCGCGCTTGGCGGTGACGGGAACGGCGGGATTCGCAAAGGCTTTCTGAAGGTCGGGCGTGCGTGCCACCAGTTCGGCAAAGGCGGTCAACTCTTGCTCAACCTGCTCCGGATTGCCGTCTGGAACGATCGCATCGAGGATGGCTCGCGCGTAACGGGCCGCGGACGCACGAGTGCTCATGACTTCATCTGCTGGGGCCAACCCGGCTGTGTCTGCTTGTACCTGAGAGGCACAAGCAACCTTTTATAACACAGCCGGCTCGAAGGTGAACGACGAACGCCAGAACTGAACCTGAACACGAACGCGAGAAGCGAGAACCCAGCAGTGTGAACGACAGGTAGTCCAGGCTATAGACCAGCACTCACGGGCTGCGTCCCGCTCGTCCCGATCAACTGTTCGTAGAGACGATTCAGCTCGGACTCGGAGCCGAACGCAATCTCAATGGTCCCGCCCGACCGGTGCCGCACGATGCGGACTTTCGTGCCAAGAGCGAAGCGCAGGCGATCTTCTGCCGCCCGGGTGTGCACGTCGGCCACCGGCACAGCGACAGGCCGGCGGGCTTGTGCCGGTGCCATCAGCTTCTTCACGAGCGCTTCGGTGTCGCGAACAGACAGTGCCCGCGCGATGACTTCGCGCGCCGCCTGGCGCTGGGCGGGTGCATCGGGCAGAGCCAGAAGCGCGCGGGCGTGCCCCATCGACAACGATCCCGCCACGAGATCTCCGCGGACTTCCTCCGGCAGGCGAAGCAGGCGGACGTAGTTGGCGACCGACGTCCGGTCCTTCCCGACGGCAGCAGCCACCTGGTCCTGCGTCAAGCCGAACTCCTCGACGAGACGCTGATAGGCGCCCGCCTGGTCGATTGGATTCAGATCCTCTCGTTGCAGGTTTTCGACGAGGGCCAACTCGAGCAATTGCTGCTCGGCGCCATCGGGCACCTCGCGCACGACCGCGGGCACCTTGAGGAGGCCCGCGCGCTGCGCGGCGCGCCACCGCCGTTCGCCGGCGATGATGCGATAGGCGCCGCCGGCGCGACGCACCAGAATCGGCTGGATGACGCCGTTGGCGCGGATTGACGCGGCCAATTCCTCGAGCTTCGAGTCGTCGACCACGATGCGCGGCTGCTGATCGCTCGGCGTCAGCAGGTCGATGTCGATGTCAATCGTTCCGGTGCGCGGGGGGGCGGGCGCATCCGGAATCAGCGCGCTCAAGCCCTTGCCAAGTGCCGGGCGTCGCTCCATCTCATGCTCCTCCTCGTTCCGGCGCTCTCGTCAGGCGTGGTGCCGCGCAAGCATTTCCTTCGCCAGCGCGCCGTACGCAGCGGCGCCGCGCGATTTTGCGTCGTACAACACCGCGGGCATTCCATGACTCGGCGCTTCGCCGAGACGGATGTTGCGCGGAATAATCGTGTTGAAGACTTTCTCCTTGAAGAACTCGCGCACGTCGCGCGCCACGAGCTGGCCCAGGTTCGTCCTGTCGTCGTACATGGTCAGCAGCACGCCCTCGATGTCGAGGGCGGGATTCAGCGTCCCGCGCACGCGGCGCATCGTGTCGACGAGATCGGCAAGGCCTTCGAGCGCGAAGTACTCGCAGTGCAGCGGAATCACAACCGCGCTGGCGGCAACGAGCGCATTCAGCGTCAGCAGACCCAGCGACGGCGGGCAGTCGATGAACATCAGATCGAAGTGCGCGGCCAGCGGCTCGAGCACGCGCCGGAGGCGGTGCTCGCGGGCGGGGACGCCCACGAGTTCGATCTCAGCACCCGTGAGATTGCGATCTGCCGGAATCAGCGAAAGGTTGGCGACCTGCGTGGGGAGCACGAACGATTCAGGCGCCGCGTCGTCTGACATCAGCGCCTCGTAGATGGTTCCCGCCGCTGCGCGATGCCCTTTAAGACCGACGCCGCTGGTGAGGTTGCCCTGCGGGTCGATATCGACGAGGAGCACACGCTGGCCATCGAGGGCAAGTGAGGTGGCCACGTTGATAGCCGTGGTGGTCTTGCCGACTCCGCCTTTCTGGTTGGCCACGGCGAGAACCCTGGCGGAGCGGATGCCCACTTTGTCTGTCATTTGACCAATCTGTGTATGGTTCCGAACCTGCATCAGACTAGGACCCTTCAGGATCGGCGTCAAGCAGAATGTGTTTCACGTGGAACACTCTTGCCGATGCGTTGCTTTTCCAGCACGACCAGCCGGCTGCGCAGCGACTCGAGAAGCGGGTAGGTGGCCTTCCACGACAGCGGCGGCGTTAGCGCTTCCGACGGGTCTGGCGTGGCCGAAGCGCGGAACAGGAAGGCCAGACCGCCGGGCTTGATGAACGCCTGAAGCGTCATCAGGGTCCGCGCTTCGAGCCGGACGGCACGAACCGTCACCAGGTCGTTGGCCTCGTGGAGGTCTGGGCGGGAGAGGAGCTCTTCGAGACGCGCGTTGGCCACTTCGGCCCCCCCAAGATCGAGTGCCCGGACTGCCTCTCGCAGGAACACCGACTTCCGCGTTTTCGACTCCACCATCACGAGCTGCAGCCGGGCCACCGCGAGCACGAGTGGAATAGCCGGAGATCCGCCGCCACTCCCGACGTCCAGCATACGCGCCGCCGCCGCCGGTACGTATTTCGCGGCGACGAGCGGCTCGATCAGCAGGCGATCCAGTGCCTCGGGTGAAATGTCCGCGAGGTTGAGGCCAGTGAGGTTGATCCTCGTATTCCAAGTAAAGAGCAGCCGGTAATACGTCTCGAGCCGAGCCTCGAGTTCAGGGCCGAGGCTTACGCCCGCTCGGCGAGCTCGACGGGTCAGCTTGTCCTGAAATTCGCGACTGTTCAACGCGTCACACGGTCTTGTCGAGATAGGAGCCCAATACGGCCACAGCGGCCGGAGTGATTCCCGGAATCCTCGAGGCCTGGCCCAGCGTTTCGGGCTTGACGTGGGTCAGGCGTTGCACGACTTCCCGAGACAGGCCCGGTACGCCGGCAAAGACAAATTCTGCTGGAATCCGGCGGTGTTCAGACTTGCGCATCCGCTCCGCACGCACCGCCTCCTGCTTCAGATACCCGGCGTACTTGACTTCGTTCTCGATGCTGGCCACGTCAAGCTCGCGTGTTGACTCCTCCAGGTCCAGCGACACGTCCCCTTGCTCCAGGAGTCGATCGAGCCGCACGGCGGGGCGCCGCAACAGCACACTCGCACGAACACGGTCGCCCGCATCCGTGCGCACGCACGCGCGATGTAACGCCACGATATTCCGGGCATGACGATCCCGTCGCGCTTCGAATCGCGCCCACGCCTCATCGTCGACAAGACCAATCCGATGACCCACCGGCGTCAGTCGCAGGTCAGCGTTGTCAATCCGCAGCAGCAGCCGATGCTCCGCACGCGACGTAAACATTCGGTACGGCTCAAGGCATCCTTTCGTAATAAGGTCATCAACCAGAATCCCGATGTACGCCTCATCACGTCCAAGGGAAAACGGCGGCTGGCGCCGAACGGCGCGCGCAGCGTTGATACCCGCCATGAGCCCCTGTGCCGCCGCCTCTTCGTATCCCGAGGTTCCGTTGATCTGCCCCGCAAGGAAAAGGCCGCCAACACGATGCGTCTCAAGCGTTGACTTCAATTCGGTCGGCTGCACGAAATCATATTCAACTGCGTATCCGGCTCTAAGGATTGATGCTTCCTCGAGCCCGGGAAGTGCTTGAACCAGCCGCTCCTGGACGTCGCGTGGCAGCGACATCGAGAGGCCATTCACGTAGATGTCGTCGACGTCCAGCCCTTCGGGTTCGAGGTAGAGCTGGTGGCGCTCGCGGTCGGGAAACCGCATGATCTTGTCTTCGAGCGACGGGCAATACCGCGGGCCGATGCCATGGATCTGGCCGTTGTACAGCGGGCTGCGACCGATGTTCTCGCGCACGAGCTCGCGGACGCGATCGTTGGTATACAACAGCCAGCAGCGGATTTGATTGCGCAGCGGCATTGCGGTCGAAAAGGAAAACGGCACTGGCCGGGGGTCGCCGCGTTCTTCGACAAAGTGCCCTGCTTCAACCGCCGCGTCGAAGTTGATGCTGTTCCGATGCAGCCGCGGCGGCGTTCCGGTCTTGAGGCGCCCTCCCTCGAATCCGAACGACTGAATCGAGTCAGCCAGCTCGCACGACGGCGGCTCCCCATGACGCCCAGCCGGACGCTGCTCGGGGCCAACGTGAATCAATCCGTTCAGGAATGTTCCCGTGGTGATGACGAGCGCGCTGCATTCATGCCGATCGCCATCCTCCATCGCAAGGCCGACCACATGGCCGTTTGCAACGTGAATGCGTCCCGCTTTGCCAAACAGCCACGTGATACCGGCCTCGCGCTCGAGCGCCGCAGTCACCCATGCGGAGTAGCGGTGCTTGTCGGCCTGCGCTCTCGGCGACCAGACAGCCGGTCCGCGGCTTCGATTCAGAAGCTTGAATTGGAGGCCCGTTGCGTCGATGGCACGCGCCATCAGGCCACCGAGCGCGTCTATCTCGCGGACGAGGTGTCCTTTGGCGGTTCCGCCGACCGCGGGATTGCAGGGCATGTGCGCGACCGTGTCGCGAGACAACGTGCACAGACCGACGCTGCACCCGAGCCGAGCCGACGCACACGCGGCTTCAACGCCCGCGTGCCCGGCGCCAATCACGATCACGTCAAAGCGCATCCGTCACCCACGTTCAGCGTGCACCGTGCACATTGCACCGTGCACATTGCACATTGAACTATTTCCCTATGCAGAATCGCTCGAAGATGTGCTGAAGGACGTCTTCCGACGTTCGCGTTCCGACGATCTCGTCGAGCCGCGCGCGTGCCGCCTGCAGGTCGGCCAGCACGAATTCTTCGGGCGTCTCACCGTCCGCCGCAGCCTGTCGGGCCTGTGCGAGGGCTGCGCGCGCCTGCTCGAGCAGCGCAACGTGCCGGGTGTTCGAGAGCGCGGCCGTGTCGCGCAGCGACTGGCTGCCTGTCAACTCCCGCACGATCGCGCGCCGCAGATCGTCCAGCCCTGCGCCCGTTCTTGCCGACACGGCAATGGAACCGCTGAAACCGGCCTTCTCGGCCAGATCCGACTTGTTCGCCACAAGGATGCGCCGCTGGTGCGCCGTCTCCGCGAGCACCTGCTCGTCTTCCGCCGTCGCCGGCTCACTGCGATCGAGAACGACCACCAGCACGTCTGCCACGTCGCGGGCCCGCGTCGCGCGGGCGACGCCTTCGCGTTCGACGACGTCGTCTGTTTCGCGGCACCCCGCCGTGTCCACCAGTGTGATGGCGAGGCCGTCCAGGTCGATCTGCTCGGAGACCAGATCGCGCGTCGTGCCGGGCCTGTCCGTGACGATCGTGCGATCGGCCCCGACCAGCAGGTTGAAGATGCTCGACTTGCCGACATTGGGCCGGCCGGTCACGACCACCGCGGCGCCTTCGCGAATCAGCCGACCCCGTTGGGCACCAGCCAGCAACCGATCCAGCTGCTCGACAACGCATCCGACGCGCCGAGCCGTTTCGGCCGGCTCGATGAAATGGTATCCCTCGTCCGGAAAATCGAGCGACGCCTCGAGCCGCGCGATCAAGTCGAACAGCTGCGCATCGAACTCGGCGATGCGGCCCGTCAGCGTTCCCTCGAGCTGATCGAACGCGACCCGCGCCTGCAGCGGCGTTGCCGCGGCGATCAGATCGCCCACGGCCTCCGCCTGGACCAGGTCGCGCTTGCCGTTGAGAAACGCGCGGAGCGTAAACTCTCCTGGCGCCGCCAGTCGTGCGCCCGCGACAATGGCACTCCTGACGATCGCGTGCAGCACGACGGGGCTGCCGTGGGCACTGATCTCCACCACGTGGTCGCCGGTATAGGAATGCGGCGCCGGAAAGTACGTGGCGACGACTTCGTCGATCGCGCAGGAGGCGTGCGCCGCACGCACACGTGTGAACGTGGCGTACCGCGCACGAAGCGGGCGCCGATCCTCGAGGATGGCGCCCGCGATGTCGAGCGCGGCGGGGCCGCTCAGGCGAACGATTCCAATCGCACCCCGGCCGGGGGGCGTCGCGATCGCAACAATGGAATCGTCGGTGGAGAACATCCGTCAGCTCGTGGCTGGCGGTCGCCGGCAGCCCGAACCGTGCCCTGCTCCCGGCGACGCACTACCACTCCCGGCTATTTCCTGGCCCCAATAATGACCGTCTTCATGAACGCGTCGCCGATGCTCTCGGAGCTCACCGTCGGATCCTCGGCGATGGCGAGATGCACGATGCGGCGTTCGTACGGATTCAGCGGGCCCATCTCCTGCGGCACGCCGCTCGACCGCGCCTTCTCGGCCATGAAGTGCGCTATCTGCTTCAGCTCCGCGTCCTTGTCTCTTCGAAACCCGTTGCAGTCGATGACGACCCGGTTGTCGTCGCCGAGCTGTTTTCTGAACGCGGTGGCGACCACGTGCTGCAGCGCCTGCAGCCCCTCGCCGCCCCGGCGAACCAGGACACCGCCGTCGTCTCCCTCGAGATTGACACGCGTGCCGTCCGGCGTTTCTTCAATTCGGGCAACGAGCGCCAGATCCATGGCGGTCACCACCCGCTGTACGAAGTCGGCGATTTCCGTCGTCAGTGACATGGCTGTGACATCTTCACGATCGTTTCTCCGCGTCGCTGGTGCGACTGGCCCCGACCGATTTCGTCCGGCGTTCGGCCGGCGGCCGCACAGCCGACGCAGGGGGCGGCCCGATCAACCAATTGGTGAAGTACTGCTGCCCAATCGCCCACAGGTTGCTCACGAACCAGTAAATCACGAGACCGCTCGGCGCCTGCAGGAAGAACACGGTGAACAGGAGCGGCATGATCAGCATCACCCGCTGCTGTGCGGGATCGGCCGTGGTCGGCGTGATCTTCGTCTGCCAGAACATCGTCACGGCCATCAGGACCGGGATGACGTAATAGGGGTCCGGCTGCGACAGATCCAGGATCCACAACCCGAACTCCGCACCCCTGAGCTCAATCGACTGCGACAGCATCGAATAGAACGCCAGAAGGACGGGAAACTGCAGCAGCATTGGCACGCAGCCGCTGGCCGGGTTCACGCCCTTCTCGCGATAGAGATTCATGATCTCCGTATTCATCTTCTGCCGCGCAGGATCGGAAACCTTGAGTCCGGCATAGCGATCCTGAATCGCCTTGAGCTGCGGCTGCAGCACCTGCATCTTGCGCATCGAGACGACGCTCTTGTGACGCAGCGGGAAGATCGCGATGTTGATCACGACCGTGAGGAGGACAATCGCCCATCCGTAATTGCCCACGAACCCGTAGATCCACTGAAGGGCGCCAAGAAGGGGGACGGCGAGCCAGCCGAATATGCCGAAGTTGATGGCGCGTACGAGCTCGGCGTCGATTGAACGCAGCAGATCGAACTGCTTGGGTCCGTAGAAGAACCGGACGTCGGTGGGCGGCCGCGGGAGCGTCATGCTCAAGGCGAGCAGTTGTCGTTGCGCCTCGCCCGGACCCGGCAGCGTCACCACCCGATACTCGAGCCGCGCCTGGCCCGGATCGAGGGCCGCCGCCAGGAAGTAGTGGTCGTCGACGCCCGCGAATCGGAACTGCCCTTCGTGCGCCGGCTGTTGCGCGAGCTCGGTGCTCGGAAGGCGCTGGACGTCCCCGTCACGGTGGTAAATCGCCTGCGGCGGCTGGATGTAGTTGCCCGTGAAGAAACTGCCTCCGCTCAAGAGCGCCCCAAGATCGCCCAGCCCGGGGCCCCACAGCACGGTCGGATTCAGTTCGCGACCGTCCAGCGTCACGGACACCGAAAACCGAATCAGGTAGTTGGCCGAGTCGAAACGAAATTCCTTCCGCGCCCGCAGCCCAGACGCATCTTCGAATTCGAACACGAGAGGCGTATCGCCGGCAGTGGCGTCGAACCGGCCACCTGCGTCTCCAACGACTCGATACAGCGCCGTATTCAGTCGTCGCGTGATCGCATCGTCGTCTACTCGCAGCGAGAATGGCGTCGGTTCATCGGCGGGAAGGCCAGATGGGACGAGATCCACCGGCTGGCCTTCGTCGTCGCGATAGTTGTTGAGCCGCCAATGCAGGATCCGGGCGCCCCGATTCGACAGCGTTGCGCTAACCGCTGCTGTTTCGACGAGGATTTGGCGCTCGGCAGGCTCACCAACGACGGCTGCCGGCACAGGTTCAGCAGCCGCCGGGCTCGGCGCAGGTGCCGGCGCCGGGCTTGACGGCGGGGGCACGGCCGGCGCAGCGGGCGTCGCAGGCGACGGCAACCCCTGCGGTTGAGGCGATGGCGGCGGCGGCACAAAGAGCGCCTGGAACGCGTAGATCACCAGGAACGACAAGAGAACGGCGACAAGGACTCGGCGTTCCATGTGACGCGTCAGGCGGGAGGCACTGGATCAACGCCGTGACTTCCTAGAGGATGGCACTTCAGCAGACGACGACCTCCCAGCCATAATCCGCGGAACGCGCCGTGCCGGGCGACGGCTTCGCTGGCATAGTCCGCACATGAGGGGTAGAATCGGCAACAGCCTGTAAATAGCGGTGAAATAAGGATCTTATACGCTCTTATCGCTGCTATCACGCCTGTCGCGGCGACGCGGAGTCCGTGCCGAGGGCGCGATCTGGCGACCTCCGCGTTCGAGGGCGGCGGCGTAATCGGCTTCAAGGCTGGCAAAGGGAGCATCGAGCATTTCCCGGCGCGGTACGACGACAACATCGAGGCCCGCGGCGATCTTCTTGCGCCGAAATACCTCACGACTCAGGCGTTTCGCGCGATTACGATCGACCGCCGATCCGATCTTCCGAGTAGCCGCGACCCCAAGTCGTGGAACAGTCCCGCCATTGGACAACACGAACAGGGTCATAAACCGGCCGTGTGCCCGCACCCCGTGCCTGTAAACCCTTTCAAAATCGGGCCTTCGGCGGATACGCTCGGCGGCCGGCAACGTCTGCCTGCTCATGCCGGTTCCCGGCTGATGCCCGGGATTATTCTTCGTCTGCGACAGTCAGCCGACTACGACCCTTCGCCCTGCGCCGCTTGAGAACGATCCGGCCATTCTTGGTCGACATCCGCACGCGGAAACCGTGTGTCTTCTTCCGGCGGCGATTGTTGGGCTGGTAGGTACGCTTGCCTTTCATGCTGATCCTGTCGTGTGCCTGCCCACCCTGGGGCTGGCGTATGTGCTGCTCGCGTCCGCACGCGGAATTTTCAATACTAGCCACCGCCAGCGCAGGGTGTCAACGACTGTGGGACGTGTGCTACATTGCCGGGTCCCTTTACGTTGGGTCTCGCACCGTGAGGCGCCTCTTCGGTTTCTTCCCCAAGTTTTCCACACCTGTGGAAAAGACTGTGGAAAAACGGGACGTTCCTGAATGGTCCCCACAAGACGGGCCGAATTTCAGGCCTGATTCACGGGCGAAGACGTGGGAACGGCTGATTGGGGGCACGTGGTTGTGATGTCGGCAGATTCTTGAGTGTTTTCCCGGTTTCTACAGCCATGGACGCCAGCATCTGGGATCAGATCCTCTCCCGCGTCGAAACCAAAGTTAACCGGCACAGCTTCTACACCTGGTTCAAGCCCACCACCCTTGTCGCCGACAGTGGGAATCTCATCACTGTGCGCGTGCCGAACGCGCTGTTCAAGGACTGGCTCACCAAGCATTACTCTGTCGTGCTTTCGGAGGCACTCGCCGAAGTACGGCGGTCGAGCGCCTCGCTCACATTTGTTGCGGAGGGCACCGCCCCCTCACCGGCGGCAGACGAGGAGCCCTCTCCTGATATCGAGACGGTCTCCCCCGATGGCAAGGCTGCAACTACAGCTACTTTTCTCAACACCCGTTACACGTTCGACACTTTCATCGTCGGACCGTCGAATCAGTTTGCCCATGCCGCCTGTCGAGCTGTCGCGGAGGCACCGTCGCGATCCTATAACCCGCTCTTCATCTATGGAGGGGTGGGACTTGGAAAAACACACCTGATGCATGCGATCGGACAGTACGTCTTGCAACATGATTCCTCACTTCGACTCACCTACATTTCGTCGGAGCGCTTCATGAACGAGATGATCAACGCCCTTCGCTACGACCGGATTCTCGAATTTCGCGAACGGTACCGCTCGGTCGACGTCCTGCTCGTGGATGACATTCAGTTCGTCTCAGGGAAGGAGGGGACACAAACCGAGTTCTTCCACACATTCAACGCCCTGTACGACGCACAGAAGCAGATCGTGCTCAGTAGCGATCATCCCCCCCATCAGATTCCGGCGCTCGAGGAGCGCCTGAGATCGCGTTTCGAATGGGGCCTGATTGCTGATATTCAGCCGCCGGACATTGAAACACGCGTCGCCATTCTCAAGAGAAAGGCCGAAGCGGAAGGAGTACCGGTTCCCGACAGCGTCGCGATGTACATCGCCGGGCGGATCAAGTCGAACATCCGCGAGCTCGAGGGGTCGCTCATCCGTGTCATCGCGTACGCATCACTAACAGGCCGTGAAATCTCCCTCGAACTGGCACAGGAAGTGCTCAAGAACATCATCGATCAAGACGAGAGGGCTGTTACCATCGAAACGATTCAGCGATTCGTATCCGACTACTACAAGCTCAAGATCGCAGAGCTGAAATCACGCAACAACTCAAAGTCGATAGCCATGCCGCGCCAGATTGCGATGTATCTGTGCAAGTCGTTGACGAGTGCATCACTTCCGGAGATAGGTCGCAGTTTCGGGGGAAAGCACCACTCGACTGTCATTCATTCCATTAAGAAAGTGGAAGATCTCCGGAAGCGCGACGGAGATTTCAACAGCCTGATCGGCAACTTTATCGAGTCATTTCGCTGAATTCCACCTCGTCAACACCCCTGCTCTGTGCGTAGCTGTCTTCGTTTTCGAAGGCGCGGAATCATGCACAGAATTCCGCCGGGGTTCATCAGCTCGAAGCACAGCGTCATCCACAAGGTAAATAATTGATTTCACGTCACTTAAAGCGTAAGTTTAGGTTTTGCGCAGCACCTTTTATTCGATATAATTTCTTATCTCTTCTCTATACCTCTCTTTGAGGATCCGTTAACCGCGGACCACCACTCCGCTTTGAGGTCACCGCAAGCCGATGGAACTTGTTGTTCGCAAGACTGAGCTTCTGCGAGAACTGCAACTTTTCCAGGGCATTGTGGAACGGAAGAACACGATTCCGATTCTGGGAAATGTGCTCCTCGAGGCCAATGGTGACGAGGTGCGGATGCTGGCCACCGACCTTGAAGTGGCGCTGCGCAGCAGGTGCCAGGCGTTGGTCGCCAAAGGAGGGGCGCTGACGCTGCCCGCGAAGAAGCTCTACGAGATTGTCAAGGCGTTGCCGGAAACCGATGTACGGATCGAGGAAGACAAGAACGGCGTGAAGGTCGCCGCCGATCGGTTCGACTCACGAATGCAGACGCTCCCGTGTGAGGATTTTCCAACCCTGCCTGATGCCAGCGGGAAGGCTCGCGCAACCCTGCCACGGAATGGGTTGAAAGAAATGGTGGCCAAGACGCAGTTTGCAATAACCGGTGAAGATACTCGGTATTTCTTGAACGGCGCAAAGTTTGTGTTACGGCCCGACACGCTCACGCTCGTTGCCACTGATGGTCATCGCCTCGCTCTTGTCGAGGTGTTACACAAGGTTGGCATCAGTGATGAGGTGGGGGTCATTCTTCCGAAGAAGACGCTGTTGGAGCTTGGAAAGCTTCTCGCTGAAGGCGACGGCGACGTGCAGTTCGAGGCAGGCGAGAATCATCTGTTCTTCGAGGTGGGCGGGCGGATGCTGATCTCACGAATGATCGACGGACAGTTTCCAGCCTACGAGCGCGTTATTCCAAGAAACAACGACAAGGAGATCGACTTCGAACGGGAGCGTCTCACCAGTGCGGTGAAGCGGGTCGCGCTGCTTTCGAATGAGCGGTCGCGCGCCGTGAAGTTCGAAATGAGCAGCGGGAAGGTGGAGGTCACCTCGAGCAGCTCGGAGTTTGGTGAGGCTCGTGAAGAGATTGCGGTCGACTATACCGGCCCGCCGTTGGCCATCTCCTTCAATGCCCAGTATGTGCTCGATTTTCTCAGTGTCGTCGAAACCGACAGCGTGCAACTGTCGCTCAAAGACGAGGTCAGCCAGGCAGTGATGAGACCTGTGGGCGCACAAGGCTACAGCTATACCTACGTCATCATGCCAATGAGGATTTGACCCGAGCGATCGAGCCACAAGGAAACGCGTGGACCAGACCACAAACCAGCGTCAGGAACAAGAGTCGCAGCTCGAACCGCCATCACCGGCCGCCGCCGGAGCCAACGGGAATGGCTCGGTGGACGATTACGGTGCGGACAAGATCAAGGTCCTTGAAGGTCTTGAAGCGGTACGGACGCGCCCGGCCATGTACATCGGGTCGACGGGCGCGCCAGGGCTGCACCACCTCGTATACGAAGTCGTCGACAATTCCATCGACGAGGCGCTGGCGGGCTTTTGCAATCAGGTGGATGTCACCATTCACATCGACAACTCGATCACCGTTGTCGACAACGGCCGCGGAATCCCCGTGGACCGCCACACGAGCGGCAAGTCGGCCGCGGAGGTCGTGTTGACGGTACTGCATGCCGGCGGAAAGTTCGATAACGAGAGCTACAAGGTGTCCGGCGGCTTGCACGGGGTCGGCGTGTCGGTGGTCAACGCGTTGTCCGAGAGGCTCGATCTCGAAATCTGGCGCAACGGGCAGGTGTACCAGCAGAGCTACGAGCGCGGCCACCCGCTCAGGGATCTCGAAGTCACAGGAACCACGCAGCGACGCGGCACCAAGGTGACGTTCCGGCCGGATCCGGAGATCTTCGAGACGGTCGACTACAGCTTCGACACCCTCGCTCAACGCCTCCGTGAACTGGCGTTCCTCAATGCCGGGATCCTCATTACCATCCATGACGAGCGCGACGGCAAGGAGCACACATTCCAGTACGATGGCGGCATCACGTCGTTCGTCCAGCACCTGAACAAGAACAAGACGGTCGTCAACGAGAAGCCGATCTTCATGAAGGGCGAGAAGGACGGCATCGACGCCGAGATCGCCCTGCAGTGGAACGACGGGTACACGGAGCTGGTC
>JBOGIR010000317.1:0-3044 GCA_050742335.1 Vicinamibacterales bacterium | reverse complement strand
AGCATGCCGCCGATGACGCCGGTCCCTATGGAGTGCTTGCTGTTGGCGGCCACGCCGAGCGATATGGCAAGCGGCACGCAGCCCAGTATGAATGCCAGCGAGGTCATGATGATCGGCCGCAGGCGGTCGCGCGCCGCGTTCATCGCCGATTCGAGGACGGACTTCCCGCTCGCGCGGTTCATCACCGCGTATTCGAAGATCAGGATCGCGTTCTTGGCCGCGAGCCCGATCAGCATCGTCAGGCCGATCTGGAAATAAACGTCGTTGGTGAGGCCGCGCAGGAGTATCGCCAGCAACGCGCCGAACAGGGCGAACGGCACGGCCATGAGCACGCCGAACGGCAGCGACCATTTCTCGTACTGCGCCGCGAGGATCAGGAACACCATGATGAGGCCGAACACGAACACCAGCGCAGACGCGCCGCCGGCTTTCTTTTCCTCGAACGTCTGGCCACTCCAGGCGATACCGAAGTCGGACGGCAAAGCCTCGCCCGCCACCGCTTCGAGCGCGGCGATCGCCTGGCCCGTGCTGAAGCCGGGTGCCGGCGCGGCGGTGACCTTCACCGCCGGAAAGTTGTTGAACCGGGTCATGATGTCGGGACCGGTGACGTAGTGCGTCGTCACCACCGACCGCAGCGGCACCATGCTGCCGCTCCTGCTGCGCACGTAAATCTGCGACAGGTCCTCGGGCCTCAGGCGGTACTCGGGCTCGGCCTGGAGGATGACCTGGAACAGTCGGCTGAACTTGGTGAACTGGGAGACGTAGAGCGAGCCGAACATCGTCTGCATCGCGGTGTAGACGTCTTCCACGGGCACGCCGAGCGTCTCCGCCTTCTCGCGGTCCACGTCCACCCGCAGCTGCTGCGCCGAGGCGTTGAACGTAGTCGTGACCTGGCCCAGTTCGTGCCGCGCCCTGAGCTTCGCCACGTAGTCCTGCACGACCTGTGCCATCTGCGCGCTGTTCGCGTCGCCCTTGCTCTGCACGTACAGCTCCATGCCGCCGGTCGTGCCCAGGCCGGGGATGGACGGCGGGTTGATCGGCACGACGATGCCTTCGCGGATGTGCGAGAACGCCTGGAACGCGTTCACCGCCACGGCCCTGGCATTCTGGGTACGGATGTTATCGGACGAATAGCGCTCCTTGAAGTCCTTGAGCCCGACGAAGAACACCGACGCGTTGCTCTTGGTCTGGCCGTCGAGCAGGCTGTAGCCGTCGATGACGACGATAGCCCGCGTCGCCGGGTCCTTCATGAAATGCTCGGTGGCGTGGCGGCTCACCTGCCCGGTGCGGTCGAGCCCCGCGGCATCCGGCATGATCACCGCGCCGAACAGGTAGCCCTGGTCTTCCGGCGGCAGGAACGACCCGGGGATGTGCTTAATCATTCCCAGGGCGATCGCGATCATGCCGGCGAACAGCAGCAACGCAACGCCCGAGCGCTTGATCACGAGGCCCACCATTCGGGTATAGCTCTCCGTCATGCTGGCGAATTTCGCATCGAACCACTTGAAGAAGCTCTTCTTCTCGCCGCGGCCGGGCTTGAGCAGCAGCGCGGCGAGCGCCGGCGACAGCGTCAGCGCGGCGATACCGGAGATAACGACGGAGATCGCGATGGTGATCGCGAACTGCTTGTAGAGCTGGCCGGTGATGCCGGGGACGAACGCGACCGGGACAAACACCGCGCACAGGACGAGCACGATGGCGACGAGAGCGCCGCCCACCTCGTCCATCGCCTTCCTGGCGGCGTCCCGGGGCGAGAGCCCAAGCTTGGCCATGTTGTGCTCGGTCGCCTCGATCACCACGATCGCATCGTCGACCACGACGCCGATCGCGAGGATCATGCCAAACAGCGTCAGCATGTTGATCGAGAAGCCGAGCGCGGTCATGCCCACCGCCGTGCCGATGATGGAGATCGGCACGGCTATGATCGGGATCAGCGTCGCGCGCAGGCTCTGCAGGAACAGGAAGACCACCAGCACGACCAGCACCAGGGCCTCGAAGAAGGTGTGCACCACGGTCTCGATCGAGGCCCGCGTGAACTCGGTGGTGTCCAGCGTGATGTCGTATTCGAGTCCCTGCGGAAACGATTTCCTCGATTCCGCCAAGGTTTCACGCACGGCTTTCGAGACTTCCAGCGCGTTGGCGCCCGGCTGCTGGTAGACGGCGATGGTGGTCGCGGGCTTGCCCTGGTAGGTGCTGCGCAGCGAGTAGTCCTTCTGCCCGAGTTCCGCGCGGCCGATATCCTTCAGGCGCACGATGGCGGCGCCCCCGCTGGTCGCGCGAATGATGATGTTCTCGAATTCGTGCGGCTCGGTGAGCCGGCCGCGGGTGGTCACGGCGAAGGATTGCTCGACCGCCCGGCCAGTGGGCGACTGGCCGATGCTCCCGACGGCAAACTGCTGGTTCTGGTTCGCTACCGCCTGCTGCACGTCGGTGGCGGTGACGCCGAGCGCCGCCATGCGGTCGGGCTTGAGCCAGATGCGCATCGCGTAGTCTGGCGTACCGAAGATGGCGGCCTGGCCCGCGCCCGGTATGCGCTTGATCGCATCCAGGATGTAAATGCTCGCGTAGTTGGCAACGTACGTCGGATCATAGCGACCCTCCGGCGAGTAGATCGGGATGATCATCATGAATGCGGTCGATTTTTTCTGAACCGACACGCCCTGCGACTGCACCGATTGCGGGAGCTGCGGCAACGCCAGGCTCACCCGGTTCTGCACGTCCACTTGCGCGAGCGACGGATCGGTGCCGATCTCGAAGAAGGCCGTCATCGTCATCAGGCCCGTAGAGGAGCTGGTAGACGACATGTAGATCAGGTTGTCGGCGCCGTTGACCTGCTGCTCGATGGGCGCGGCGACGTTCTGCGCGACCACTTCGGCGGAGGCGCCCGGATAGGTTGCGGCAACCGAGATCTGGACCGGCGTGATGTCCGGGTACTGGGCGACCGGCAGGTTGACCATCGCCACCGCGCCCGCCAGCGTGATGACGATGGAAATGACCGAAGCGAAGATCGGCCGGTCGATGCAGAAATGCGAGATGTTCATGCG
>JBOGIR010000316.1:0-5914 GCA_050742335.1 Vicinamibacterales bacterium | reverse complement strand
AACCAACGTACGAAACCCCGGTGGCAGCAGCGCCGTGCGAACCGCCGCGCGAACGTCCGCCGTCAGAGCTTCGGCGGTGTTCAGCCGCTCTACGTTCGATCGAAACAGCACAAGGGCCGAGTGACGGTTCCGGCCGAGCAGATCGACGCGTCCGGTGTTCCAGTAGGAACGCACCGTGCCACCTTCCGGGACCCGTGTCAGGGTAGCGCCGAGCGACTCCACGGCATGCGCAAATGAGGCGTCATACACGGACACCTCGTCGTGTTCAACGACGATGAGGAACGGAAAAAAGACGCCGGCTGGAATGCCGGCGCTCACGCCACGCTGGATCGTCAGCACCGACGCGCTGCCGGGCACGCCATCCGAGCCGCCTTCGAGTACGCTCTCGAGCTGTGTGGCAAGCACGCCGGCGACGCAGACAACGACGCACGACATCACGATCACGCCTCTGCGAAAGGCCATCGTCAGTCGCGCCAACTGCTCCATCATGGGTAGCCGCTCGATGGATGTCGGCTCGGCCCTCATGCCTCTGAGTAACGAATCGATGCCCGATGGTTACAGGTAGCCCGCTCGTTCGCAGACGCCGACGAGCCACAGACTGAGCGCGGGTACGTAGGTGATGAACAGGACCGCGATCAGCAGGATCGCGGTGTACGGGAGCGTGCACCGGTATACGCGCGTGAGGGGCTGATTGAACCGGTAGGACGACAGGAACAGGTTCTCTCCCATCGGCGGCATGAGGTATCCCAGCTCCATGTTCGCCAGGAAGATCACCGCGAGGTGAATCGGATCGATACCGAAGGCTCGTGCCAGCGGAAGAATCAGCGGAACGACGATGACGATCGCCGAGTAGATGTCCATCAGCGCGCCAACGAGGATGAGGAAGAGGTTGAGCGCCAGCAGAAAGACAATCGGGGACGTGATCCTGGCCTCGGCCCACTCGAGCAACCGCACCGGGACTTCAGCGATCACCAGGTAGTTGGTCAGGCCGAGCGCGACGCTGAGAATGATGAGGAACCCCCCGAGAAGCGTGGCGCACTCGATGGCCACGCGGGGAAGATCTCGCGTCACGCTCAGCCCGCGATGCACGGCGCATTCGATCACCACGACGTAGAGAACAGCCATCGCCGCAGCTTCAACCAGCGTGGTGACGCCCTGCAGGATGCCCCCGAGGACGACCACCGGAAGAAGCAGCTCCCACTTTGCCGCCCATATGGCGGCCGCCGCCTCACGCCACGCGAACGGCGTCCGAGTGGCGCCTCGCCACCATCCCCTCGAGGCGGCCCAGCCGGCCACGACCGCCACCAGCACGATGCCGGGAATCAGCGCCGCGACGAACAGCCGGTCCACCGGCACCCCGGCGTAAAAGCTGTAGAGGAATACGGGCAGACTGGGAAAGAACAGCAGCCCAATCGATCCGGACACGGTGACCAGTCCGATTGATGTGCGTTCGGAATACCGCGCGCCAACGAGCACCGGAAGTAACAGACCGCCCATCGACAGAATCGTCACGCCCGACGCGCCTGTCAGCGGGGTAAAGAAGGCGAGCACCGCTGTCACGACGATCGCCAGGCCGCCGGGCATCCATCCGACAAGCGCGGTGAAGAGCCGCATGAGACGCTGACTGGCCGTCCCCTCCGCGAGGATGTACCCTCCAAGCGCGAACAGCGGAATCGCGGGAAGCATCGGAGACGTCGTCAGCCGGTACGCCTCGCCGGGAACGGCATTGACCGGAGTGCCGTCGCCCCAGAACAACAGGAGCGCGGCGCCCCCCATGGCCGCGAAGAGTGGCATGCCAAGAGCGGTGGCGATGAGCACGACGATGAGCGCCGGAAGCACCAGTTGCGAGGTCAGAGCGGCGGGCGCAACCGCGCACACGGCGGCCGCAGCCATGCCCGAGGCCGCAAGCAGCCGGCCGGCATAACCGTCGGCGGCGTGCCACGCGAGGCGCACAGTGATTGCCGCAAAGCCGAGTGGAAGCACGGCCAGCACGAGCCATGACGGGATTCCCCAGGCGACGACATCGCCCGCGGCGCGCTCGATGTGGATCAGATCGGCACTGGCGACGCAGAGGCTCGCGGAAATGCCCACGGCGACGATCGACGTGAACACCCGAACTGGCGCCCTTGCGCGCGCGGGCAAGAGCTGGGCGGTGGAGAGCGCGAGCAGCCGGCCGGATCGGGCAGCGAGTGCCGCGCCCAGCATCGCCACCCACAGGGTGAGATGCTGGACGAGCACGATCGAACCAGGGATGCCGCGGCCGATCATGATGCGGCCGCCCACTTCGACCAACGCGAGCGCGGTCATCGCGGCGAGGACAGCCGTGGAGAGCGCGTTTTCAGCGGTCTCAGCGCGCATGGTCGCGCCGGAACCCATCTCGCAGTCGCACCACCTCGTCGAACAGATCGGCTGGGCAGTATGACCCGCGCAACTGCGGATAGGCGCGCTCCGCGCTCGACTGCCAGAGCCCGCGCGTCGCCGCATCCAGGGCGATCACCTGGAGCCCGCGTGTCGTCATTGCGCGTATCGCCTCGTCCCCCATCGCCCGGATGTCGCCGCGAAGCCTGGTGCCCGCGCCGCGGGCAGCCTCGATCATCGGCGCGCGGTACGCCGCGGGAATCTGCTCCCATGTCTTCTGGCTGATCACAGTCCCTCCGACGAGAGGCATCCAGAGCACGTCGATCATGTGTGGCGCGAGCTTGTACGACTCCTGCAACTCGGCGAAGAGCGGCACGGTGGAGAACGCCTCGATCATGCCGGTCTGCAGCGACGTGACCATGTCGGTCAGCGACAGCGGCACCACCTGAAACCCGAAATCCTTGAACAGACGCTCGGTCTCCGGATCGCCCGCCGAAGTGAACAGCTTCATCCGTCGCACCTCGTCCGGTGTCCGTGCGGGCTTCTTCGTGAACGTATGTACCCAGCCACCGTCCGCCCAGTTCAGGACCTTGAATCCCTTGGCCTCGATCCGCCGCTCGAGCGCCGGCGCGATGCGGTCGCGCACATAATCCAGCTCCTCATACGAGCGGAACATCATCGGCACCTGGAGACACGAGACCCCGTTGTCGATCCTCGAGAGCCCGACAGAGGAGAGGCCGACCGCCTGAATCCGTCCCTGGCGGATTTGCCTCACCATCTCGGGCTCGTCGCCGAGCACACCGCCGGAGTAGATCGTGACCTGCACGGTGCCACCGGAAATCCTGCGCCACTCCTGACGCACGTACTGAAGGCTCTCGTCCCACAACGAGCCTTTGGGCACGACGGCGCCCAGCCTGATACGGATGTCGGCCTGTGCACCGAGCGAGCTGCTCAGCACGGCCAGCGTGCCGGCGACGACGAACGTGACACGAAGCATGTTCATTTCCCTTCTGCTGCCGGGCCATCGGCCTCGAGGATCAACTCGTCGACTCGAGAGGCCAGCCATAACGCCCGCCGATGGGCGAGCAGGTTCACAAGCCTGTTTTGCGGATCGGCATCCACATCGACCGCCAGCGCTCGCGCGATGAGCGCGCGGAATTCCGCGGCGTTCTGCTGTGGGACCGAGACGGCTTCGGCATAGGCGAGATACGCGCCTGCGCTGCGCCCCTTGGACAACTCGACCGCGCGATCGAAATGACGTGTGATCGATTCCACGTCGAGTTCGCCGGGCACGGAACCAGCCAGTGTCACCTCGAACTCGTGAAGCGCGCCGGCGTCCCACGCCTCGTCGAGTTCGATCGCACGGTCGAGGAGTGCGCGCACCTCCGGAAGCCGCGCGAGCAGCGCGGCGTCGCCTCGTGACACGGAAATGGCAAGGCCGAGCGATGCGGCTGTCCAGTACAGGAGAGGAACGTCCCGTCCGGCGCGGGTGGAACGCACCGTGCGGACTGCCGCGGCTGGGTTGGCGAGGAGAGCCTCGCCAAAGCCGGGATACAAGCGCTCGATCGCCCGTATGCCGTACCGATAGCCGCGCAGGTACAGGCGGCGGGCGCGGGCGCGAAGCGCGCGAGCGCGATCGAGGTCCTCGTGTGCGGCCACGTGTGCCGGGTAATCGACGTACGCGTACGCGTAAAGCACAAAGCCGCGGCATGCCGTCAACAACAGGCCGGAATGGTTGGGAGACTGCGCGAGCAGGCTTTCCGTGAGTTTCAGCCCGAACGGCAGCGCCGCGCCCACCAGCTCGAGGTCATCGTCGGTTTCGTAGACCGAGTCGCCGGAGGCGAGGGCGTTGCCGACCATGTTGATCGCGTACGTCTTCACGGAACAGCCGGAGGCAAGGATGGCAACGACGAGCGGTACGGCGGTCCGCCACCGGGTGGAGGTCTGTTGCGTCGCGGTGCGGTTCGGGCACATCGGCATCTCCTTGAAGGGGAGTAACGAAGATGCCGGCGAAGGTTACGGCGGGAAATCAGCGCAGCTGGAACAAGACCGTCTCCTGAATGCGCATCGTCTCCGGAACGCCATTTCGACGCCCCGGCGAGTATCTGTACTGCATCACGGCCCTTCTGGCCGCGTCATCCAGCACGTTGTGCGGAGATTTCACCACCACGACGTTGCGGACGGTGCCGTCGGCGCCGACAGTTACCTCGAGAACGACGCTGCCTTCGAGTTGTGCCGCGCGCGCCACTCCGGGATACACGGGGGCCACGGTCTGAATTCGCCGTGGGGGCACGACCACATCGGCCGCGGGCGGCGCTGCTGGAGGGGCCGGAACGGCAATTGGCTCGCGACGCTCGTCGGCCGGGGCGGCGGTCCGCGACTCGTTCTCTCGAACGGCGGGCTGCGGTTCCGGCGCAGGAGGTGAGACCTCTTCGCGGACCGTTGATGTGGAAACCACGTTCTGTGGCGGACTGGTGTCAATCGGCAACGGGGACACCGCGGTCGCCGCTGTTCCACGACGCCCGGTCTGAGGGGCCGGTGTGGGAGCCGGTGGGTTCGGTTCTTGGATGCCGGCATCGACGCTGGGTTGCGGCGCCGGCGACTGAAGGGGTGGCGGCTCTCCGGCGTTCGTGCCAGGTGCCTCCGCGGGGCTCTCGCGCATCGGCATGACGAGCGCCCAGGCAAGCGCCGCGATGCCCAGCACCGCGGCGGCTGCGACGGTAAGACGCCTCGGCCGCCACTCTGAACCCTGTGGAGTTCGCTCGTCAACGGAACGCCCGACGCTCGCCGACGAGATTCGAGCGACGCCGAGAGCGGAGTCGAGCGCTTCGGCGAATGCGCCGGCTGAAGGCCATCGCTCCAAGGGGTCCTTCGCCGCAGCTTTCTGGATGGCCCTCAACAGCGCTTCGGGCAGCCGGCTCGCTGCCGGCACGGGCAACGGTTCGTTCACCTGCTTCAGCAGCACCGCAACCGGCGAATCACCCGTGAACGGCGTTTTCCCGAAGAGCATTTCGTAGGCGACGATGCCGAGACTGTACACATCGCACCGATGGTCGACCCCCTTTCCCAGTGCCTGTTCGGGGGCCATGTAGTGAGGCGTTCCGAGAACCGTCCCCGTTCGTGTGAACACGGGGTTGCCTTCGAGCATGTGAGCCAGCCCGAAGTCGCCGACGCAGGCCCGCCCGTCCCGATCGAACAGAATGTTCGCCGGCTTGATATCCCGATGCACGACGCCTCGGGCGTGCGCGTAGTCGAGCGCCTCGGCCACTCGCTTGAGAATTCCCACGGCCCGGTCGGGATCGGGAGGCGCATTCTTCAGCAGCGTTCCCATGTGACCGCCGCCGAGGAGACGCATGCTCATCCACGGAATGCCGTCATCGGTGCCGCTCGCGTAGATGGGAACGATCGCAGGATGTTCGAGCCTGGCGATCACCCGCGCTTCCTGGTCGAAGCGCCGGGCAAACGTCTCGTCGTGAAGAAACTGGGGCGGCAGGACCTTCAGCGCGACGGCGCGCTCGAGGCGCGTGTCGTACGCTTCATACACCGTCGCCATCCC
>JBOGIR010000315.1:0-2100 GCA_050742335.1 Vicinamibacterales bacterium | reverse complement strand
GGACGTCGTCGATCGCCTCGAATTTCTTCTCGCAGCCCTTGCCGGTGGGGCAGATGATGGACACGACGTAGCCGGCGTCCCGCAGCGCGCACGCTTCCTGCCAGACCCGGCGATCGAACGGGCTGGGGAGATTTTCGACGAGCATCAGCACGCGCCTCGCCCGGGTCGCGCCCACGCCCGCGCTGTCGCTCGCCGCCATCACCAGCAGATCCCTTCGTAGACGCCCGCCACGCTGCGCGAATCGGTGACGCGAACGAAATCGATGATCGTCTGGCCATCATTGAGACGCCGGGGAGCATCGCGGAACTCCGGATCCGCGTTGCCGATGACGATCGTGCCGGCGTGCTCGAGAACCTCTTCGATGGTGGGCACCAGCAGGCGCGAGATATGGGGAATGTGGTTGAGGATGTAATTCCGATTGGCCCCGTGCAGGCTCGCCAGCCGGACGTTGCCGTCGTACATGCGCAGGTCGTAGCCCTTGCCGATCAGCCGCTCGGCGAGCTCCACCACCGGGCTCTCGCGCAAGTCGTCCGTGCCCGCCTTGAAGCTGATGCCGAGGATGCCGACGGTGCGGCTGCCCTTGTCTATCACCGCCTGCACGCCGCGCTCGATCTGCTCCTCGTTGCTCGGCAGGATCGCCGCCAGGATCGGCAGCGTGACGTCGAGCGTCTTCGCCTTGTACAGCAGCGCGCGCAGGTCCTTGGGCAAGCACGAGCCGCCGAACGCGAAGCCGGGCTTGAGGTAGTAGGGAGAGAGATTGAGCTTGGTGTCCTGGCAGAAAATGTCCATCACGCGGTGGCTGTCCACCGCGAGCCCCTTGCACAGGTTGCCGATCTCGTTGGCGAAACCCACCTTGAGGGCGTGCCAGGCGTTGTCCGCGTACTTGACCATCTCGGCGGTCTCGATATCCGTGCGGATGAGGGGCGCTTCGACCCGGGCGTAGAGGCTCGCCAGCAGGTCCCCGCTTGCCCGGTTCAACTCGCCGATCACCGTCTTGGGCGGGTTGTAGTAGTCGTGCACGGCGGTGCCTTCGCGGAGGAATTCGGGATTGATGCAGACTCCGAACTCGGCGCCGGCGCGCCGGCCCGAGGACGCCTCCAGCGCCGGGATCACGACCTCGCGCATGGTCCCGGGCAGCATCGTGCTGCGGACCACCACGACCGGAGCGCCGTCATGGTGGCGCAGGCTCGCGCCGACCTGCTCGCAGACGCGGCGCACATGCTTCAGCTCGATGTCGCCGTTGGGGCGGCTCGGCGTGCCCACGCAGATCAGTGACAGGTCGCTCTGCCGCACGGCGCTAGCGACGTCCGTCGTCGCCGACAGTCGGCCGGCCGCCACCTGGTCCCTGACGATCCCGCCGATGTCCTTCTCGATGATGGGGCTCGCGCCGGCATTGATCATGTCCACCTTGACCGGCTCCGAGTCGACGCCGATGACGCGATGGCCCTCCCGCGCGAGGCACCCCGCCGCGACGGTTCCGACATAGCCGAGACCCAGAACGCTGATCTTCACGGGCTTCCCCCACATTGCAGGCGCTTCCCGGCGCATCCGCATATGCCGCCCGCATCACGGAGCGCGCCACCCGGGCAGCGCAACTGTGCGCAGGATGGGATCCGCTTGTTGAGGCGGGTGCCTCGGCTGCGGGATGATGTGTAGTCCAGTTGGATCAGCAGGCGATTTCGCTGCGCAGGACGCTGTTCCCCGCCAGCCGGCCGCGCCAGTAGATTGTAGATGTCGGTTGTTTCTCGTCGAATTTCCGCGACACCCAGCCGGATATTGGGGCGAGGCAGCCGTAGTTGACGCCGGTGGCGGCGTCCGCCGCCTGGGGCAGATGGAGGGACAGGGCCCGCTCCCCGTGGCTGATCCGGTAGCCGCCCGGGACCGGCTCGACCCGGCAGTGCTCGCTGCAGTGGAAGAACAGCTCCACGTCGTGCGTTCCCATCATTCGCAAGCTGTCCTCGATGAGCACGCGGCGATCGCGCTTCTCGAGCGTGATGCGGCGCTGGTGCATCACCGGATCTGCCAGGCGCAGATAGCCGTCGTGCCAGCCCTCGAACACATCGCGCTCGTCCGACGGCCGCCACAGGCTGCAGGCGGCGT
>JBOGIR010000314.1:0-2262 GCA_050742335.1 Vicinamibacterales bacterium | reverse complement strand
GATCACGGCGCCGGCCACCATCATGTCGTGGCCGCCCGGATCGCACGCCAGCACGTTTGGCGGCAATCCGGTCTCGTGCGCGGCGGCGCTGACGACGATCCGGCTGTTGCACGACAACCTGATGAGGAACGCCGAGGTCGTTGGCGCATATCTGAGGGACGGCCTGACGGCGCTCATGGACAAGCACGCGATCATCGGCGACGTGCGGGGGCGCGGCCTCATGATTGGCATCGAGCTCGTGCGCGATCGCCACACGAAGGAGCGTGCCACCGACGAGCGCAACGCGCTGGTACGCGAGTGCTTCACGCACGGGCTGCTGGTGCTCGGCGCCGGCCGTAACGCGATTCGGTTGTCGCCGCCGCTCGTGTTCACCAGGCAGCACGCCGACACGGCTGTCGAGATTCTCGATCGGGCGCTGGCGGCGATTGTTCCGCGCTGAAGCAGCGCTAGCAGTGCGTGGCAAGAGTCCCGACCGGGCCACAGAGGCACAGAGGCACAGAGAAAACATCAGGAAAAGGCTCCGTGTCTCTGTGTCTCCGTGGCGCCTTGCTGACTTTCACCGCTGCTGAACCTGCGCGTTCCACGTGTCCTTGGTGGTTCTGGTCCAAAACATGCTTGCACTCGCCGGGATGCCCGACGATGACCGCCAGATCCTCGGTAAAATGGGCGAAGACCTCGCGTGCGCCGAGCTGTGCCGTCGGGGGTACGCAATTCTTGCGCGCCGGTACCGCACCCGATATGGCGAAATCGACATCATTGCCCGCGACGGAGAGATGGTCGTGTTCGTCGAGGTGAAGGCGCGGCGGGACGAGGCGTTTGGCGGAGCGAGCGAGGCGATCACCGCGTGGAAGCAGCAGCGGATCGTGCGGATGGCGACCGACTATCTGGCACGGCGCAGCCTGCTGGAGGCGCCGTGCCGGTTCGACGTCGTGGCCATAGACTTCGAGGGGGATCGCCCACGCCTCGAGGTGTACACTCACGCGTTTACGGCCTGATGTGAAGATTTCTTTTTCAGAGCTCTGTGTCTCTGTGACTCTGTGGCCCTTGAACTGAACGATGTACGCAGGGCGGGTGCCGCGTTTGGCCGCGGTTGACGAAGGTGGAAGCGGACCCGCCATGAACGATGTCTGAACTCCGCAAAGATCCCGTGACCGGCCGCTGGGTCATCATCTCGACCGAGCGGCGGAAGCGTCCGACCGACTTCCGGCTCGAGTCGGTCCACATGCTGCCCGACGGATCGTGTCCGTTCTGCGAGGGGCACGAGGAGATGACGCCGAGGGAGCTGCTGGCGTACGGACGCAACGGCGGCGGACCGAATACGCCGGGCTGGACGGTACGCGTCATCCCGAATCAGTTTCCCGTGCTGCGTGTCGAGGGCGTGCTCGATCGGCAGGGCGAGGGGCTGTTCGACAAGATGAACGGCATCGGCGCGCACGAAGTGATCATCGAATCGCCGCGGCATGGGGAGACGCTGGCGTCGATGGACCTGTACGCCGTCGAGCAAGTGCTCTGGGCGTGCCGTGAGCGCGTGCAGGATCTGAAGCGCGATCAGCGCTTCCGCTACATGATCATCTTCAAGAACCATGGCGCCGCGGCGGGCGCGTCGCTGGATCATTCGCACACGCAGCTGATTGCGCTCCCGATTGTGCCGCGCGAGGTGCGCGACGAAGTGGACGGGTCGCGGTCCTACTACCAGACGAAGGAGCGCTGCGTCTTCTGCGACATCCTGCGGCAGGAGGCGACCGACGGCCGTCGGCTGATCGCGGAGAACGCGGACATGGTGGCGCTGGCGCCGTACGCGCCGCGGTTTCCGTTCGAGACCTGGATTCTGCCGAAGCGCCATCAGGCGCTCTTCGAAGAGGCGCCGCGCCATGAGTATGCGTCGCTGGCACGGCTGCTTGGCGACATCCTCCGGCGGATGAACAAGGCGCTGCAGCTTCCGCCGTACAACCTGCTGATCCACAGCGCGCCGGTGGTGGAGCCCGCGGGGGAGTATTACCACTGGCACGTGGAGATCATTCCGAAGCTGACCAAGGTGGCCGGGTTCGAGTGGGCGACCGGCTTCTATCTGAACCCGACATCGCCGGAGGAGGCGGCGCAGGTGCTGCGCGACGCCCATGTCTGAGTGGCGCGCGGTCCGCGTCCAACGCGCACGTCGTACGTGGTGTCCCCCGGTACGTAGTGTCCGGCTTCAGCCGGACCAAGACGGTACGTAGTGTCCGGCTTTAGCCGGACCCGGACCAGGCCCATTGTTGCTGGCCC
>JBOGIR010000313.1:0-6506 GCA_050742335.1 Vicinamibacterales bacterium | reverse complement strand
TTTTCTTGCGCAGGGCACCGACGAGCACCCGCAGGTGCTCGGGCTGATCCACTGCGTTCGGACCCCAGACGGCCTTCAGGATGGTGCGGTGGGTCAGGACCCGGCCGGGATGTTGGGCCAGGAACGTCAGCAACTCGAATTCCTTCGGCGTCAGGCGCACCTCTTCGCTGTCCCTCAGTACTCGAAACCGTTCGCGGTCGATGACAAGACCTCCCCGGACAATCGGTTCCGAGACAGGGGCGGGCGTGTCAGATCGCCGCAGCGCGGCCCGAATGCGCGCCAGAAATTCCTCGGCTCCGAATGGTTTCGTGACGTAGTCGTCCGCACCGACGTCCAGCGCGCGCACTTTGTCGCTTTCCGCGCCGCGTGCTGACAGCACGACGATAGGGATGTTCGTGCTCTCGCGAACCGTCCGACAGACGTCCACCCCATCGATGTCTGGCAAGCCGAGGTCCAGCACGATGAGATCCGGCTTCTCATGTTCGGCGGTTTCGAGAGCGGCGCGTCCACTCATCGCCGTTAGCACCTCGTACCCGCGACCGCGCAGCAGTGGCGCCAGCGTCCCCAGAATATTGGGCTCGTCATCGACCACGAGGACTCTCGGCGGCACGGTCAGGCTCTCAGCGCAACGGGGCGTCGTGGCCCCGGAACGACCATTGTGAACCGTGCTCCACCCGTGCGGGCATTCTCGGCCCAGACACGACCGCCGATCGCCGCGAGGAGTCCCCGAGTGATGGCCAGTCCCATGCCGGTTCCAGGAGCGAGCTGTCGCGCGGTGCGCCCGCGGTAGAAGCGCTCGAACAGATGCTCCAGCTCACCAGGATCGAGGCCCGGACCGCGGTCGGTCACCGTGACGTGGAGTCCGTCGGGCTGGGCGCGCGCCTCGATCGCAATCTGGCGATCGACCGGCGAGTACTGCGCCGCATTCTCGAGCAGATGTGACAAGGCGACCGACGCGACACGCGGATCGATTTCAACTTCCGCATCTGCTTCCGCCTCCACGCGTAACGGATGGCGCTCCAGCGCGTGCCGGACGTGTGCTGCCGCCGCGTCAACCACATCGGCTGGCGTGACCCACTGTCGTTCCACGTGGATAGCCGCGGCATCGATCCGTGCCATATCCAGGATGTCCTGAAACAGACGATTGAGGCGCTGTAACTCCGTGATCGCCGCGTCTGCCTGGGCTCGGCGCTCGTCGGTGGGAAGATCGTCTCGCAGGTTTTCGACCGCAACACGAATCGCGGTCAGCGGAGTCTTCAGGTCGTGGCTGAGTGATGCGAGGAGGGTTGCCGCGAGGTCTGCCTTCTGCCGGACCAGTTCGGCAGCCTCACGTTCGCCCAGGAACTGCGTCCGCTCAATCGCGATTGCTACCACACCGGCGACCGCGTCGAGTGTGCCCACGTCGATCGATGGCGCAGCTGCGGCGAGTAGACCGATAGCCTTCGTGCCGTGACGCAACGGCAGGATCAGCACACCCTCGGTCCCATCGGCGACTCTGACGTGACCGCCGTACACGCGTTGATGGGCGTCGAATTCCTGCGTACCTCGCGCCTCTGCGAGGGCGTTGTTCAAGACATCGGTGTCGACGCGGATCTCCTCGCTTCCCCCTTGATACAGACGCCAGCCATGATCGGTCGGCAGGCAGATTGCCACGCGCGAGAGCTCGAACCGCCGAGCCACATGCCGGGCTAGTGCGTCGATTGCACCTGCCGCTTCGGATGTGAGCAGGACATCGCGTGTGAGATCGAAGAGGCGGGTGACCTCATTGCGGCGGGCAATCGCCTCATGGGCGCGCGCTTGCGCCGCGGCCGACCACTTGCTGGCAATGACGGCCGCCACCAGAAACGCGATCACGGCGATCCAATTCTGGGGATCGGCAATCGTGAACGTGCCCACGGGCGGAAAGAAGAAGAAGTTGTACGCGGCCGTTGCCACGACGGCCACGACCGTGGCGGTCCAGAGCCGCCCGAGCGTCGCCGTTCCGAGCACCACGAGCAAGAGCGTTAGCCCGACGGCCGTCGGACTGACCCCAGGGATCAAGCGGAGTACCGCCACGGTGATCCCGGTGGCGGTCAAGCCCCCACAGAGGACAACGACATCACGAGCGCGAACACGAGGCTTCACGGTGTGTGCCCGATGCCATTGTGACATTCGGTCGAACTTCGGCGTGAAGCACGGCTGGCGCGTCGACTTGAAGAGGTGCCCGGAGGTGATACGCACGAGGTTCAACCTATTCCAGGCGTAAGAAAGTCGTAAAAAGTTCATAAGTACGCGCCCTGCGCCGCGACCATCCTCCGACTTGCTCCCATAATGCGGGGATTGCCAAATTCGCATTGAGCGATGCGGGGGAACCAGTGGAGGCGCGCGTGTGACCTCCTGGGGCGTATCCGGTGACCGACCGATAGAGGACTCCAACCTCGAGCCCGTCAGCTAACCCCGTCGGCGATTGGAGGCCTCGTGTCCGACAGGTCGGAGTCCGCAGAACCGCACACGGCATCTCATTCCCACGGCGCTCCCAATCGCTTACTCCCGCTGACGCTGACGGCTCTTGGCGTCGTCTACGGCGATATCGGGACGAGTCCTCTGTACGCCATACGTGAGTGCTTCTTTGGTTCGCATGCCGTGTCACCCACTCACGAGAACGTGCTTGGTGTGCTCTCGCTTGTCATCTACGCGCTGGTGCTCGTCATCTCGATCAAGTACGTCGTCATCGTCATGCGCGCGGACAACCAAGGCGAAGGCGGCATTCTGGCACTGACGGCGCTCGTGCCAGGCCGAGGCGGTGAGCGCGGCGTGTCCGCCCGACTTGCGGTCGGACGGCCCTTGCTGATTGCGCTCGGCATCTTCGGAACCGCGTTGCTGTACGGGGATGGGATGATCACGCCAGCGATTTCGGTACTGGGCGCCATCGAAGGTCTTGAAGTCGTCACCCCGCTTTTTCGGCCGTATGTGGTCCCCATCACCGTCGCGATTCTCGTGGCATTGTTTGGGATTCAGAAGTTCGGGACACACCGTGTGGGAGGACTCTTCGGTCCGATCGTGATCGTCTGGTTTGCGACGATTGCCACACTCGGAATTGTATGGATCGTCCGGGCGCCGGCAGTGCTCGGTGCATTCGATCCTCGTCACGCGCTGAACTTCTTTGGTGAGAACGGCTTCATGGGGTTTGCCGTCCTTGGTGCGGTGTTCCTGGTGGTTACAGGAGGCGAGGCCCTGTATGCGGACATGGGGCACTTCGGCAAGAATCCGATTCGGCTGGCGTGGTTCGCGCTCGTCCTGCCATCGCTGGTGCTGAACTACCTCGGACAGGGGGCCCTGCTCCTGCTCGATCCCCAGACCGAGCACCCGTTCTTCCTCTTGGCCCCCTCGTGGGCGCTCCTCGCGCTGGTCGGCATTTCGACGGCGGCGGCGATCATCGCCTCGCAGGCCTTGATTTCCGGTTCGTTTTCGATCACGCGACAGGCGATTCAGCTCGGATTGGCGCCGCGCCTCGCCGTCGAACATACCTCGGCGCACGAGATGGGCCAGATCTATGTCCCGCAAGTGAATTGGGCGCTGATGATCGCGACGGTGCTCATCGTGATTGGCTTCGGGTCATCCGGTGCCGTAGCCGCGGCGTACGGTATCGCGGTCACGCTGACGATGGTCATCACAGTGTTGCTGCTGTACGTCATCATGACCGAACGATGGCAGTGGCCGAAGCCTGCGGCGGTCGCGGTGATGCTCGTGTTTCTGACCATTGACCTTGCCTTCTTCGGCGCCAACGCGTTGAAGCTCGTGCAGGGCGGATGGGTCACTCTCGCGGTTGCGTTGTTTCTTTTTACCCTGATGACAACATGGAAGACCGGCCGCCGTCTGGTTGCCGAGCGGCTGACAGAGCGCGCGGTCCCACTCGAGGAGTTCATGGCCACTGTGGAGGCGTCGCGGCCCTTGCGGGTACCAGGAACCGCCGTGTTCATGACCGCCCAGCCGACTGGCACGCCAGCGGCGCTCGCACACAACCTCCGCTACAACAAGATTCTTCACGAGCATGTGGTGGTGCTCACCGTCGCCACCGCGCAGGTGCCGCATGTACAATCGGAGGAGCGCGTGTCGGTCCAACCCCTGGGTCATGGCCTGTTCAATGTGCGAGTGCAATATGGATTCATGGAGGATCCCGACGTGCCCGAAGCGCTGCTCCAGGCCCGTCAGCAGGGACTCGAGATCGATGAGGAGGACGTCACTTACTTCCTCGGCCGGGAGACCATCATCGTCACCCGCAAAAAGGGGATGGCGATCTGGCGGGAGAAGCTGTTCGTGCTGATGGCGCGCAACGCGGTGCGCGCGACGGCGTTCTTCCGCTTGCCGCCTGAGCGCGTTGTTGAACTGGGAGTGCAGGTCGAGATGTAGCAGAGCCACTCCCTCCTGGCGAAGGTGCCGGCCGATTTCCATTGAGACGGGCCACAGAGACTCAGAGGCACAGAGCACAGAAAACACACAAAATGATTCACTCCGTGTCTCTGTGACTCTGTGGCCTGTCTCTCGCGGACTTATCTCACGAACCACGCTTCCAGGGGACTAGCGCGACGGCTTCGGATTCACGATCGCCATCGGTCCGACGATCTTGTTCGGGTCGGCTTTCGGCTTGGGCCGGAACATCTGCGACCGATCGTTCTGGACCTCCGTCACATACAGATGTCGCGCTGAATCGACGTGGATCTGGTGGACGCCGTCGAACTGACCCGGCAGGGCGCCGTGTCCGCCGATGTCGAGGATGTAGTGCCCCTCGAGGTCGTACTTGACGAGGCGGTCCGTTGTCCAGTCGGCGACCCAGACGAAATCGTCCTGCGTCACGAAGTGCGCGAGCACCGATGAGTTGTAGCCGGTGGGCCACATCGTAAGGAACTTCCCGTTTTCGTCGAAGACCTGCATGCGGTGATGCTCGCGATCGGCGACGAAGAGGCGGCGGTCGCGGCTGATGCCGATGCTGTGCACCGACCAGAATTCGTACGGCTTGGGATTGTCGGGATCGACGGGCGGCCGTCCCCAGTCCATCAGGAACTTTCCAGTGCGATCGAATTTCGCCACGCGCGTGCCGGCGTAGCCGTCGGCCACGAAGAACGTGCCGTCGGGGAGCCACGCGATGTCCGTGGGTCGATTGAAGTTGTTGGGTCCACGTCCCGGCACGCCTCGCTCCCCCATCGTCTTCACCAGCGTGCCGTTGTTCGTGAAGATGTTGATCTCGTGCATGTCGTCGTCGATGATCCAGATGTGTTTGTCGGGATCGTACGGGTTCATCAGGATCTTGTGCGGTCCCCGGCCCATTTCCCCGAGCCCGGTGCCCCGCGGCGGCGCAAGATACCTGTCGTGCTGCAGCCATTCCTCGATCGTGTTGCCGCTACCGTCCACGGCGAAGACCAGATGGTGCCGCCGCATCTGATAGGCGTACGGCGTTCCGGAGTAGTCGCGCCTGCCAGTATTGGTGCGGCGCGGGTTCAGCAGGCATGCGCACATCCATGGTTCGGCGCCGGGCGGCAGCGCGATTTCGCCACGCTGCATGACCCACACCTTGGCCGGACTTTCGGCCCACACGCCGGCTCCTGAACCCCACGTCCATCCGTCGTGGGAGAGGTCCGTGTCCGGCAACGGTCTTGGCCAGGGGACCACGGGCTCGTAATCGCCCATATCGACCGTCCTGGCGGTTTGCCGGGCCTGGACCTGCCCGGTATTCGAAAGGCCGGTGCCGAGAATGAGCGCACCGAGAGCCAGCGAAGTCGCGATAACGAGCGGCATGACGCGCATGGTGTGACTCCTGCCTTGGAGGTGATCCTCCCCCTCTCGGTTTCTCTTGTCAATTCGATCGAGAACGGCCTCCTTGACAGGCTGGCTGCGGCGGTGTTGACTATGCGCCATGCGCGCAACGACGGCTCGCGCGGTGGCGTTCTCGTGGGTGCTGGCGGTTGTGCTCCTGCTTGCCCCCGCCGCGCATGGACAGCGCGGCGGTCAAGGCCGGGGCGCGGCGGCCCCGGCTCCTCAGCCCACGGGCGAACGTGTGCAGGTGAAAACCGGCCACGCCAACGTCCACATGGGCCCGACCACGGTGAATGAGGTGCTTGTGCTTGCCCCGAAGGGGACGGTGCTGCCGGTGCTCGCGCGCCGGGGAGAATGGGTGCAGGTGGGTCTCTCACCAGCGCTCAGGAAGACCGGCATGGTGATGCGCTGGTACAAGAACGAGGACAACGGCTGGATTCATGACTCGATGCTCGACGCCGTGAAGCCCTCTAGCGCTTCTTCGGCGCGGCCGCCTTCGCTTTCCCGCGCTCGGCCGCTTCCTTCGTGCGAAACTTTGCGAGGGCCTCGATCAACTTCACCGGGACGGGCTCCGAAAGCGGGAAGCGGATCGTGCCCTTGCTCACTTCGTACGGGGCAAGGTCGTCCTTGAACGCCGCGACAAGGCGGCTGGTCGAGGGGTACAGCGTGTAGTGCTCCCGCCATCCAGCGAAATAGAGGACGGGACGGCCATCCAG
>JBOGIR010000312.1:0-22786 GCA_050742335.1 Vicinamibacterales bacterium | reverse complement strand
GTACTCTTCATTCATGGTGAGCTCGACGCCGAGGTGCCCGTCGCGCACGTGGACCGGCTCGGCGAGCTGGCTCAGAAGCAGGGCCGTTCGAGATCTGTGGCGGTGGTGGCGGTTCGGGGCGTCAATCACCTGCTGACGCCGGCGGTCACGGGCGACGTCAGCGAATACGCGTCGCTGCCAAACCGCAATGTGAGCGGCGATGTCACGAAAGCAATCAGTGAATGGCTCACGAAAGCCTTTCAGAGTGTGCGGTAGCCGATGAAGCACCTCTCCGTTGCCACTGCAGCCTTCGCTGCGTTGGTGGTGACTGCGCTGGCCCAGTCGCCTCCTGTGCGCACTAAGGGTCTGACGGAAATCGAGGGACTCAGGGTCGGCCATTACACGCTGACCGAGCGCCCGACGGGCTGCACGGTCATCCTGGTGGATGGCGACGGCGCTGTGGCGGGCGTTGCCCAGCGCGGCGGCGCTCCCGGTACGCGGGAGACCGATCTGCTCGATCCGCTGAATCTCGTGCAAAGAGTCAACGCAATTGTGCTCGCTGGCGGCAGCGCCTTTGGGCTCGATGCCGCCCAGGGCGTGGTGCGCTACCTCGAGGAGCGAGGCACCGGCTTCAAGACGAGCGCGGGCGTCGTCCCCATCGTTCCTGCCGCTATTCTGTTCGACCTCGGCTTCGGCGGCGACCCGAAGATCCGTCCGACAGCCGATTGCGGCTACCGCGCAGCCCAGACGGCGACGGCTGCCGCGGTCGCGGAGGGCAACGTCGGCGCGGGCGCCGGAGCGACCGTCGGCAAGATGGGTGGTCGCGTCGAGCATCCAGGCTATCCGGCTGGCCGCCGGATGCCGATGAAGGCCGGAGTCGGGTCGGCAGCGATCAGGCTGCCGGACGGCCTGGTCATTGCCGCGTTGATCGCGGTCAATGCCGTTGGCGACATCATCGATCCAGCCACTGGGCGGGTTGTTGCGGGCACACGGAACCCGGACGGCAGCCTGGCGGACGTCAGACAGCTCTTACGGTCGGGCGCGCTGAGCGAGCGGCCGCGCGCTGGCGAGAACACGACCATCGGCGTGGTTGCCACGAATGCCCGTCTCACCAAGGAACAGGCGAGCCGTGTGGCGCTGATGGCTGATGACGGTTTGGCTCGCGCTATTGTCCCTTCGCACACGCTCGGCGATGGCGACACGCTCTTTGCCCTGGCGACGGGCCGCTGGAGCGGCGACGCGGATGTCACCCTCGTTGGCGCACTAGCCGCTGAAGTCGTGGCGGAAGCGATCGTTCGTGCCGCGACGCAGGCCGCGAGCCTCGGAGGCCTCCCGTCGGCGCGCGAGCTTGGAACGGTCCCGCCGCGCTTCAGATGAGCGCGGCCGGCTGACGTTTTCCCACCCTCCTTGACGCTGCATCTCGCGCTGCTCATCGCGTATTCCATTGGCGTAGTCGGGCTCGGACTCTGGACATCGCGGCTGATCCGCACGAGCAGCGACTTCTTCGTCGCGGGCCGTACTCTCGGCCCGGGGCTGATCTTTGCGTCGATGCTCGCGGCCAACATCGGCTCGGGCGCGACCGTCGGGGTGGCCGGGCTCGCGTACCGGGACGGGGTCAGCGCGTGGTGGTGGAGCGGTTCGGCGGGTTTCGCCTCGCTGGTGCTGGCGTTCTGGGTCGGTCCCCGCGTCTGGACCCTTGCCAAGCAGCACGGGTTCTTCACGACCGGCGATTTCCTCGAATTTCGCTACGGACCTGCGGTTCGCGGCACCATCTCCGTGCTCCTCCTGCTTGGATCGCTGGCGATTCTGGCAGGCCAGCTCATCGCGGGTGCGGCCATTCTGAATGTCGTGACCGGTGCGCCGCGCTGGGTGGGATCGCTCATTGGCGGCTCCATCATGACGATCTACTTCGCCGCCGGCGGCCTGCTTGGAACCGCCGTCGTCAACGCCATGCAGCTCGCGGTGATGCTCGCCGGCTTCCTCATCGCCCTCCCCTTTGCGCTCGACACGGTGGGCGGGCTCGACGTGCTCTTCTCTGCCGGGCCACCGCACTTCAGCGACATCGCGTTCTCCGCGGGACCAGGGTCCGGATGGACGCTGCTCTTCCTCACGGGTCCGGCGTTCATCGTGTCGCCGGGCCTGATTCAGAAATCGTACGGCGCTGTCAGCGCACGGGCGCTGCGCGTCGGGGTTGCGCTCAGCGCGGTGGCGCTCATGGTGTTCGCCTTCCTGCCGGTGCTGCTGGGCATGGTGGCCCGGGTTGCGCTGCCGGGCATCGAGGATCCCAATCTGGTGCTGCCGACGCTATTGGGACAGCAGCTGCCAGCGTGGATCGGCGCGTTCGCGATGGCCGCGCTGTTTTCCACAGACGTCGACACCTGCGACGCCATCCTGTTCATGATCGCGACGTCGGCATCGAAGGACGTCTACCTGCGCCACATCAGACCCGACGCCAGCGACGCGGAACTTCTTCGCGTGGCACGGATCGCCGCCGTTGTGGGTGGAACCCTCGGCGTTCTCCTTTCGATCTACCTGGCGACGGTGATTGGCGCGCTGACGATCTTCTATTCGCTGCTCGGGGTCAGCCTGTTCGTGCCGATCATCGGCGGGCTGTGTACGAGGCGCGCGGGATCGTCTGCGGCCATGGCGGCGATCGTCGCCGGGGTCTCGACACTGCTCATCGTCCGGTTCGCGCTCGGCAACCAGTTCCCGTGGCTGGATCCGACGCTCGCGGGACTGCTTGCGGCCGCGGTCGCGTTCGCGGTGGTCACTGCGTTGCCCGCGTTTTCTTCGACAGGCCACACAGACACTTCTCCGACAGGCCACAGAGACACAGAGGCACAGAGATGACAAGGCATTGGCAGAGATTGCAGAGTGCAGATTGGTTGAGTGCCGATTGTTGTCGAATGACGAGTTGTCGATTGACGAATTGAGCGTCGATTGGGCAATCCATTCGATCATCAATCAATTCGAACAGTCAGCAATCGGCACTCGTCAATATTCGTCAATCGCTCGATCTGCAATCTGCAATAGCATTGTCGATTGACATGAACACCTATCGCATCGCAGTGATTGCCGGCGACGGCATCGGACAGGAAGTGATTCCTGCCGGTATCGAGGTGTTGACGACTGCCGCGTCGCAGGGCGGGTTTCGCTGCGAGTTCACCGAGCTCCCATGGGGATCGGAGTTCTATCTCCGCACGGGCCGCATGATCGATCCGGACGCGCTCGATCGGGTGCGCGCGTTCGACGTCATCTATCTGGGCGCCATCGGCGATCCACGGGTGGCCGATCACATTTCGGCGCGCGAGCTCATCCTGCCGCTGCGGCAGCGTCTCAGGCAGTACGTGAATCTGCGGCCGATGCGGCTGCTGCCGGGCATCACCTCGCCGCTCGCCGGCCGCACCGCCGCCGACATCGACATGGTGTGCGTCCGGGAGAATTCCGAAGGTGAGTACTGCGGTATGGGAGGACGCCTCCATATCGGGACCGCGGACGAACTGGCCGAGCAGACGGCCATCTTCACGCGGCGCGGCATCGAGCGGATCGCGCGCTACGCGTTCACGCTGGCCAGGTCGCGTCCGCGGAAGCTTCTTGCCAGCGCCACGAAATCGAACGCGCTCCATCATGCGATGGTCCTGTGGGATGAGGTCGTCGCCGAAGTCGCACAGGAGTTTCCGGATGTCACGATGCGCAAGTACCACGTGGACGCCCTGGCGGCGCGCATGATCACCCATCCGCAGACGCTCGACGTGATCGTCGCGTCCAATCTGTTCGGCGACATTCTGACCGACATCGGTTCGGCGATTTCCGGCAGCCTCGGCGTCGGGCCGAGCGGCAACATCAACCCGGATCGCACCACGCCGTCGATGTTCGAGCCGATTCACGGCTCCGCACCGGACATCGCCGGCCAGGGCGTGGCGAACCCGATTGCCGCCATCTGGGCGGGCGCGATGATGCTCGACCACCTGGGCGAGCGGGCAGCACACGACAACATCCTTCGGGCCATCGAGCGCGTCATCGGCGACGAGCGCGTGAAGACGCCCGACCTTGGCGGCCGCGCCACCACCGCCGACATGACCAGGGCGGTGGCCGCGGCGCTGACGGCGCAGCCGGCGTGACCGCGCACGCTGAAGCGTGCGCTCTACAGGTGCGGTGGTACGCCGACGGTCGCCGCCTGTAGCGCGCAGACTTCAGCCTGCGCTGGCATTTCGCGAGAGTTACCATTGCCCTGATGCGTTCTCCTCCCCAGGCAGCCTCGGGTATCGCCACTGGTCTTGCCGCCTTCGTCCTCGAGCGGTTCCCGTTCGCGCTGACCATCGTTCGCGAGGTGATCGAAGCGTGCGGCGCCCACCGGATCCCCGACCGCGAGGCGGCGCGCATCGAATCATTCCGCGTCGTCTTCCGCAAGGAATTGAGGCGGGTTCTGGACGCCGTCGACCTCGGCGACATCGATGAGACAACCCCCGGTGTCAGCGCGGCGCATCGCGCTCATGCCGCATGCCGTGAGTTGATCGATGCGTGCGACGGCTTTCTCGCGCGCGAGGCGATTCGCGCGTCGTTCACCTCTGAAGAGCGTCTCGAGATGCTTCGCGGGATGATTCTGACGCGCGCGGTCGACAACCGTCTGAAGCAGTTCTTTCTCGCGGGCGATGCGCGGTACAAGGATGTGCCTTTTCAGGGGAAGGGCTTTCGATCGCTTGGACAGGAAGCCGTCTATGCCGCGGGGTTGCGCCTGCGCCGCGGCGTTGCCTATCAGCATCCGGAACGAGGATGGCAGGGCGACGTCGTCGGCCCAATCATCCGGGATGTCGGCGTCGCGCTGGCCATGCGGCCAGAGCCGGCCACGATTCGGATGGTGCTGAACGCCCAAATGGGCAAGCAGGGCCCGCCGATGGACGGGAAGGATCTGCATATTGGCGATTTCGAGTGGGGCATTCTGCCGGCCGCTGCTCCACTGGCCATCAGCACGCTGACCATCGCAGGCATGGCGATGGCGTTCGTGCGACAGCGTTCCGGACGCGTCGCGGTGTCATTCATCGGCGAAGGCGGCTCCTCGCTGGGCGAGTGGCACGAGGCTATCAATCTGTGTGCCGCGCGCCGGCTGCCCGCCCTGTTCTGCGTCGAAAACAACCAGACGGCGCTGTCGACACCACTCGGCGAGCAATCCGCGGCGCGCGTGTTTGCGGATAAAGCCATTGGTTACGGGGTCCCCGGGCTGACCATCGACGGCACGGATCCCGAAGCAATTGCCGCCGCCTTTGCCTGGGCGGCCGACCGCGCTCGCGCCGGCGAAGGGCCGGCGCTCATCGAGCTCGTCTGCATGCGGATGTGCGGTCACGCGCATCATGACGACATGCTGTACCTCGGGAAGGAACCGCCCCTCGGTTGGAGCTATGCCGAACTTACCCAGACCCATGCGTATGCCGATGCCAACCAGTACGCGTTCTGGAAAAAGAGGGACCCGATCTCTTTGTACGCGCGGCGACTCGAAGATGAAGGCGTCCTCACCAGCGCTGATGTCGACCGGTTGAAGGCAGAGGCCGAGGATCTGATCGAGGCCGAAGCACGGGCGGTCATCGACGCGCCGTGGCCGGAACCACAGACCGCCGCCGTCGGCGTCCTTGCTGCCGAACCACCGCGAATCAGGTTCGAGCCGCTCGAACCGTCCGGGCGTCGTCGCATTGACCTGGCACCGGCGCTCCCTTCCCTCGATGACGGCCTCCCTTACTCCGCACACGGGACGACGTTTCTCGAAGCCGTCATGCTCGGCATCGCGGACGCGCTCGAATCCGATTCGCGTGTGTTCGTCTACGGAGAGGACGTCGGTGGCCAGTACGGCAATGCGTTCCTGCTGCTCCGTCCGCTGCTGAAACAGTTCGGCGAGCGAATCGTGAACTCGCCACTCTCGGAGGCAGGCGTGCTCGGCGTCTGCGTGGGAGCGGCGCTTGCCGGGCTGCGGCCGATTGGCGAAATGCAGTTCAACGATTTCGTGGCCACCGGGTTCAACCAGCTCGTGAACAATGCCGCCAAGATCCGGTACCGGTGGGGCGGGTCGGTGCCGATGGTCGTACGGATGCCGTGGGGTGGTCGACGGCATGCCGGCCCGTACCATAGTCAGAACACGGAACCGTGGTTCTACCGGACACCGGGGCTCAAGATCGTCGTGCCGTCAACGCCGCAGGATGCCCGCGCGCTCATGGCGTCGGCGATCGTCGATCCGGACCCGGTCCTCTATTACGAACACATCGCGCTCTATCGCGATCCGTCGATCAAACAGCTGCTGCCGTCCGAACCTCCGGTGCCCATGCCCCTTGGCAGGGCGGCGCTCCGCCGGAGAGGCGACGATCTCGGCATCCTGTCCTACGGCGCGTACGTGCACGTTGCGCTACGCGTGGCGGATCGGCTGGCCGCCGGCGGCATCGAGGCCAGCGTTCTCGATCTGCGTTCGCTCTCCCCGCTCGACAAGGACGCCGTGCTGGCGGTCGCGCGCCATTGCAGCCGCGTGCTCATCGTCCACGAGGACTCGCGCACGGGCGGCATCGGCGAGAGCCTCGCCGCCATCATTCAGGAAGAAGCCTTCGAGTCGCTCGACGCGCCGGTGCGGATTCTTGGGGCACTCGACACACCTGTCCCCTACTCTCCCCCTCTCGAGGAATACTTTCTTCCGTCGGAAGAGATGGTCGAACGCGCCGCCCGACTCCTGCTGGCGTATTGACTGGAGCCTTTCTCACATGCACGGGCCACAGAGACACAGAGCCACAGAGGTTTTGGTCATTGTCGAGGGGTGTGACTCTGTGGCTGCGTGGAAGCAAGACCAGTCTGGAAACGCGTGAGGACAAGTCAAAGGTTGCCACCGACGATGTGGATACTGCGAACGACGGACGAGGACGAAAAGGAGAAGACGTTCCGTATCCTGCCAGGCGGCGTCCGCACGATCGGTCGCTCAACCGGCGCGGACTTCATCCTCGACGCGCCGCTCGTGTCACGGGTGCACTGCCGGCTGACCGCGCTGACCGACGGAGGTCTTGAAGTACGCGACCTGGACAGCACCAACGGTACCTTCGTCAACGGCCGTCGCACCGAGACGGCGCGCCTTGCGTCAGGCGATCGGCTGGGTGTGGGACGCGTCGAGCTCGTCGCATTCCGCGAGGAGGATTAGGGGGTCACGACAAATGTATATGACGACATCATTTTGACGGCAAAATTGCTGTTAATGTATGCACGCCGCCTGACCCCACGGGATCGCTCCAATTTTCAAGTCCCTCTCAGCTTCAGGAGGAATGACATGTCACACAACACTGATACGGCGAGACAAAAGGACTCCTGTTGCCGATGGCCGCCGTTGTTCGCGGTCGTTGGGCTGGCGCTGCTGAACGCGTCGCTCGCGCCGGCGCAGACTGCGCCGGCTGCACCGGACGTGAAACCGTTTACCCCCTTCAAGATCATCGGCAACATCCATTACGTTGGCGACACGAACGAGGCGGTGTACCTGATTACCACGCCGGCGGGCCATATCTTGCTGGACACCGGCTATGAGGAAACCGTCCCGATTGTCACGGCCGGCGTGAAGAAGCTCGGATTCCAGATGCAAGACATCAGGATCATGATCTCCGGGCATGCGCACTCGGATCACGTGGCGGGTCATGCGCTGGTGAAGGAGATGACAGGTGCGCGCGTCCTGGCGAGCGAAGCCGATGCGGTCGTGATCGAGAGCGGCGGAGCCAAGGGAGACTATCGAGGGCCGCGCGCCGATCCCTGGAAGCCTGCGAAAGTGGATCAGATCATCAAAGATGGTGAGCGTGTCACACTCGGCGGGGTCACGCTGACGGCTCACATGACGCCCGGCCACACCCGCGGCAATACAACCTGGACGATGGTCATCGAGGACGGCGGCCGAAAGCTGAACGTGGCGTTCATGCCCAGCGTTGGCCGGAATCAGGGTGTGCGCGTGTTCAACTATCCCAACTATCCGAACATCGCCGAGGACTACCAGAGAACCTTCCGAGTCCTCAAGACGCTCCCCTGCGACGTCTTTCTCGGTCCCCACGGAAACTTCTACGACTTGAACGGAAAATTCGCGCGCCTGCAGAGCGGCGCGAAAGACAATCCCTTCATCGATCCCGCAGGCTGCCGTCAATTCGTCGAGCGGGGAGAAGCCGCATTCCTGAAGCAGTTGGAGGACGAGCGGCGGACAGGAAAGTGAGGCCCGTCGTCTTTGGCCTTTGGTCTTTCGTGGACCAGAGACCAGAGACTAAAACTAAAGACCAGAGACGGCTGTTTACGTTCTCGACGCCAGGTACTCGAGCACGAACGGATTGGTCTGCCGCTCGCGGCCGATCGTGGTATCCGGTCCATGCCCGGGATGAACGATCGCCTCGTCACCCAGTGGAAACAGGACGTCGGTGATCGACCGCATCAGGATTTCGTAGTTGCCGCCCGGCAGATCGGTGCGACCGATTGAGCCGGCAAACAGCGTGTCCCCGACGACCAGCTGCACTCCCATTCCCTCTTCCCCCTGATCCCTCCCCCCTCCTCCCTTCTCCCGCACCTCCAGACACACGCCCCCAGGACAGTGCCCCGGTGTGTGGTGCACCCGAACCTCATAGTCGCCAAACCAGATGGGCGACAGGTCGTAGAACACGTCGACCGCCGGCGGCTGCTGAACGGCCAAACCGAACATCTGCCCCTGCTGCACCGCACGCTCGTAGAACGGCAGGTCGTCCTTGTGGAGGTACACCGGTGCCCCGAACGCAGACTGTGCCGGCCCGACACCGGTGATGTGATCCACATGCGCGTGCGTGAGCAGGATGTACTTGACGGTCAACCGGTGACGGCGCGCGGCGTCGACGAGTTCGCCGGCCTCATCGCCGGGATCGATGACGATCGCGTCGTTCGTCCGCTCGCAGCCCACGACGAAGCCGTTCTTGTAGAACGGTGCCACCGCGCGTACTTCGAGAATCATCCCTATCCCCTGTCTCCTGTCTCCTGTCTCCTGTAATCTATAACCCATCCGCATGATCCTTTGCGTCGTAGACGACCTGATCTTTTCGATCAAGATCTCGACCGCGGCAAAGGCGCTCGGCACGGAGCTGTTCTTCGAGCGCAACGCTGACATGGTGCTGCCGCGTATCCGGGAGAAACAGCCGTCGCTCGTCATCCTCGATCTGAACAGCAGCAAGCTCCGTCCGCTCGAAGTGATTGCCGCGATGAAATCGGATGAGGCGCTGCGTTCAATTCGTACGCTCGGCTACGTGTCGCACGTCCATACGGACGTCATCAGTGCGGCGCGCGCCGCGGGCATCGACGAGGTGCTCGCCCGCTCCGCCTTCTCCGATCGATTGGGCCAGATCCTGACTAGGCCGTCCACCACACCAGCAGACCCAGACCGAGCAGGATGAGCAGGGCAATCGCCAGCGCGCGGCTGATGTGCGCGGCGGGCGGGGCCGCGTGCTCGTCCTCGTCGCCCGCGCCTCCACGAGCGTCGAGCATGGCGCCGACGGTTCGGAGCTCCCCGGCCAGTGCCGCGGCGCTCTGATGCCGGGAGGCAGGGTTCGGCGCAGCCGCCTTCAGGACGAGGTCGTCGACTTCGCGCGGCACGTGCCGGTTGGTCGCGCTCGGCGCGGCGGCACCGCGATGGAGCGGCCTCCGCGTCGTCAGCATTTCGTAGAGAACGGCGCCCACGGAATAGATGTCGGACCGCTCATCGGCCCCCTGACCGCGCGCCTCTTCCGGCGAATCGTAATCGTGGAGCCTGATGCCGGCGGCGTCGCTCTGATCGAAGCCGCCACGGCTGGCCAGCTCGAGGGCGGGAATCTTCGCGTGACCTTTGACGGTGATCACAATCGACTCGGGGCTCAACCCGCCATGAATGAATCCCGCGGAGTGGGCGTCCGCCACGGCATCGGCAATCTGAACGGCCAGTTCCACGGCGCGGCGCACGTTCATCATGCGTCCGGCCATTTCCGCGCGCAGTGACTGTCCCTTGAGGAATTCGAAGACGAGATAGAGCTGCCCCTGATGCTCGCCGACATCGAAGAGAGCCGTCACGTTCGGGTGCGACAGCGCCGCGAGCATACGGGCCCTCTGGATCAACGCTGCCCGCTCGTCAGGGTCGCGGGCAAAGTCGTGCGGCAGCACGCGGACGGTTACCGTACGTCCGAGCCGTGTATCGCGCGCGCGATACAATTCGCCGGGGCCGGCGGGTTCCAGCCGTTCGAGCAGGTTGTAATGGGCGAGTACACCAAGCGGTGCGGGCGCCGCAGCGTCTGTTGCCGGTGCGTCGTTCATCAGCTCTTCTTCGGCGGCCGCGCCGACCGTATCTCCACCGCGCTCGGCAGGCTCCGCGACGGGTAGGAAATGAGATCGGTCACGACTCGCGCCACATCGTCCGGGGCGAGCTTCCAGTCGTCCTGGCCGGCCGACCGGCCGCTGAACTCCGTGCGGACAGAACCGGGCATCACGCAGGCCACCCGGATGCCATCGTGCCGCACTTCCTGCATCAACGCGTCGCTGAACGCATTCAACGCGGCTTTCGACGCGCAGTATGCCGCCGCGTCCGCAAACGGGTGCTTCGCCGACAGGCTGCTGATGTTGATAATCCATCCGCCGCCACGCGCGCGCAGGTGCGGCAGCGCTGCCCGACAGCAATAGAAGACACCGGTGATGTTGGTGTCAACGATCCGATGCCAGTCCTCGACGGGCATGTCGGCGACGGGACGAAAGACGCCGACACCAGCGTTGTTCACCAGCACGTCGAGCCCGCCGAAATGCCGGACGGTGGCTTCGATCGCCTGTTCCACTTCGGCGTGGCGTCGTACGTCGGCCCTGATTGGCAGCACCGCGGCGTCGTTCGTCGTGGACGCAAGCTCGCCTGCTGCTGTGCGCAGCGTGTCGTCCGACGTGGCCGTAATCGCGACGCTGGCGCCCTGCTGCAGGAGCGCGCGCGCAATCGCATGCCCGATACCACGGGACCCGCCGGTGACGATTGCGACCTTACCGCCGATCATGACGCCGCCTCTATACAATACACGTGTCGTTCACGCTTCTCACGTGAAGGACACGTTCACCATGTCCAACGTCGCGATCGTCGGCGCGGGTGACATCGGGGGCGCGACTGCGCACGCCCTTGCGATGACCGATCGCGCCGGCCGATTGCTCCTGGTCGATGCGGCGGCTTCGGCCGCGCAAGGGAAGGCTCTCGACATTCGCCAGGCAGGCGCCATCTCCGGCTTTCACACGCGGCTCGAGGGCACCGACGACCTGGGCCGCCTGACAGGGTGCGATGTGTGCGTCATTGCGGATCGGTTCGGCGCCAGTGCCGGCGAGTGGCGCGGTGACGAAGGCCTCGCGACGTTGAACCGGATGCTGCCATACCTGGGCAGCGCGCCCGTGGTGTTCGCCGGCGCCTTACAGGCGGACCTCATCGCACGCACCGCCATCGAAGCTGGAATCGATCGTCGCCGCCTGATTGGTTCCGCAACCGAGGCGCTGGCGTCGTCGGTGACCGCGATTGTCGCCATGGAAGCCGGCTGTTCGCCGCGTGAGGTGATGCTGACCGTGCTCGGCGCTCCACCGTCGGGGTTCGTCGTGCCGTGGAGCGAGGCGGCTATTGGCGGCTATGCTCTCCAGACCGTGCTGTCGCAGGTTGCACTGACACGGATTCAGGCGCGCGTGCCGCACCTGTGGCCACCGGGACCGTATGCCCTCGGTGCGGCGGCGTCGCGGATCGTCGAGGCATTGCTGACGTCCTCCCGTCAATCGTTCAGCGTCCTTACCCAGCTCGGCGGGGAATTTGGGGTGCGAAACCGTCCAGGCGGCGTTTGGGCGAGGCTTGCCGCTCGCGGCATTGTGCAGACGGTCGTTCCGGAACTCACCCCCCGTGAGCGCGTTCAGCTTCAAAGCGCGCTTGGCGGGCCAGGTTAAGGGTTAGGATGGAACCGATGCGGCAACCTCTCCGCCGGGCGTTTCTCGTGGCCCTTCTCGGCGCTGTGGCTCTGGGCGCCGGAAGCCTGGCGAGGCTGGTTGCTGCTACGCCGCCCATCGAGCCGGACCGGATCCTCGAGCACATCAAGTTCCTTGCCTCCGACCAGCTTCAGGGACGAGCCAACGGCAGCGCGGGACTGGAACGGGCGGCCGATTACATCGCGGCCGAGTTCGCGAAGGCCGGACTCCAGCCTGCCGGGCAGGGTGGCAACTGGTTTCAGCCGTTCGAACTGGCGGCGGGCGTCACCACCGGCGCCGACAACGCCCTGGTGGTACGGACGCGCGGGCAATCGGTGCGCCTGTCGCTCGGCGAATCGTACTATCCGCTTGCCGCCACCCCTGCCGAGGCGATCACGAGTCTGAAGAGCGTTCCCGTCGTCTTTGGCGGCTACGGCATCTCCGCTCCTGCCTTCGACTACGACGACTATGAACGGCTCGATGTGAGCGGGAAGGCGCTGCTCATCTTCTCGCACGAGCCTCAGGAACGGCGCACCGACAGCCGGTTGAACGGCGCTCGCCCTCTGCGCGAAACGACGCTGTACGCCAAGGCGCTTGCCGCGCGCAGCCGCGGCGCCGTGGCGCTCGTTGTCGTCTCGGATCCCTCGCATCCAGCCGACGAGGCAAACTACCGGGCGTTCCTGACCGAATCGGACACCGAAGATCACGGCATACCCGTGCTGAGGGTCCGCCGCGATGAGATGGCGCCGATCCTGAAAGAGCTGGATCTCGACGGCCTGGCAGCCACGATCGACCGAGACCTGATTCCCCGCTCCCGCCCATTGCCGGGCGTAACAATCGATTACACGCAGGAGTTGACCACGAACCTCCGTACGGTTCGTAATGTGGTCGGGATACTGCCTGGCGCGGACAGCGCGAAGGATGACGAGGCTGTCGTCCTCGGCGGCCATTACGACCACGTCGGGCTCGGGGGCCGATTTTCGAGCACGCCCGAGCGAACCGGAGAAATCCACAACGGAGCCGACGATAATGCCTCGGGCATCGCTGCGCTGATCGAGATTGCGCGAGCGGCCGCCGCCGATCGCGCGCGGTTTCCGCGATCGCTCATCTTCATTGCGTTCGCGGGCGAGGAGCGAGGATTACTCGGTTCCGTGCATTACACGAGTCACCCTGCGGTTCCACTGGCAGAAACCGTCGCCATGGTGAACCTCGACATGATTGGCCGGGCGCGAGGCCGCGTCGAAGTGGGCGGCCTCACCAGCGCCGCATCGCTGCGCGAGGATGTCGAGGCGGCAGCCGGGACGGCTGGCATCGATGTCCGTCCCGGCGGCCCTGGAGGGGGCCGCAGCGACGATGCCTCGTTCCTCGACCGGCACATACCGTCGCTCCATTTCTTCACCGGTTTCCACGACGACTATCACGCGCCCGGCGACGACTGGCCGCGCATCGACGCAGCCGGAACCGCACGCGTGGCGACGCTGGCCCTGGAGCTGGCGGCACGTCTCGCCACGCGCAGCGACAGACTCCAGTTCGCCGGCCGCTGAGGTCCGGCGGATCGATGACGTGATCGCTTCGGCTGTTGTCATCATCGCGGCGCTGATCCTGATCAACGCCGTCTACGTCGCCGCCGAGTTCGCGGCTGTCAGCGTCCGCCGCAGCCGCGTCCAGCAGCTCGCAGACGACGGCAACCCGCTTGCCGCCTGGCTGCTGCCACGGATCCAGTCGCCCGCAGAGCTCGATCGGTATATCGCAGCCTGTCAGATCGGCATCACGCTCTCCAGCCTGGTTCTCGGTGCCTACGCGCAGAGCACAATCGCGGTCTGGTTGACCCCGCTGTTTGCCCGAGTGGGCGGCCTGCAGGAGGTTGCCGCGCAGTCGACCTCCGCCGTGGCGGTGTTGCTCGTCCTCACCGTGGCGCAGGTGATATTCGCGGAGCTGGCGCCGAAGTCGCTCGCGCTCCAGTACCCGACGCAATCGGCGCTCTACACGCTGCTGGCAATGGTGCCCTCGCTGTGGATCTATCGCCCCTTCATCAAATGGCTCAACGGCACGGGCATCTTGCTGCTGCGGCTCATCGGCTTCCCGGCGCAGACGCACCGGCACCTCCACTCGCCCGACGAAATCGAGCTGCTGATTGCCGAGAGCCGCGACGGCGGGCTACTGGAGCCGGACGAGCACCGCCGGCTGCAGCGCGCCCTGCGACTCAACCTCAAGCAGGCGAAGCAATTGATGGTGCCGCGCCGGAAGATTGCGGCCATCGAGATCGACACGCCGCTCAGCGACGTGTCGGCGATCGTCACGCAGAGCCCATTTTCGCGGCTGCCGGTCTACCGCGGGCGCATCGACAACGTCATCGGCATGCTGCACACCAAGGATCTCGTCCGCTGGCGGGTCAGCGGCGAGCCGGCGACGACCCTGGACAGCCTCCTTCGTCCCGTTGCCAGCGTCCACGAAAGCGTCACGATCGATCGCGTGTTGCGCGAGCTGCGCGCGCGGCGGTCCCATCAGGCGCTCGTGGTTGACGAGTTCGGCGGAACCGCCGGGCTCGTCACGCTCGAGGACGTCCTGTCAGAGCTGCTCGGCGACGTCGGTGACGAATTCAAGGCTGGTGAACCGGTCGCCGAGACGCTGGCCGACGGCCGTATTCGCATTCCGGGCGGGATGGCAGTCGACGATGCGGCTGCGCTGCTGAAGGTCAGATGGGACACGGAGGCATCGACTGTCGGAGGGCTGGTCACGGCGGCGCTTGGACGGCTGCCCCTGCCTGGCGATCGCGCGACGGTGGCCGAGGTTGAGTTCGAGGTCGAAGGTGTCGCAGAGCGCGCGGTCGAGTCGGTGCTCGCCAGCCGCGTGGTGCCCGCAGCACCGGAGGCCGACGAGTGACCATGATCGTCGTCAGTCTCGGGATCGTCCTGCTGCTCGTGCTGGCCAACGGCCTGTTCGTCGCAGCCGAATTCGCCATCGTGGGCGCGCCTCGCGCGAGCATCGAGCATCAGGCCGCACAAGGCAGCCGGCTCGCACGGCGTGTCGCACGCATTCTCGAAACCCCCAGGAGACAGGACCGTTATATCGCGACGACCCAGGTGGGCATTTCCGTGGCGAGCCTGGGACTCGGCATGTACGGTGAGCAGGTCATTGCCGAAGGCATTGCGGCGCGGCTGGAGTCATTCGACCAGATCCGGTGGATCGCCACCCATGCACTGGCGAGCGTCATCGCGGTCGGCCTGCTGACCTATCTCCATATCGTGATCGGTGAAATGGTGCCAAAGGCGCTCGCCCTTCAGCGCGCCGAGCGCACCGTGCTCTATGTGACTCCGGTGATCGAGGTCATCCAGACGACGTTGCTGCCGGTCATCGTTGCGCTGAACGCTGTCGGCAACGGGTTGCTGCGTCTTTTTGGCGTGCGTCGGGAATCGGTGGCCACCGAGCGGTATCACACCACCGAGGAGCTGCAGTACATCATCGAAGAAAGCCAGGAGGGCGGCCTGCTGAGAGGTGAGTCGGGAGAGATTCTGCGCGAGCTCTTTGAATTCGGCGACCTCACCGCCGGCGAGGTGATGGTGCCGCGCGTCATGCTGACAGGGATCGCCGTCGGCACAGCGCGTGACGAGCTGCAGACGATCGTGCAGAAGAGCGTCCACACGCGATACCCGGTGTACAGCGGCGATCTGGACAACATCATCGGAAGCCTTCACATCAAGCAGATCCTGCGGCACCTGGTCGCGAGCGGGCCGGTGACGGCGCGCGACGCCCGTCCGCTGCCGTACGTACCGGGACAGATGCCGCTCGACGAAGTGCTCGCCGTCATGCGGCGGTACCGGGCTCAGATGGCGGTCGTGATGGATCAACACGGCGGAACCGCAGGACTGGTCACGATGGAGGACCTGTTCGAAGAAGTGGTCGGCGACATCGAAGAGGCTCACGGTCCGATGTCGATTGTGCGTCTCACGCCCGGCCGGATTCGTGCGCGCGGCACGGTGCGCCTGCAGGAAGCCGGCGAAGCCCTGGGATGCAGCCTCGAACACCCGAAGGTCACGACGATCAGCGGGCTCGTCCTGGTGCTGCTCGGACGCCCCGCCGCCGTTGGCGACGCGGTGACGTGGCAGAACGCGCGGATCGAGGTGACGGCCGTGGCCGGCCGGGGTGTCGCCGATGCGGTGCTTACGCGGGTGTCTCGACCGGCGTCGCCGCCGCGTGAGTAACGACGCGGTCGAACACCGACCCAAAGTGGTGGACCAGGGCGTCCTCCACATCGCCCGTCGCCACCTCACGCCCGAGAAGACGTTGAAGCGACGTCACGCCGCGATGTGCGATGCCGCATGGAACGATCAGATCGAAACTGGCGAGGTCGGTGCTCACATTGAAGGCGAAGCCGTGGCTCGTGATCCAGCGTGAGATGCGCACGCCGATGGCGCCAATCTTGTCGGCGCCGACCCATGTGCCGGTCAGACCGTCGATCCGTCCCGCACGCACGCCATAGTCCGCGCACGTCCGAATCATGACTTCCTCGACGTCGCGTACGTACCGGTGCACGTCGCATCGGTCCGGGCGCAGATCGACAATCGGGTAGCCGACGATCTGCCCGGGCCCATGATAGGTGACGTCGCCGCCACGGCCGGTTTCAGACACCTCGACGCCAAGCTGCGCGAGACGATCGTCGCTGGCAACGATGTGCGATCGGCCCCCGTCGCCGCGCACGCCGAGCGTAATGACCGGGGGATGCTGGAGGAGCAGCAGCAGGTCTGGAACCCGGTTGGCGCGGCGCTCCTCGACAAGCGCCCGCTGCAACGCCAGCGCCTCGTCGTAGAGAACGACGCCAAGCCGGCGGACCTCCAGTTCACGCATGGGATTCGCGCATCCGACATCCGCGCGCCAATAACACGTGTTCACTTCGACAGGCCACAGAGGCACACCCCTCGATTAGACCTGACTGGCATCGAAGGTCTCCAGCTGCTCTTTGACGTCGGACATGAACTGATCGGCCACTGCGCCATCGACGAGACGATGATCGTAGCCAAGCGTCAGATACGCCATCGTGCGGATCGCGATGGCCTCGTCCACGACCACCGGCCGCTTTTCGATGGTACCGACGCCGAGAATCGCCACCTGCGGCTGGTTGATGATCGGCATCCCGAACTGGGCGCCGAACTGTCCGGGATTGGTCAGGGTGAACGTCCCGCCGTGAACCTCGTCCGGCTTCAGCGCCTTCGACCGTGCGCGATCGGCGACATCGGCGATGGCACGACTCAAGCCGAGAAGGTTCTTCTCATCCGCGTTCTTGATGACGGGGACGATCAGCCCGCTCTCCAGTGCAACGGCGATTCCAAGGTTCACATCCTTCTTGTAGACCACGTTGTCGCCCTCGAGCGAAGCGTTGAGGACTGGATGCTGCCGCACCGCGTCGATCACGGCCTTGGCGATGAACGCCATATAGGTGAGCCGCGTCCCAAGCCGCGCGTACTCGTCTTTCTTCTCGCTGCGAATTCGGGCGACGTGTGAGAAGTCGACATGGAAGACCGAGTGCACATGCGCCGACGTACGCCGGCTGAGCACCATGTGCTCGGCGATCTTCTTGCGCATCGGCGAGAGCGGCCGTATCTCGACGCGGTCCGAGGCCGGCGCGGCGGGAGGAACTTCCGAGACCGCCGCTGATCGGGATCCGGGATCCGGGATCCGGGACCCGGCCTGTGCCTGGTTCGTCCGATCGCTGATCGCTGCTCCCTGCTCCCTGCTCCCTGCTCCCTGCTCCCTGCCCAGATGCGCCAGGATGTCGTGCTTGGTGACACGACCTCCTACGCCCGACCCGGCAATCTGTGTGATGTCGACCTTGTTGTCGCGCGCCATCCGGCGAACCAGGGGCGACGACTTGCGACGGCGAAGCTCGTCGGGCGACGCCGGCGTTGACGGAGTGAGCGCGGCCTGCGTGGACGCGACCGCCGCCGGTGCATCCGCTCGGACCGGCGCTGCCGCTTCATGTTCGGGCGGCGCCGCCGGCTGCTCGCCTGGCTGTCCAATGGTACCGACCACGGTATTGACCGCGACCGTCTCGCCTTCCTTGACCTTGATCTCGGTGAGCACCCCGGCCGCCGGCGCCGGAATCTCCGCGTCGACCTTGTCGGTTGTGATCTCGAACAGCGGCTCGTCGCGGTCGACGGGATCGCCAATCTTCTTGATCCAGCGGACGATCGTCCCCTCCGCAATCGACTCCCCCATCTGGGGCATGACGACAGAAGTAGGCATTGGTCGTCTCTGGTCTCTCAGGCTTTAGGCTCTGGGCTTCAGGCTCTGGGCCGGTCTTGGGCCAAAGCCTCTCTAAAGCCCAAAGCCAAAAGCCCAAAGCCTATATGTGTATCGCCCCGCCATGGGTGGCGTGGGCGGCTTCGCCGACGGCCTCCGAGAAGGTCGGATGCGCGTGCATGGTCCTGATGAGTTCTTCGACCGTGCACTCGAGCCGAAGCGCGAGAACAGCCTCAGCCACCAGTTCCGTGGATCGCGGTCCGATCATGTGCACGCCCAACACTTCATCGTACCGCGTGTCGGCGACAATCTTCACGAACCCGTCGGTTTCCATGGCCATCTTGGCGCGTCCGAGCACGCCGTAGGGAAACGTGCCGACACGAACGTCGTACCCTCTGGTCTTCGCCTCAGCCTCGGTCAGGCCGACACTGCCGATTTCAGGGTCGCAGTACGTGCAATTCGGGACGTGATCGTAGTTCAGAGGCTGTACGTCCTTCCCCGCCAGACGTTCCGCCACGATGATGCCCTCGGCCGACGACACGTGGGCAAGTTGTGGATGCGCGGTGCCATCGAGGGCAATCACGTCGCCGATCGCAGAAATGCCCGGCACCGATGTCCGGTACAGCGCATCAACCTTGATGTAGCCCTTGTCCATCCGAATACCGACTTCTTCCGCGCCAAGTCCCGTGGTCACCGGACTTCGTCCCGTCGCGACAAGAAGAATGTCGGCGGTCAGGGCCTGCGGACCGCCGCCCGACGTCTGCGCCTCGATCTCCACGCCTGTGTCCGTGGCCGCCGCCCTGGTGACGCGGGCTCCCGTGAGCACCTTGACGCCCTGCTTGCGAAACGACTTGTCGAGCTCCGCCGAAATGGCCTCGTCTTCGCCGGGAACGATGCGGGGCAGTAGCTCGACGACGGTGACCTCGCTGCCGAACCGGCGGTAGATCGAGGCGAATTCGACACCGACAGCGCCGCCTCCCAGAATGACGAGCGATTTCGGTACCTCGCCAAGGTGGATCGCCTCGTCGCTGGTGATAATCCGCCTGCCGTCACACTCGATGCCCGGAACAGCGCGCGGCGCGGAGCCTGTGGCAATGATGATCTCCGCGGCCGAGAACGTCTGCGTGTTGCCCTCGAACACGTCAACCCCGCCGCTCCCGGCAAGGCGCGCCGTTCCCTTGATCCAGTCGATCTTGTTTTTCTTGAAGAGGTACTCGACCCCCTTCGTGAGGCCGGTCACGACCTTGTCCTTGCGTGCGTGCACCTGACGCATGTCGATGGCCGGCGTCCCGGCCGGAATCGTGACGCCCCACTCCCTGGCATTCTGGATGGTCTTGAGCGCGTGCGCATGCTCCAGCAGCGCTTTGGTGGGAATGCACCCCCAGATGAGGCAGGTTCCGCCGAGCGCTTTCTGCTTCTCGACGACCGCGACCTTCTTGCCCAGCTGGGCAGCACGAATCGCGGCGACGTACCCTCCGGTCCCGGCGCCAATTACCACAACGTCATGCATCTCACCCGACCTTATCGAACCGAATTCGGAAGTGTCAAGGAGCTGCCTTCGCTCGTCGAGCTCCGGCGAGCCTCGCCGGGAGGCGGGCGCGCTATACTCGCGCGACGCCTGCATGTCTGAACGAAGAAAGACCATCCTGGTGGTCGATGACGACGAGGGGATGCGCGACACCCTGACTGCCGCCCTCAGGCGCGACTATCGCGTGCTCCGCGCGGCGACCGGCGAATCGGCGCTGCAGCTGATGGAGAAGGAAGACATCGACCTGATGCTGCTCGACGTCCGCCTGCCCGGCATCAGCGGTTTCGAGGTCCTCAAGATTGCCCGGGAGAACTATCCCTACGTCGAAGTGATCGTCATTTCGGCCATCAAGGAGCTCGACACGGCTATCGAAGCGATGCGCCACGGTGCGTATCACTACATCTCGAAGGATTTCGACATCGAAGGCATGCGGACGCTCGTCGCCAACGCCAGCGAGCGTCAGGATCTCAACCGTCATGTCATGCGCCTGCGGGCCGAAGTGGCCGAGCAGGTCGACCGCGAGTTCATCGTCGGCCCGAGCCGCGCCACGCGCGACGTCATCGACACGGTGCGCAAGGTGGCCGGGCTCTCGGCGACGGTGCTGATTCTCGGCGAGAGTGGCACGGGGAAGGAGCTGCTCGCGCGCATGATTCATCGCGAGTCGGGCACCCCCGAAGCACCGTTTGTGGCCGTGAACCTTGCGGCCATTCCCAAGGAACTGGTCGAGAGCACGCTGTTCGGCCACGAAAAGGGCGCCTTCACGGGCGCCATCCGCCAGCAGCTCGGCAAGTTCGAGCTCGCCGCCGGGGGCACGCTGTTCCTGGACGAGATTGGGGATCTGCGCTACGAGCTCCAGGCGAAGCTGCTTCGAGCCATCCAGGAGGGCGAAATCGAGCGCGTCGGGGGAACGCACCCGATCAAGACGGCATTCCGCCTGATTGCGGCCACCAACACCGACCTGGAGAAGGCGGTCAAGGAAGGGACGTTCCGGGAGGACCTGTACTACCGCCTGAACGTGATCCCCCTGCGGATGCCCTCCCTTCGCGATCGCATCGAGGATCTGCCGAACCTCGCCCAGTTCTTCCTGCGACGCTATAGCGTGAAGTTCCGCAAGAATATTCAGGGGATTGCCGATTCCACCGTCGGCATCCTGAGCGCCTACTGGTGGCCGGGAAACATCAGGGAGCTGGAAAACCTGATCGAGCGGCTGGTGGCGGTGTCCGACAAGGATTGGATCACCGACGAGGACCTGCCCTACGAATTCCACGTCGCGCAGCTCGACGCCCAGGGACCAGGGGCGGAAAACCTGCTCGAGCGGGCGGTATCGACCTTCGAGCGCAACTTCATCATCCGCGCGCTCGAGAAGGGGCGCTGGAACGTCACCGCCACGGCGCGGACCCTGGGGATTCCGCTCAGCACCCTGAAATTCAAGATGGCCCGACACGAGATTCGGGAAATCGCCCGCAAGATTCGCGGCAATTGAACGGTCAGGCAAACACCTGTACGGGCGGTCAAGAAATTGGCCGCTCTCGACTGGCTGTGATTTCCACTGAAAACACTACCTGAACAGTAGGTAAGCCCTGCCGTAGGGAAATTTCTCCGAGCAGGCGGCAATGCATTGACCGGGCGCGTGCGTGTGCGCCCGGATGCGAGTTGCTTGCCGATCCCACGTTTCTCTTCGCATATTCGCGGAGTCAGCCTCAAAAAGTTGTGCATCGATCGTCGGGCACAGCCGTTGCTCATCTGCGCGCCGAACCGCAGACAGAGCTGAACGACTATGCAGGCCTCGAGATTCAACGTGCAGGTGCCGCTGTCAGACCGGAATGAAGTGTTCCTGATGAACACCTTCTCCGACGCGCAGCTGCTCGTCTCTTCCGACGTGACCGGGTTGCTCCAGCGCATTTCACGCGGGGAATCCGGGTTCAGCGATGAAGAACGCGACACGATCGGCGCGCTGCTCGAAAACGGCTTCGTGGTGGAAGGTCGTGGCGAGGAAGATGCCTCGCTCGACCAGTACTTCCACACCCTCCGCGAGGACACCGAGCAATTGCGGGTCACCGTCCTGACGACGCTGCAGTGCAACTTTGCGTGTGATTACTGTTTCCAGGGCGACCACGGCGACTACAACAAGTTCGCGGAAAAGATGTCGCTCGAGACGGCGCGCGAGGTTGTCGCGTGGATTGAACAGCGCATGGACGAACTGCACCCGCAGAAGTTCGTCCTCACGCTTTTTGGCGGCGAGCCGCTGCTGAATCTGCCCGTCGCGTACTACCTGGCCGAGCGGTGCCAGGCGCTGTGCGCCGAACGGGGCATTCAGCCGGGAGTCAGCCTGATCACCAACGGCCTACTTCTGACGCCCGAGGTCGTGGATCGGCTCGTGGCGGCTGGCCTGTACGGCGTCAAGATCACACTGGATGGTGACCGCGAGACGCACAACCGCATGCGCCCGCTGCGCGGCCGGCAGGGAACGTTCGACAGGATCATCGAGAACGTCAGGCAGGTCGCAGACAGGGTGCCCATCACCATCGGCGGCAACTTCGACGAGTCGAGCGTCGACGCTTATCCTGCGCTGCTCGACTTTCTGCGCGAGCAGGAGTTTGCGGACAAGATCGTCAAGATCAACTTCAAGCCGATCATCAGGTCCTTCGAGAAGGCCGTTCAGCCGAAGGGCGTCATCCCGCTGACGGTCGTCGGAGCACATGACAAGCCGCTTGGCGGGACGTGCATGACGAGCGCGGGCGCAGGCTCCACGAAGGGATCGAGCGTCTGCGATTCGTGCCACTTCGTCGACGAGAAGATGGCATTCCTGCGCAGCGAGACCCGGAAGCGCGGGTTCCCGACACCCGACGGCCTGCACATGGGTCCCTGCGAGATACACCGGCGCCACGCGTACACGATTGGCCCCGACGGGTCGCTCTACGCCTGTCCCGGCTTCACCGGATCCAAGTCTGAATCGACCGGTCACATCGACGGGCGGCAGGAGGCCCGGCGGCAGGCGGCGGCCGACCGATTCGAGCGCCTCAGTCCCAAGAAAGAGGAGTGCGGCGACTGTTCGTTCATTCCCGTATGCGGCGGCGGCTGTTCCGTGGCCGCGCACAC
>JBOGIR010000311.1:0-8679 GCA_050742335.1 Vicinamibacterales bacterium | reverse complement strand
CCAACAACGTCAACCAGTCGCGGGCTCGGGATATCAAGGGCAGAGCCCGTGACTGGTCGTGCTGGACGGTCCCTGACGTGCATCCGTCGCTGCAGATGCTGAAAGCCGGTGGGCTGGCCCCCCTCGTCGAGCGCGACGATCTCACCGTCGAGCAGCACGGGTCGATCGAGCCGGCGACCCCATGCACCGAGCGCCTCCGCAATGTCAGGGAACTGCGACGTTTTTTCGTTGCCGAGGCGCGACCAGAACCGAACAGTGGCCCCAGCCGGTTTCTGGCGGGAGCCGCGCGGTGACGAGGGCGGTTCGATCGACGCGATGGCCCGAATGCCGTCGTACTTGGGTTCGTAGACGAGCTCCGGCGAATCGAGCGGGGCCGTGCCCGTCGTGGCCAGCATGGGCCGCACACGCGCCGGATCGTCGCGCCACATCGGTGACATCATGCTGTTCGACATTCGGTTACACCGGAGTTCAGTTGTGTTGATAGTGAATACGGAACACCGAGACACCGAGACACCGAGAAATGCCAATGATTTGCCTCGGTGCCTCTGTGCCTCGGTGTGTCGTGATCATCAACTGAAGTGAGCTGCGGGATTAGACGAAGAGACATCCGGTCGCGCCCGATTCATGTGTGACAGGCCGAGAGCCCGAAGCCCAGAGCCAAAGCCTAAAGCCTAAAGCCTAAAGCCTAAAGCCTGGAGGTAGCGTGTCGCATCGAGACTGATTCACGCGTGAAGCGGGGTTCGCAGTGGCGGCGGCGTGCGCAGCCGCAGCAGGCCGCCGAGCGGGACGTGCACCCAATCCGGCCGATTGTTCAGCTCGTATCCCAGCTCGTACAGCGCCTTGTCGAGCATGAAGGCGAACAGCAGGGCCTCCAGGTCTTCATGGCGTCCCGGCAGGAACGGCGCGTGTCGCGTCGCCGCGAGATAGGCCTGCAGGTAGACGCTGCCGACCCACGTTTCCCACATGTGCGCCCACGGCGCCAGTCGTTCGACGTCTTCAGGCCGCGTGAGCGTGGCTGCGCCCAGGCCGGCCAGCGCGGCATAGCTGAACGACCGCAGCATGCCGGCGACGTCGCGCAGCGCCGAACACTTGGCGCGCCGCTCGATGAGTGGGCGCAACGGTTCGCCCTCGAAGTCGATGATCATGACGTCGCCCTCGGTCACCAGCACCTGCCCGAGGTGATAGTCGCCGTGGCAGCGGATCCGGCGGCCGGCGCCGCGAATCTGCTGCACGACGTCGAACGGACGCAGCAGCTCCTCCCGCCGCGCCAGCAGGCACCGCGCCAGCTCCTGGTGGCGTTCGTCAAGACGGTGGAGCGAGTGTTCGAGCAGGGAGAGTTGCGCGTCGCCATGTCTGCGCAGGGCGGCCGTCTCTTCGCGCAGGTCGTCGGGCGTGTACGGCTCCGGCTCGAACGCCGGATTGCCCTCCGCATCGGCGAGCCGGACGTGTAGCTCACCTGTACGCCGTCCGAGCACCGCGGCGAGCGTCAGGTAGGTGCCGATCGCTTCGACGGCCGCCGACGTCGCTCTCTCGACGGTCGCGCCGCCTGTCTCGCGACCGTCCGCACTGTGCAGCGGCGGGAGCGTCGTCGCGCGCTCGAAGTAGCGGCCCAGTTCCTCGATGGTCACCTGCCACCCATTTCCCTGGTTGTAGACGTACTGCTGGAGTATCGCCACGCAGGTGGGCGGCTCTCCGTCGCGGACATACGACAGGGCACCCGCGAGTGGAGGCACGCGGGTGAACTCGCGGGCCGCCAGGAACTCGCACACCTCGAGGTCCGGATGCGGACCGGCTTCGATCTTCCGGAAGAGCTTCATGATGAAGCGCTTGTCGTACAGAATTGACGAGTTGCTCTGATCGGTGGCGCGCGTGATGGGCGTGATCGGCTCAGGGCCGGCAGGCACGTACCGGGCCGCGCCGCGCACGCGACCGAGTCGGGTGAGCAGCTCCCGCTCCTCCTGGAGAATCGAGAGCAGCACCTCGCACACGTCGTCATCGAAGAGACCGTCGAACAACAGGCCCTTGCGTGCACCGGTGATTCGCGCGAGCGCGGCGGAGCGGTGCTCGTGCTCGAGGGCGTCCGCGTCGCTCCCGTTTGCGGTTGCCAAAGGAAGCAGGTAGTGCTCACGATCGCCGTCGCGGAACTCGACGTCGACGACGGTGAGAAAAGCGGGGTTGGGGCCGCCGCGCAGCAGCGCCCAGTCGGTGAACCGGGCGGTGGCAACCGGCCGCGCCTTCGCCCCGAACCACCGCTGACGCTGCAGGAACGACACGAGCGTCTGGCGTTCGACGATCGTGCGCAGGCCTCCGTCGAGAATCGACTCCCAGACGACGCCCGAAAAGAGCGAGGGGAGCGCCGTGTGCTCCTCGGCCACCGGCGCCGTGCGCGCCGTAATCGGCGCCACCACGTCCTGGAGCTGGAACCAGTAGAACCCGTACGGCGCCAGCGTCAGGAAGTACGAGTGGTCGTCGAGGCGCGGGAATTCGGTCTGCCCGAGCATCTCGACCGGCGTGAGTCCCTCGAAGGGCGCCAGCGGAATCTCGACCGGCTGGACCGTTCGCGACAGGTTTGCGACGCATAGCATGATGTCGCGCTCGTGCCGCCGTACGTAGACGAGGACCTTTCGATTGGCGGTGGAGATGAACTGCAGCGAGCCGCTGCCGAAGACGGCGTGCTGTTTGCGGAGCGCGATCATCCGCTTCATCCAGTGCAGCAGCGAGAACGGCGAGCGCTCCTGCGCCTCGACGTTGATCGCCTCGTAGCCGTACACCGGGTCCATGATGATGGGCGCGTACAGCCGCGCCGGATCGGCGCGCGAGAACCCCGCATTCCGATCGCTGCTCCACTGCATCGGCGTGCGCACGCCGTTGCGGTCGCCGATGTACACGTTGTCGCCCATGCCGATTTCGTCGCCGTAGTAGAGGATCGGGGTACCGGGCAGCGACAGCAGCAGGCTGTTCATCAGCTCGATACGCGGGCGGCTGTTCTCCATGAGCGGCGCCAGTCGCCGGCGGATCCCCACGTTGACCCGCATCTGCGGGTCGGCGGCGTACTGCGCGTACATGTAGTCGCGCTCCTCGTCGGTGACCATCTCCAGCGTCAGCTCGTCGTGGTTGCGCAGGAAGGTGGCCCACTGGCACGTCTCCGGAATTTCCGGCGTCTGGTTCAGGATTTCGACAATCGGATGGCGGTCCTCCTGCCGCAGCGCCATGAACATGCGCGGCATGAGCGGGAAGTGGAACGCCATGTGACACTCGTCCGCGTCGCCGAAGTACGCACGGGCGTCCGACGGCCACTGGTTCGCTTCGGCCAGCAGCGCACGTCCGGGGTAGTGGGTGTCGAGCTCGTGCCGCATGCGCTTGAGAATCGCGTGGGTTTCCGGCAGGTTCTCGTTGATGGTCCCTTCGCGCTCGATCAGATACGGAATGGCATCGAGCCGCAGCGCGTCGACGCCCAGATCGAGCCAGAACCGCATGACGTCGAGCATCGCCTCGAGCACGGCAGGATGGTCGAGATTCAGATCGGGCTGGTGCGAGAAGAACCGGTGCCAATAGTACTGGCCGGCAACGGCGTCGTAGGTCCAGTTCGACTTCTCGGTATCGGTGAAGATGACGCGCGTCCCGGCGTACTTCGTGTCACTGTCGCTCCAGACGTAGTAGTCGCGTTCCGGCGACCCCTTCGGCGCGCGCCGGGCCCGTTGAAACCACGGGTGCTCGTCGGAGGTGTGGTTGATGACCAGCTCGGTGAGCACGCGGATGTTCAGCGCATGGGCCGCGTCGACGAACCGCCGGAAATCGTCGAGTGTGCCGTAAATCGGATTGATCGACGTGTAGTCCGCAATGTCGTACCCGTCGTCGCGGAGGGGGGACGGATAGAAGGGGAGCAGCCAGAGGCAGGTGACGCCAAGATCGTGCAGGTACGGCAGCTTCTGCATGAGGCCGGCGAAATCGCCGATGCCGTCCGCGTTGCTGTCGCAGAAGGCGCGGACGTGCACCTCGTAGACGATCGCCTCTTTGTACCAGAGCGGGGCTATCGACATTGGCAAGGGGCGAGTGACGTGGTCAGGTCGGCTGCCATGCTAACGGAACCGCATTGACAGTCCGTGGCACAAGTCCCAGCCGGGCCACAGAGGCACAGAGGCACAGAGAAAACACCTTGAAAAACTCTTGTCTCTGCGTCTCTGTGGCGCGTTGGTCACGTGTACCACGGGCTATCAGTGTCGAATGACGAAGATGTGCGCCATCCGTTCCGCCGGATCGAGCTTTACATAGTTCCACTCGCCCTGCCACGCGTAACACGTGTCCTCGAGCAGATCCTGCACGACGTAGGGCTGGTCCGGCCCGATCCCCAGCTCCCAGATCGGCACGTGCACGTGGCCGTGCTGCGTCCCGTGAGGATCCGTGTTGGCGACGACGAAGACGCGTTCGGCGTACGTAGTGTCCGGCTTTAGCCGGACCGACGGCGGCGTCCTGCTGAACCACAACAGGGCCGGGTTACTGGTGCCGTGGAAGGCGAGCCCGCTGTTGAACTGCAGCGCCGCGTGCTCTCGCCTGATCTGATTGACGCGCGCGATGCGCTCGTTGAGATTGCCGGGCCGGTGCCAGTCGCGCGGCCGAATCTCGTACTTCTCCGAGTTGAGGTACTCCTCGGAACCGGGCCGCACGGGCACGTGCTCACACAGCTCGAAGCCGCTGTAGATGCCGTAGCTGGCCGACAGGGTCGCCGCGAGGATCAGCCGGACTTCGAAGGCAGGCCGTCCGCCCTGTTGCAGGTACTCGGTGAGGATGTCGGGCGTGTTCGCAAAGAAGTTGGGCCGCATGTACTCCAGCGTCTCCGTCCGGGTGAGCTCGGTCAGATATTCCCGCAGCTCCTGCGCCGTGTTCCGCCACGTGAAGTACGTATACGACTGATTGAACGCGGCCTTGGCGAGATAGTGCATCACCTTCGGACGCGTGAACGCTTCCGACAGGAAGATCGCGTCAGGATGACGGCGGCGCACGTCGGCAGTGAGCCACTCCCAGAACGCAAACGGCTTCGTGTGCGGGTTGTCCACGCGGAACACCCTGACGCCGTGCGCAATCCAGAAGAGCACCACATCACGAAGCGCGTCCCAGAGCGCACGCCAGTCGCCGGTGTCGAAGTCGAACGGGTAGATGTCCTGGTACTTCTTGGGAGGGTTTTCGGCGTACTTGATGGAGCCATCCGGATGTCGCCGGAACCACTGGGGATGCTCTTTCACCCAGGGGTGGTCGGGCGAGGTATGAAAGGCGAGGTCGAGCGCCACGTCCAGCCCGAGATGCCGCGCGGTCGCGACGAATCGGTCGAAATCCTCGAGCGTGCCAAGTCCGGGATCGACCGCGGTGTGACCGCCGGCGTCCGACCCGATGGCCCAGGGACTGCCGGGGTCGCCGGGAGAGGCGGCCAGGGCGTTGTTGCGTCCTTTCCGATGGGTCGACCCGATCGGATGCACGGGTGGGAGGTAGAGAACGTCGAAGCCCATGGCCGCAATGTCCGAGAGCCGGCGCTCGGCGTCGTGCCACGTACCGCCGCGAGCGGGGTCGCTCGTGCTCGAGCGCGGGAACATCTCATACCAGGCGCCATAGCGCGCGCGCACGGGATCGACACTGACGCGCAAGGGGCGGTCCGCCGTGGTCGGTGCGCTTCGATCGATCCACGCCTCGATCGTGTACTCGTACTCGCCCAGTTCGGTGACGGTAAACGACGCACCCCATGAGTCGTTGCCGAGCGGCGTGAGCGGAATTTCGAGCCACTCTGCGTCGCCGTGGCGATACTTCAGCACACCCGCCACCGAGTCGGTGCCGTCGGCAAACACATCGGCGCTTGCAGAGACGACTTCGCCGATCGTCCGCCTGATGGGGAAGCGACCGCCGTCGACGTGCGGCTGCAGGCGCTCGACCACGACACGACGTGGTCGCGGTCGAGCGCCCTGCTCGTCGCGAGCGCGGATGCCGGCGGATTGCGTTGCAGCCCCGGACTGGCGAGCGTCAGACGAATTGTTGCGGTTCATTCTGCTTCTGCTCAGGCGGGCACGCACTCGCGCGCGGGTGTCCCGGCAAGTCGAAACGGCCATCCATGATGAGCTGCAGCACCTGCGGACTCTGCATGTTCAGCGTGTTGCCGCAGCCAGTGAAGTCCAGATAATAGCGTGTTGTCGGGGAGGAGCCGTAACAGGTCGCCCTGAGCAGACACGGCTGACCTGGCCAGACGCGCATACGCTCCTCGGGATTTCAAAACGGCTGCCGAGCGCCAACCGCTCAGCCTCGACAGGTACGTATTGTGAACGTGGCGCGACCATGACCAATGACACACGCCGCGCTCAGGGTGGCACACCGCCGGGAGGCGGACGTTGGGATCACGACACGATGCGCGAGGCCGCGCAGCGGCCCGTCACCGGTCCAGCCAGCACCGACACGCTCGCGGCGAGTGGAGGATTGGAGCTCCCCGCGCATCGCGCGCATGCGACTCATGCGCCCGAGACTGTCGCCAAGGAGCCAATTCCGGGTGAGCGCGATCGGTCCACGCTCACACATCGTCAGCCGGGGTCGATCGGCGGGCGATTTTGGGGTGCGGACGCGGTCGCCGTGGATCCGACGACGCTGATGGATGCCGCGACGATTCACGATCGGAGACTCGAAGGCGGCGGCCGCTACTGACGCACTCTTGACAGCCACGGGCCACGCCCCTCGACGCTGCTCGGGGCGTCCTGAGCGACAGCCGAAGGACGGAGACACGGAGACACGGAGCTTTGGTCATCTTGGAATCTGAGTATTGGCGACCTTCAAATTGCAAGTCTTCAGATCCGAAGATGCGCGCACTCCGTGTCTCTGTGACTCTGTGGCCTGTTGAAGTAAAGACCGGGCTCGCTTTCTTGGAAGATGGGGTGGGTGACGGGTTTCGAACCCGCGACTTCCTGAGCCACAGTCAGGCGCTCTACCCCTGAGCTACACCCACCGTGCGGGGGGAAGACCTCAAGTGTAGCACGCAGCTTTTATTCGGGATGTTCGTCGGGGCCGAGTGTCTGCAGCGTGCCGTTGGCGATGCGGACGCGGACCGGCGAGGTGCGGCAGGCGCCGTGCGCCTTCGCCTCGTACATCGACTTGTCGGCGCGTGCGAGCAGATCGTGTGCGAGCTGTCGGGCGAAGGGCCGGCGCTCGCCGACCGGCCCGAGCCGCAGGCAGGCGATCCCGACGTCCACGTGGACCGGCTTCTCGGCCAGCCGCGGATCGACGCTGCTCCACTCGTAGCGCTCGACCGCCTCGCGAAACCGCTCCGCGATCACACACCCGGCGCGGAACCGGTTGAGATCCGGGATCAGGAAGCAAAACTCGTCGCCGCCAAACCGCGCGTGCAGTTCATGGGACGCGCGCAGGTCGACCGATTCCTTCGCGATGAGGTCGTCCGGCCGGATCTGCTCGCGCAGCAGCCGCGCCACGCGATCGATGATCTTGTCGCCGAGCGCGTGGCCGAGCCTGTCGTTGTACCACTTGAACGCCCGGATATCGACCAGCCCCACGGCGCACCAGCGGCCTCGCTGCTCGAGCGCGAGGAACGCTTCGAGCTGCTCGATGAACCGGCGGAAGTTCATCAGGCGTGTCTTGGGATCGCGGTGGACGCGGTCGGTGAGATCGGCGACCAGCTCCTCGAAATAGCGGGCGATGCTGCTGACGGTGGCGTCGCGCGCCGTGAGCTCCGCGCGCATCCGATGCAGACGCTCGGCGAATCCGGCTGACAGGGCCTGAACGGCCTCCTGCTTGGACTGCTGCCAGAGGCGCTCGTGCTGCGTGAAGACGCCGTCGATGGCGTCGAGCAGCGCCTGCTCGTTCGACGCCGACAACGACAGCCGCTCACGCACCCAGCGATGCAGCTCCAATCGTGTTTCAGGGCCGAACCCGTCGTCGGTCTGCACAGCTTTCCGCATTCGCATCACCGGGTTCCACGAATCAGTCATGGGCTGCCCTTGAATCTCCCAGCGCCCATGACTGGTTGCCAGTGTCTTCTTGGCGCGCTCTGCGCGCTGGGACCGCTATACGCCGCGCAACGGTACACATCCTCGTGAAGAGGCCGGTATAGCGGTCCGACGGGGGAACTTCAAAGGGTATGCCCGCTGTGCTTCGCGCGAACCGGTCGATCCCTGGAGGATTCTGCGGCAGAGGTGTCACCTCGACTGCGGGACGGATGGCACATATTCGGTGGTCCCTTGACACTTATGGCCCCCGCACTTCTCAGCCCGGCCTTCCGCGTCGGCTTCGAGCGCCTCCAGCCGCTCATTCGCAAATTTCCTGGGGGCGGCCCCCTCATCCGATCAATATTTGACAGGTTGAGGCGTCTGCTCTATAAGCGCATCACGAGAGGCGGATGACGCGTCCGCCCCGCACTCACAATTTTCACGAGGGAGAGCCACATGAGACGTTGGCATTTTGCAGTTGCGGCGCTCGTCATCGGCCTTGGCGCCGGCGCAGCCGCGCAACATCGCGCCGAATCGCGCGAGATGGCGCTCGTTGGCCATAGCGACCTGCAGGCCCGGTCCGCCTACCAGCCGACGATTCACCGGCAGGGCGACCGTTATATCGCCTACGTCGGCCATCACGGCGGGCGGATGCCGAACCCGCTGACCGGGCAGGTGGAGCCGAACGGGACCTCGGTGGTCGATGTGACGA
>JBOGIR010000310.1:0-6590 GCA_050742335.1 Vicinamibacterales bacterium | reverse complement strand
GGGGTTGGGGAAGGCCTGAAGCCGAAAGCCTAAAGTCCAAGGCCCAAAGACCAGAAGGGATCAGGGAACACCCATGACACACCAGACTATGGGCCAGCCGGCCGCCGACATCAGACGGCCGAGAAGCACCTACCGGCAAGTTCTCGATATCAGGGGACTTCAGCCGTTCTTCTGGACTCAGTTTCTCGGCGCCCTCAACGACAACCTGTACCGGATGGTGGTGTCGCTCGCCGCGGTGACGGCCGCGGCCGGCAGCGGCAGCGGATACCTATCGCTCGTCGGCGCCACCTTCATCCTCCCCTTCTTCCTCTTCTCCGGATATGCGGGGACGCTTGCCGATCGCTACGGCAAGCGGGACGTGCTCATCGCGACGAAGGTCTTCGAAATCGTGGCCATGGGTCTGGCCGTGTTGGCGCTGGCGTCCGGGAACCTGTCGGCGCTTCTCGCCGTGCTGTTCCTGCTGGCGCTTCAAGCCACGTTCTTCAGCCCGGCCAAGTACGGCCTCGTCCCGGAACTGGTCGGCGACAAGGACCTGTCGCGCGCCAACGGCCTGCTCGAGATGTCCACGTTCGTGGCCATCATTCTCGGCACGTCGCTTGGCGGCTTCTTGTTCGCGACGTGGCGCGACCAGCCGCGTCTCATCGGCCTCCTGCTCGTGGCAGTGGCGGCCGCCGGGACGGTCACCAGCCTGTGGATCCCGCGCGTCGCACCGGCGGATCCGTCCGGGTCCTTCCCCGTCAATCCGTGGGGCGAGATCGCATCGGGGGTCACCCGCCTCCGCCGCGAGCGGACACTGTGGCTGACGGTCGTCGGCATGTCGTACTTCTGGTTCCTCGGCTCGCTGCTGCAGATGGTCATCATTCTGCTCGGCACCGACGTGATGCGGCTGACCGACCAGTGGGTCGGCGCGCTCGGCGCGTTTCTCGCCATCGGCATCGGGACCGGCAGCTTGGCCGCCGGCCGGCTGTCGGGTGACAAAGTCGAGTTGGGCCTCGTGCCCCTCGGTTCGATCGGCATGGGCGCATCGGCTTTCCTCCTGGCCGGCAGCGACACGTTCGCCTCGGTGAGCGTTGCGCTGATCCTGCTGGGATTGTCCGGCGGCCTCTTCATCGTGCCGCTCAACGCGCTCTTGCAACAGAAAGCCGGAGCGGCCGAGCGCGGGCAGCTCATCGCCACGAACAACTTTCTCAACAACGCCGGCGTTCTCCTCGCCTCGGGTGTCCTGTGGTTGCTGCACGATCGGCTGCTGCTCGCGCCGTCGCAGATTGTGCTGCTTTTTGGCGTGGTGACGCTCGCGGCCAACGCGTACGTGCTGAGCATCCTCCCGAACTTTCTCATCCGATTCTCGCTGTGGCTGCTGACGCACACGATCTATCGCATCCGGATCGAAGGGCAGGAGCACGTGCCGTTCCGCGGTCCGGCCCTGCTCGTGTGCAACCACCTGTCGCACATCGACGGGTTCCTCGTGGGCGCGTGCGTCCAGCGCTTCATCCGGTTCATGGTCTACCGTCCGTACTACGAGATGCGCGGCGTCCACTGGCTGATGCGCAAGATGAACGCCATCCCCGTTTCGGCGTCCCGGAAGGATGTCATCGCCTCGCTCGAGCGCGCGCGTGAAGAATTGCGGAACGGCCACGTGGTGTGCATCTTCGCGGAAGGCGCCATCAGCCGCACGGGCAACCTTCTTCCGTTCAAGCGCGGGTTCGAGCGAATCGTCGAGGGGCTGGACGTGCCGGTCATTCCGGTCCACCTCGATCGGGTCTGGGGCAGCATTTTCAGTTTCGAGCAGGGGCGCTTCTTCTGGAAGCGGCCTTCGCGCATTCCGTATCCCGTCACCGTCAGCTTCGGCCGGCCGATGCCGTCGAGCGCAAGGGCCGACGAAGTACGTCAGGCCATGCTGGAGCTCGGCGCCGACAGTGTCGGCTTGCGAGTGGCGCCCACGGATCTCCTGCACCGCCGGTTCCTGCGGACCGCGCGTCGCCGCTTCTTCTCGTTCGCGATGGCGGATTCGTCCGGCCGGGAGTTGACGTACGGCAAGGCGCTCGCGGGAAGCCTGGCGCTCGCGCGGCAGATTCGGCGCCGATGCCGGAACGAGGAGATGGTCGGCATCATGCTGCCCTCGTCGGTGGGTGGCGCCCTCGTCAATATCGCGACGCTCGTTGCCGGCAAGGTCCCCGTCAACCTGAACTTCACCGCCGGTAAGGAGGCGATGGCCTCAGCGATCGATCAGTGCGGCATCAGGACGGTGCTCACGTCACGGGTGTTCCTGACCAAAGCGAAGCTGGAGGTCCCGCCCGGGATGTGCTTCCTGGAAGATGTGATGAAGCAGATCCCTCGCGCGCAGACAGTGTGGGCGTGGGCTCTCGCGCTGCTGCTGCCGTCGCGCGTGCTCGAGTGGCTGTTCGTCTCGAACCACCGCACCGCAGACGACTTGGCAACCGTCATCTTCTCGAGCGGGAGCACCGGAGTCCCGAAAGGCGTGATGCTGTCGCACCGCAACATCCTCGCCAATGTCGAGGGGATGGCACAGGTGTACTGGGTCACGCGCGACGACCGAATCCTCGGTGTGCTGCCCTTCTTCCATTCCTTCGGATTCACGGGATGTCTGTGGTTCCCGCTCGTGAATGGATTCGGGGTCGCGTATCACGCCAACCCGATGGACGCCGGCGTCATCGGCGAGCTGGCTGAGAAGTATCGCGCCACCATCATCCTGAGCACGCCTACCTTCTATTCGGCGTACACACGGAAGTGCCCGCCAACCCAGTTCGCCTCGTTGCGCTTGGCGCTCGCCGGCGCCGAAAAGCTTCGCGAACCGGTCGCCAAGGCGTTCGCTGTCAAGTACGGGCTGGAGATCATGGAAGGCTACGGGTGCACCGAAATGGCGCCCGCAGTCTCCGTGAACGTCCCCGACCGTGCGCCCGAGGGCCAGACGGGCACCAAGTTCGGTACGGTCGGCCACCCGCTGCCGGGCGTCGCGGCAAGAGTCGTCGACGTCGAAACCGGTGCGCCGCTGCCGCCCGGGACGGAAGGCCTGCTGCTCGTGCGCGGCGCCAACTGCATGCTGGGCTACCTGCACGCCCCGGACAAGACCGCGCAGGTGATGCGCGACGGCTGGTACGTCACGGGCGACATCGCCGCCATCGATGACGAGGGCTTCATTCGTCTGACGGACCGGCTCTCGCGCTTCAGCAAGATTGGCGGCGAGATGGTGCCGCACCTCAGGATCGAAGAAGCGATTGCGTCGATCCAGGACGACGCGCATGCAGGCTGCGTCGTGACTGCGGTGCCGGACGAGGCTCGAGGCGAACGGCTCGTGGCGTTCTACACGAAGACGGATGTGCCACCCGAAGTACTCTGGCAGCGCCTCTGTCAGTTGGGGCTGCCGAAGCTGTGGATTCCCAAGCGAGAAGACCTGCGCCACATCGAGGCGATTCCGACGCTGGGCAGCGGAAAGCTCGATTTGCGGGCCGTCAGGGCGCGGGCGCTGGCCATCCCGGACGATCTCGCTGCGCAGGCGTAGCCCGCTCACGGTTGTCCGCAAGACGTACCCGCTTCAGACCTGGAGGCCGTCATGGAAGCCGTAGGCATCCTGTTCGCGCTCATCATGGCCGCCCTGCCGATAGCCGGCCTGGTGATGTTCTTCGTGATGTGGGCTCGGCTGGTCCGCGCGCGAACGGATATCGAGAGGCTATCGGCGCGCCTCGAAGCGCTCGAGGCTGGCCGCGCGGCGGCGGTGGCGGCGGCTTTCGCTCCGCAGACCGCGGCTGCCGAGCGCCGCCAACAGCCAGAGCCGGCTCCCGTCGAGCGCACGCCTTCCCCTGCCAGCGTTGGGCGTGAATACCGACCCACTCCCGTGGTGGCGCCGCCCGAATCGCCACGCCTCGATCATCGGCGTGAGCCGACGGCTTTCCCAGAACCAGACCGGACGTTGTCTGTTCTCGAGCCGGCTATCAGCGCGATCGAACGTTTCAAAGGCTGGCTGTTCGGGGGCAACGCCGTCGTTCGCGTCGGCGTCATCGTCCTCTTCTTCGGGGTGGCGTTCTTTTTCAACTACGCGATCGATCGCGGGTGGCTGCCGATCGAAGTGCGCCTCATGTTCGCGGCGCTTGGCGGGCTGGGACTTGCCGGTGTCGGCTGGCGATTGCGTGACACACGCAGGGACTACGCGCTGGTCCTGCAGGGAGGCGGCATCGGAATCGTGTACCTGACCGTGTTTGCCGCCGTGAATCTGTACCAACTGATCGGTGCCAGCCCCGGGCTCATGCTGATGGTCGTAGTCGTTGCACTCTCGAGCGCGCTGGCCGTACTGCAGGACGCGCGCAGCCTGGCGGTGCTGGCCACCCTGGGCGGATTCCTCGCGCCGATCCTCGTGTCGCGGGGCGGCAGCCACGTGGCGCTCTTCTCCTACTACGGCGTCCTCGACGTGGGCATTCTGGCGATCGCCTGGTTCAAGGCGTGGCGTCTGCTCAATCACCTGGGCTTCCTGTGCACGTTCGTCGTTGGCGCCGCCTGGGGCGTGCTGAGTTACGAGCCGGCGAACTTCGCCAGCACCGAGCCGTTCCTCGTTGCGTTCTTCGTGTTCTACGTGGCCATCCCGGTGCTCTTTGCGAGGCGACCGGACGCCGGCGGCACGCACGTGGCCGACGGCGTGCTCCTGTTCGGGGTGCCACTCGTCGCGTTTGCGCTGCAGGCTGCGCTGGTGAGCGACTTCGAGTACGGCCTGGCGTTCAGCGCGCTCGGCGCCGGTGTGTTCTACGTCGCGCTGGCGTCGGCGTTGTGGCGCCGCGTGCCGGATGGCGCACGTCTGGTGGTGGAAGCCTTTCTGGCCCTCGGGATTGGCTTCGGGACGATCGCCATTCCTCTGGCGGTTGACGGGCGGTGGACCGCCTCGGCGTGGGCGCTCGAGGGCGCAGGCCTCATCTGGATTGGCGTGCGCCAGCGCCGGCAGTTTCCGCGCGTGTCGGGTCTCGTCCTTCAGGTGACCGCCGGTGCCGCATTCCTTCTCGAGTCGGGCATGCCTGCGCGCGATGTACCCGTACTCAACGTGTTGTACTTCGGCGCGCTGATGGTCAGTCTGGCAGGAATCTTCAGCGGATGGTACCTCCATCGACACCGATCGGCGCTGGAGCGATCGGAGGCCGACGCGTCGACGGGACTGCTCGCGTGGGGTCTTGCATGGTGGTGTGGGGCGGGCCTCAACGAGATTGCGACGCACGTGCCAGCTCCGATCATGAATCACGACCCCGCGTACCTGGTGTTCGCCGCCGGCACCGCATTGCTGCTCACCCTGCTGCGCAGACCGCTCGCGTGGCGGCATCTGAGCGTTCCGGTTCTCCTCCTGCTGCCGGTCATGGCGTTCATCGCCCTCCGCTCCTTCACTCCGGGCTCACATCCCTTGGCATGGTGGTGGAGTGTGGCCTGTGGGATCGCCCTGGCCGCGCACTATTGGACACAGTGGCGCCTGGAGTCGGAATGGCCCGACCGCCTTGGCCGCCGCTGGCATCAGGGCATGCTGTGGCTGGTGGTGTTCCTGGCTTCCTGGGAGACTGCCTGGCTGATCGATCGGGTGACGGCCGAGGCGTCGGCGTGGCGCGACATCGCCTGGGCTGTGGTCCCGCTCGCGACAATTGCAGCGATGCCGCCCCTCACTCGCCACGTCGCATGGCCGTTCCGGCTGTTCGCCGGCCCGTACATGGGCGCGTTGATCCCCCTCGTCAGCTTCGCGGCCGCGTGGATCCTCGTCACGAGCACGGCCCGCGGCAACCCGGCACCGCTGCCGTACGTGCTGCTCGCCAATCCTCTGGAGCTCGCGCAGGGCCTCGCACTGGCCACGTTGCTGCAGTGGAGCCGACACAACCGCTCGGTACAGTTCCGGCGAGCCTCCTGGTACTTGTGGTCGATTCTGGCCTTTGCCGTGCTGAACGGCATCATTGCGCGAGCAACGCATGTCTACGGCGGAGTCGAGTTCGGTCTGACGCCGCTGTGGTCGTCGGCCCGCTACCAGACCGCGGTATCAATCGTATGGACGACGGTGGCACTGGTGGCGATGTTGAGCGCCACGTGGCTGAAGCAACGAACCGTCTGGTTCACGGGCGCTGTGGTGCTCACCGCTGTCGTTGCCAAGCTGTTTCTCGTGGACCTCGACGATGTGAACACGGTAGCCAGGATCGTGTCGTTCGTGGGCGTCGGGCTCTTGATGCTGCTCGTCGGCTACCTGTCGCCGCTGCCACCGCGCGCGAAGGAACAGGAAGAGCCAGAACCCGAACCGAGCGCGGTCTCGATCCGGTAGGGAGAACCGCGTCCGGCAAGTTCCGTGTCCATTCTCCGGTGGCGCAGGATTACTATCACACCGTAACGTGTAGTCATGACCGCTCATCCTGCTCTGTTTGCGCCAGCCCTGCCGCCGCGCGCGGAGATGGAGCGCGCCTTCCTCTGCAGCGACCCCAGCTACGACGGCATCTTCTTCACAGGCGTGCGGACGACCGGCATCTTCTGCCGGCCGTCATGCCGTGCGCGCAAGCCGTTGCCGGGCCACGTCGAGTTCTTTGCCACCGTGCGCGAGGCGCTGTTCGCCGGCTATCGGCCGTGCC
>JBOGIR010000309.1:0-1687 GCA_050742335.1 Vicinamibacterales bacterium | reverse complement strand
CACCGCGACGGCCGACCACGCACGCTGTGTGGAGCTGCTCCGCAACGGGGCGCAGGACTACGTCACCACGCCACTGGACGCGCAGGAGCTTCGTGCCCGCGTGAACACCCAGCTCGCGGGCGCGCGGGTCCGGACAGCGCTCGTCCGGGAGGTTGCCGCCCGAACGACGGAGCTGCGCCAGCGCGGCGCGCTGATGCGGGCCGTCGTCGAGACCGCGCCGGATGCAGTGATTACCATCGACGCCGGCGGCATCATCCATTCGTTCAACCGTGCGGCCGAACGCATGTTCGGCTACACGGCGGCAGAAGCCGTCGGACAGAATGTCCGCCTGTTGATGCCGGCGCCCCTTCGCACCGAACACGACGGCTACCTCGCCCGGTATCTCGATACCGGCGAGGCGAGGATCATCGGCAAGGGTCGCGCGACGGTCGGCCTCCGCAAGGACGGCACGACGTTCCCCATAGACCTCTCGGTGAGCGCGATGACCGGCAACAACATGTTCGCCGGCATCATCCGCGATGCCACCGAACGCACGCTGGCCGAGGCGAAACTGCGCGAGAGCGAAGAACGCTACCGTCGCACCCTCGACAGCATGCTCGAAGGATGCCAGATCATCAGCAACGACTGGCGGTACCTCTACCTCAACGATGCCGTCGTGGCGCAAAGCCGGACAACGAGAGAGGAGCTGCTCGGCCGCACGATGGGTGAGTGCTATCCGGGCATCGAACAGACGGACGTCTTCGCGGCGCTGCAGCGATGCAAGCAGACGCGAACGCCCTGCCGCATGGTGACTGAATTCACCTTTCCCGATGGATCCGCCGGATGGTTCGACCTCAGTATCCAACCCGTTCCCGAAGGGATTTTCGTGCTCTCGGCCGACATCACCGAGCACAAGCGGCTGGAGCGGCGCCTCGCCGATCTCCAGAACGACGAACGGCGTCGCCTGGCGCACGAGGTACACGACGACATGGGCGGGATGATGACCGGTATCGGCATGCTCGCCCAGACGCTGGAAACACAACTCGCGAAGAAGCGCTCGCCGCTGGCGGCGCGAGCCACCGACCTTGTCAGGAGTATCGAAGAGGCTCACCTGCAACTGCGCGGGGTGGCGTCGGGGCTTGCGCCCGTCGAGTCGGTGCCCGAAGGGCTCATGGCGGCACTCCAGGGCCTCGCCGGGCCACGCACGGCGTCGCCGCACACCAGACGCCGATTCGTGTGCAGGGCGCCGGTGCTCATCGACGATGCGGACACCGCCACGCATCTGTTCCGCATCGCGCAGGAAGCCGTGACCAACGCCACACGCCACGCCCAGGCGCGACACATCGTGATCGCGCTCACGCAGGACGCTCTCGGCGTCACACTGCGGGTCACCGACAACGGCATCGGTATGACGACGAAGACCAACGAGCGCGGCATGGGATTGCACAGCATGCAGGCGCGCGCACAGCTGCTGGGCGGACGAGTCACGATCGCCTCGCGCAGGCGGCGCGGAACGTGTGTGACCTGCTGGGTGCCGCACCGGGGGCCCAGGCCAGATGCGTCGGTGTAGCCTGTAGCGCTGGACTAGTGCCTCGACCGCGACATAGTGCTCCGCCGTTTGTAGCGGAAGACACGCCGAGCCTTGGCGGTGGTGAAACGCCAGATGATCTTCCGTCTCGCGCGATCAGCGCGCACGGTCCAGGCGCGC
>JBOGIR010000308.1:0-38157 GCA_050742335.1 Vicinamibacterales bacterium | reverse complement strand
GCCTTTTGCGCCCGGTAATACTCCTCGATCGGCTTGAACGGGCCGAACTTGTGTTGCTCCTGCGGAAACGGGTCGGCGTACGGGCCGTATGGGCTGTCGATCGGCTTGTCGGCCCGCTTCGGATAATCACGGACCAGATCGTCCATGGCCGGCCGCGGCTGAGCGTTGATGTACGCCGCCACGTCGAACGCTTCCTCGTCCGTGAGGGTCGCTTCACCCAGCGGCATTCGCGCCTTGATGAACCGGCTCGCGGTGAGCACACGGTGCATGCCTGCACCGTCGTTGAAGCTGTCCGGTCCCCAGAGTGGTGGAAAGACGTAGCCGTCGGCCGGATCGGCCGAGGTGCGCAGCCCCTCGCCGTTGGCGCCGTGACAGATGACGCAGCGCTTCGTGAAAACCTGCTCTCCAGCTCCGACATCGGCGGCGCGGTCCGGCCTGACGAACTGCGGCTGATTGCTCGCCGTACGCTGGTTCGCGCCCATGGCGCCGAACCGGTCGCCGAGTGATTCGACGTAGGCCACCATCGCCATCATCTCGGCGCTGTCCCGCGGCAGCGCCCGCCCGTTCATGCTCCGCTCCATGCAGCCGTTGATGCGATCGACGAGGTCGCGCTCGCCGCCGTCGCGGCCCGAGTACCGGGGATAGAGGTCGGCCGATTCCAGGAGCGACAGCATGCCCGGGTCGGCGCCGGCGCCGAGGTGACAGGACTCGCAAGAGAGGCGGATCCCGGAGTAGCGCATGTCGGGGTTCTCATGATCGGGGCCGAGCAGGGCAGCCGTGTCCGTGAGCAACCGCCGCCCGTATTCTTCCGTGGCAACGGCCGGGACCGTCGTCGCGGAGGCCTGCGCGCGTTCGTGCTCGTAGAGCGTGACGCCGAGCACGAGCGCCCCAATCGCTCCGCCGCCGATTGTGGCGCTCAGCAATCCATGCCGTGTCGGAAGGTGCATCATGGCGTCGAGTTCCTTTCGCGGGCGCCGCCGGCGCGTGCCCGATCATACCGCCGGACGCGCTCGAGGAAGCGATACTTCGGCCGTTCCACCCATCGGCGCAGCTCGCGTGAGCAGCACCAGGCCAGCACGAACGACACGCCGAATGCGAGCGACGCGACGACGATGATGCCGGTAATCATCAGCGTCCCGGCGCCGCGGCCGGCGGGGCCGGCTGGTAGAATCCGCGGACGTAGTGAGCGACGGCGAGGAGCTCATCGGCTGCGAGGCGGTCGGTCCACAGGGCCATGCGTGTGCCGCCGATGCCGTCACGCAGTGCCCGGAGGCTGGCGGCGAGGTTCGGCTGCTGGCGGCGGAAATCGGTGGGCGCGACGACGAGCTCCCCGGCCGCGCTGCCGCGGCCGTCGCCGTTGAGGCCGTGGCACTGGACGCAGTTGGCCTCGTACACACGCGCGCCCAGCGCCGCGATCTGGGCAGACGGCGGATCCTCAGGCGCGCCGACCGACAGTGACTGCACCGCCGCCGCGATGGCCGCCAGGTCGTTCAACGGGTGATCCCGCCAGGCGGACATGGCCGTTCCCTCGCTCCCGTTCCACAGCACCTCGCTCAGACGGTCGGGCGTGTACCGGTGCTCGGCCAGGTTCGTCGGCTTCGGCAGGAGCGCCGCGGCGGCGGGGCCGTCGCCGGCGCCGTTCGGACCGTGACAACCCGCGCAGTTGCCCCCAAAGAGCGCTGCCCCCCGTTCGAGGTTCGTGGCGGCCGGCAACGCCGGATACTCGCCGCCTCGCCGCGTCCGCGCCGGGCTGCCGTTCACCGGCGTCACCGAGAGCGCCATGCCGGCCAGGTGATCGTCCGGGCAGTCGCAGGCCTCGCGCGCGTAGGCCTCGCCTTCGGGGCCCGCCAGCTCCCGGGCACGCCCGAGCGTCTCCAGGTACGCCACCAGATCGCGCGCCTCCTGGCGGGGGCGTTCGGGCGATCCGTCAAAGAGCGATCGGTAGGCCGGCATCACCGAATCGGGCACGAGCACGCGCGGCGAGTACAGGTGCAGGAACTGCCAGTCCGCCGGACGCGTGCCGGCGGCGCGCGACAGGTCTGGACCGATGCGCCTGGTGCCCCACAGATGCGGGTAATCGAACTGCGTTTCCCAGGCGAGCGTCGGCGCACCGAAGCGCGCGATGTCGGCCGCGAGATACCGTATCTGCTGCGTATGGCAGTACGCGCAGCCCTCACTGGCGTAGACGGCCCGCCCGCGGCGCTCGCTGACGGTGAGATCCACCGGTTTCCCCGGTGACATTCGGCGCGTCTGCTCTTCGAGGACGCGCCCTGGCCAATAGCCGAGCAGGATGACCGACATCAGGAAAAATCCGATGCCGGCAACACCAGCCACGACGTACGCCATGCGGAGCGCGCGTCCGGCCCTGATGCTCATGCCGGCTCCACCGTTGCGGCCACACGGGGCGAGAGCCCGCCGGCGCTACGTATTTCGACAGACTGGTCGTGATCGGACCGATCGCCGCGTCGTGGTCCCGTCGTGAGGCCGACGAGCAGCGCCAGGAAGCCGCCGGCGATCGGGATGGCGGAAAGCGATCTGATCAGCCAGTAGGGGCGCGCGACCCGCACCGATTCGATCCACGGCGCCCCCGACTCCCACGACCGTGCCTCGGCCAGGCCGGCAACGCTCAGGTCGCCGACCATGACGATCACGCCGACGAACAGTAGCCAGTAGGCCCATTCGAATGCGCGCGGGTTGCAGCGGGCGCCGGGCAGGCGCTGCCACGCATGGACCAGCCCTCCCGCTCCGGCGAATGTCGCAAATCCGAGCATCGCCAGGTGCGAGTGCCCCACGACCCAGTCGGTGAAGTGCACGACCTGATTGACCCACATCTGCGCTTGAGCGGCTCCCTGGAGGCTGACGAGCAAGTAGAAGACCGTCCCGGTTGCCACGAAGCGCAGCCCGACGTCGCCGGGAAACAGACCGCTCCCGCGCAGCGACAACAGGAGGTTGGCGACGACGATAACCACGTCGACGCCGAGGATCGTCGAGGCGACAATCGCGCCGGTCTGGGCTGCCATGGGAATGACTGAGTACACGTAGTGGTGCGTGCCGTTGAGCGGGTACACGAAGAAGAGCAGCCAGAATCCGAGCATCGACAGGAAGTGACTGTAGATGGGGCGGCCGCTGGCCGCCGGAATCACGTAGTAGATGATGGCCAGCGCCAGCGGCGTGACGAACAGTCCGATCGCGTCATGGATCCAGAGCCCGCTGAGCGCGGCGCCCCGGGCGCCCGGCACGATGTCGGGCAGGAAGTTCCCCATCGGATAGGCGAGGATCGTGAAAACGAGGCCGCCGATGATGTACCAGCTCGACACATACAGCGACTCGATGCCCTTGCGGAAGAACGGCGGCAGGAACTGTATCGCCACCAGGACGAGCCCTGCGACGACGAAGACATCGATGACGGTCGGGAACTCGGCCCACTCGAGCGGCTGGCTGATGCCCGCCAGCACGAGAATCCAGCCGGGCACCATCACCGCGAGATTCCAGAGCGCGAAGAGCCATCGGCCCAGCAGGGCGCTGGTCACGGGGCGACCGGAGAGGATCGGGACCGCGTGGTACAGGAACGCCAGAAACACGTTGCCCAGCCAGCCGAGCATGATGCCCTGGGTATGCGCGTACCGGACCCGCCCCCAGCTCAACCAGGGGATGCCGCCAAACAGGTCCGGCAGGAGCAGTTCGATCGAGGCGACGATGCCGAATGCGAGCGACGCCAGCAACGTGACGAGCGCCGCGAGGCCGTGGGCGGTGATCAGGGAGGACTCCACCCTTGGGGTGGAGTCTTCGATCGCCGAGTGCATCGCCGCTAGGCGCAGCTGAGCAGGCTGTACCCGTACTCCTGCGCGCGTGTCGCAGCCACGACGCCTGCCGGGACAAACCGTCCGTTGCGCACAGGGTTCGCAAGAAGCTCCTTGAAGATCTCGTCCTGCGATCCTCCGGTGGCCATGGCGATCCGGCCAGCCATCCCGCGCGTGGCCTGACGGCAGACCGCAATCTGCGCGCCCTTCTCGACGAGCGTCGCAATCGTCCGGTCGTCCTCAGCGGGCGGGCCGCTCGGATTCAACGGGTTGACGGTCACCGGCTTCGCCAGTTCGAGGCGCTGCGAGAAGTACGAGCCGTACTTGGCCCACATGGCCTCGTTGTAGCCGTACGGCGTCGATTGATGGCGGAAGCACACGATGACGGCCAGATCGGCGGCTTTGACGCCGTAGGCCGACTCATTGACGGTGAACAGGTTGCCGGCGAAGGTCACCGCGTTCTGGCCGCCCTCGCGGCTGGCCGAATCGACGAACATGCGATGCCGGCCTTTCAGCTCGTCCATCCAGCGGTCCGCGTCGTGACGGGCCGGGCTGAACCCCTGGGATGCCGACTGGGCGCGCACGGGTCTCGCGCCGGTGGTCAGCGCGGCCAGGGTCGCCCCGAGTCCGGCGACGAGGGCGCGGCGATTTGGGATCCATGTCATCGTTCTCCCCCTTCCTTGGCTGGCGAAAGGACCCAAGTATACCCGTTCGGCCGTTCGACCGCAGCAGCGACGCCGCCGTGGCGCCGTGGCGACGGCGGTCAACGGCAATCAGGCCGACAACTCGGCGGCTGATACCGGCGCGGCGGCGCCAGGTGATGTAGAATCGCGCCACTCCGAAGCCATGGATGCCGGGCATTGGCGGCAAGTTGCGGTGCTGTATCGCGAAGCGCTGGCGCGCGCCGGACCGGACCGCGCGGCGTATCTGGCGAAGGCCTGCGCAGGCGACGAGGCGCTGCGACGTGAGGTCGACGCGTTGCTCGCGTCGCCGGCGAGCGCCGAAGAATTCCTCAACGGTCCCGCGGGTGCGCTGGCAGAGGAGCGGGCCAGCGGGCCAGCGGAGTCGGGCACGCGAGGCCCATCGGACCCGGTGGGGCTCACCGGCCAACGGCTTGGCGTCTACCAGGTACAGGAGCGTATCGGCGCAGGCGGGATGGGGGAGGTCTATCGCGCCCGCGACACACGGCTGGGCCGCGACGTGGCGATCAAGATCCTGCCGCCGGCCTTCACCAACGATCGGGATCGCCTGGCGCGCTTCGAGCGAGAGGCCCGCGTGCTGGCCGCGCTCAACCACCCCAACATCGCCACGATCCACGGTATCGAGGAGAGCCCATCGACCGGCCCAGGGCAGGCGCCCGTTCGAGCGCTCGTCATGGAATTGGTCGAGGGCAAGACGCTTGCCGAGCGCGTTGAACGTTCCTGCGCGCTGCCAGTACGCGAAGCGCTGGTGGTGGCGCGCCAGATTGCGGAGGCCCTCGAAGCCGCACACGACAAGGGGATCGTCCACCGCGATTTGAAGCCGGCGAACGTCAAGATCACCCCTGGCGGCCTCGTCAAAGTCCTGGACTTCGGTCTCGCGAAGACCAGCGAGGCCACAGGCGACGTCGCGACTTCATCAGCCCCGACCGTCACGATCGATCGCACGGGCGACGGCACCATCGTCGGCACGGCGCCCTACATGAGCCCTGAGCAGGCACGCGGCCAGGCCGTCGACAAGCGAACCGATATCTGGGCGTTCGGCTGCGTGCTATACGAAGTCTTGGCCGGCAAGCAGGCCTTCAGTGGCCACACAATCGCAGATGTGCTGGCTGCGATCCTCGAGCGCGACCCCGATTGGTCGGCGCTCCCTGCTCACACGCCGTCCACTGTCAGGCGCATCGTCAAGAGGTGTCTGGAAAAGGATCCGCGGGGCCGGCTTCGGGACGTCGGCGACGCACGGATCGAGTTGCAGGACGCGCTGGACGAACAGGCCGCGACCCACAGGATGCAGCCACCGTTCGCCGCGCCGCGACGGTCCACCGCCATGGTCGGCGCTGCGTGTCTTGTCGCGGGGGCGTTGGCCGCCGGCTTCTTCACATGGAATCGTCGATCCGACGATCGGCTGCTCGCGCCTCCGGCCCCGGCGTCCGCTCTGGTGCGCGTGCATCGATTCACCGATGCGCGAGGACTCGAGGAGTTCCCAGCTCTTTCCCCCGACGGCAAGTCGGTAGCGTTTGTCGCGCAAGCCGCGGGACACTTGCATCTCTTCTTGCGCTTGATTGCCGGTGGCGGTGCGCTTCAAATTACACGCGATGCGGCCGATCATCTGTACCCACGATGGTCGCCCGATTCCGCCTCTATCCTCTATTACTCGCCAGCGGCAGACGGTAACTCGCCTGGTGCCATCTGGGAAATCCCGGCGCTCGGCGGCCCGGCGCGTCGAATCGCCAGCAGCCTGGGCGGCGGCGACATCAACCACGACGGGTCCCGGATCGTCTTCCCGCGGCTGGTTGACGGGCGCATGGAGCTGGCTGTGACCGCACGTGACGGCTCCAGCGCAACGGCGATCGCGCCGCTCGAACCGGGGTACTACTACATGACGCCGCGGTGGTCGCGTGACGACCGGTCGATTGCGTACCAGCGTGGCGTCTCGAACGTGCACGAAATCTTCGTGGTTCCCGCTGAGGGCGGACAACCACGCCAGATTACACGACACGGGGCCGTCATCGAGGGGCTGACCTGGGCGGCGACGGGGTCGAACATCGTCTTCAGCTCGAGCCAGGGCGCCACGATCTTCTACCTGCCGGTGACCAACCTCTGGAGGATCGGTGCAGACGGTGGCGGTCTGCGACAACTGACGTTCGGGGAGATCTCGTACGCGTACCCGGACGTGAACGCCGGCGGCACCATCGCCGCCGCCCACGTACGGCGGGAGTTCGACATCTGGCGGTATCCAGTCGATGGGTCGCCCGCGGACAACGTACGCCGGGGCACTCGAATCACGAACCAGACCAGCCGGGTGCACACACCGTCGGTGGCGCCTGACGACAGCGAGGTCGTCTACGTGTCTGACAGCGGCGGCCACGCAAACTTGTGGGTGACGAATCTCACCACAGGTGAGTCACGACAGTTGACGTTTGAACGAGATCCGGAGCGACGCGTGGGGCTCCCGCTATGGTCTCCAGACCGCCGACAGATCGCGTATTTCATGGCACGCGCGTCCTCGTACGAGTACTTCCTGATAAATGCAGATGGGAGTGACTCGCGACTGCTGATGACGGACGCAGGAAGCGCGACGTGGTCTCCCGACGCGAAGTGGCTGTACTATCAGGACTATCCCACCGGAGGGCACTTGCGGAAAGTCTCAGCTGCGGGTGGTCCTCCCGTGGTTGTCAGAGACGACAGTGCGGTGAGCCCCGCCATTGCCCCCGACGGCGCAACTCTTTACTACCTGCGCCAGCTGCCAGTCGTCACCGGTGGATCCGATGTTGAAATTCGCGTCGCCCGGCCCGAAAGTGCACCTTCTCGCGTGCTCGCACGCATTCCGGCTCATCGCATGACGCCCTGGCTGGCGTTTCAGCCGGTCATCTCACCGGATGGGCGGTGGTTGGCGCTCGGTCTTCTCGATGGGACGGTCACAAACCTGTGGGCCGTCTCCACCTCGTCCGGTGAGCTGCGCCAGCTCACCGACTTCGGGCAGCGGCCGACGTTCATCACGCGCCGCGTCTCGTGGTCCTCGGACGGGCGGTTCATCTTCGCAGCGGTTGGCGAGGGCGACAGCGACGTCGTGCTGCTGGAAGGGCTGAAACCTTGACTTGGTCGACCTCGATTCACTTCAATTGATGGCCACGACACACCAAGATCACGAAGAGCCAAATCATTTCTTGTCCTTCGTGATCTTCGTGATCTTCGTGGTTAACGTCCACCAACTACCAGCTACCGACTACCAGCTAAAAGATGCCTGTCGACTTCATCGTCCACGACAAGGCCGACACCGTCGGGGTTGCCGTTGTCGAAGACATCCAACCCGACAGCCAGCTCACCGGCTGGATCATGGAAACCGACGAGACCATCCAGATTCGGGCGCTCGACGCCGTGCCGCTCGGCCACAAGATCGCGCTCGCCGACATCAAGAGCGGCGATACCGTCCTTAAGTACGGATACGACGTAGGGCGCGCCGTGGCCGACATCTCGAAGGGGCGGCACGTGCACGTGCACAATCTCAAGACGAAGAGGTGGTGACGTGGGACGCTACGACTTCAACGGGTATCGGCGTGAGAACGGCCGCGTGGGCATTCGCAATCATGTCGTGATTCTGCCGCTCGACGACCTGTCGAACGCGGCGTCGGAAGCGGTGGCGCACAACATCAAGGGCACGTTGGCGCTCCCCCATGCCTACGGCCGGCTGCAGTTCGGCGAAGATCTCGAACTCTTCTTCCGCACGCTCATCGGCATCGGCTCGAATCCGAACGTCGCCGCGTGCGTGGTCATCGGCATCGAACCCGCGTGGACCGGCCGCGTCGTGGACGGCATCGCGACGACCGGAAAGCCCGTGACCGGGTTTGCCATCGAGGAGCACGGCGACATCACGACCATCGCGGATGCCTCGCGCAAGGCGCGCGAGTTCATGCAGTGGGCGTCGGAGCGGCGGCGCGACACGTGCTCGATCGAGGACCTCTTCATCTCGACCAAGTGCGGTGAGAGCGACACCACCTCCGGGCTCGCCTCCTGCCCGACCGTCGGCAACCTGATCGACAAACTCGATCCTCTCGGAGTCACGACGTGCTTCGGGGAAACCTCGGAACTGACCGGCGCCGAGATGGTGTGTGCTGGCCGCGCAGCCACGCCCGAGGTCGGCGGGAAGTTCATGCAGGTCTTCAATGCGTACCAGGACGTGATCAATCGTCACAAGACGAGCGATCTGTCCGAGTCGCAGCCGACCAAGGGCAACATCGCGGGCGGGCTGACGACGATCGAGGAGAAGGCGTTCGGGAATCTGCAGAAGATCGGCCGGACGGCGAAGTTCATCGAGGTGCTCGCGCCGGCCGAGGCGCCGTCGAAGGGTCCCGGGCTCTATTACATGGACACCTCCTCGGCGGCGGCGGAATGCGTGACGCTCCAGGCGGCCGCCGGGTTCGTCGTCCATCTCTTCCCCACCGGGCAGGGGAACGTCATCGGCAACCCGATCGAGCCGGTCATCAAGCTCACCGCCAACCCGAGAACCGCAAGGACGATGGTCGAGCATATCGACCTCGATGTGTCGGGCATCCTGCGGCGGGAGATCACCCTCGATCGGGCGGGCGACCAGCTCATCGACATGGTCGTCCGCACGTGCAACGGCCGGCTCACGTGCGCCGAAGTGATGGGCCATCGTGAGTTCGTCCTGACGAAGCTATATCAGTCGGCATAGGGCCAAATAGTCGATGCGCAGGCTGAAGCCTGCGCTCTACGACGGACCGCCGTAGCCTTGGCGGAGGCGGTAAGGCGGAGCTCGGTTTCGGTACGTAGTGTCCGGCTTTAGCCGGACCCGGAGCGCACATGCGAAAAAAGGTCACTATCGTCGGAGGCGGCGGGGCGGTTGGCGCAACGGCCGCGCAGCGGATCATCGATCGCGAGCTGGCGGACGTCGTGCTCGCCGACGTACTGGAAGGGATCCCGGCCGGCCGGGCACTCGACATGCTGGAATCGACGCCGATCATCGGCTCCGACGTGAGCGCGCTCGGTTTCACGTCCAAGGACGGAAACTACCGTGAGACGGCGAACAGCGACATCATCGTGATCACCGCGGGCTTTCCCCGCAAGCCGGGCATGAGCCGCAACGACCTCCTCCAGGCCAACTACGAGGTCGTCAAGGCCGTCGTCGAACCCGTCGTCAAGCAGTCGCCCGACGCCATTCTCATCGTGGTGACCAACCCGCTCGACGCCATGGCGCAGGTGGCCTACACGCTCAGCGGCTTTCCGAAGCACCGTGTGATTGGCATGGCGGGCGTACTCGATTCCGGCCGCATGAGCACGTTCGTGGCGCAGGAGCTGGGTGTCTCGGTGGCCAACGTGCACTCGCTGGTGCTGGGGGGGCACGGCGACACGATGGTGCCGCTGCCGCGCTACACCACCGTTGCGAGCATTCCGCTGCCAGAGCTGCTGCCGAAGGAACGCATCGACGCGATCATCCAGCGCACGCGCGACGGCGGCATCGAGATCGTCAACCTGATGAAGACCGGCGGCGCCTACTACGCGCCCTCCGCTGCGGTTGTCGAAATGGTGGAGGCCATCCTGAAGGACCAGAAGAAGATTCTGCCGTGCGCCGTCTACCTCGAAGGCGAGTACGACCTGCACGACATCTTCATGGGCGTTCCGGTGAAGCTCGGCGCGCGCGGCGTCGAGCAGATCATCGAAATCCACCTCACGGCGGAGGAGAAAGCCGCGCTGCACAAGTCGGCGGCTGCCGTGCGGGAGCTGGTGAACGTTCTCGGCATATAGAAATGAAATTGACGGATTTACGGATTTACGGATTTGCGGATTGAATTGGGTGGGGAAATTCGTCAATTCGTCAATTCGTCAATGCTCGACCGCACGACTCTCCATCTGATCGCCGGGCCCGCCCTCTTTGCAGCGCTGGTGCTCCTCGGTGGCGGCGCAATGGCGTACCCGGTGCGCTGCGCGCTGGGCCTGCTGCTGTGGATGGCCTGGTGGTGGGTCACCGAGCCGGTGGACCTGGCCGTCACTGGTTTCCTGCCACTGGCGGTCGCGGCGCTGTTCAACTTCGTGCCGGTGCCGCAGGTCCTCGGCGCATACGCGCAGGACCTCATCATCCTCCTGCTCGGCGCCAACCTCCTGACGACCGCATGGGCGCGCTGGGGGATCGATCGCCGAATCGCCCTCGCGTCGCTCGTCGTAATGGGCACCAATACCCAGCGTCAGATCATGACGTGGTTCATCCTCGCCATGATCCTCAGCGCGTTCCTGCCCAACACCATCGTCGCGGCTTCCATGTGTCCCATCGTGCTGGCGATGCTGCGGTTCATCGGGATCGAAGACCTCAAGAAGAGTGTTCTGGGCACGGCGCTGATGGTGGCCATCGCGTGGGGCACGAGCGTCGGCGGCTTCGCGACACCGCTCGGGGGCGCCCCCAATCTGCTCACCATCCAGTTCATCCAGGATTCGATCACCAACCGCGAGTACCTCTTCGTCACATGGGTGACGCGCTTTCTCCCCATGACGATTGGACTGGTCATCGTGTCTATCGTGTACATGCGGTTCGCCTTCAAACCGGAGATGACGGAGGTAACAGGGTCGCGGACATTCTTTCTGAATCAGATCCGGGCGCTGGGGCCGATGTCGGTTCAGGAAACACTGGGCCTGTCGCTTTTCCTCGTAGCAACACTGCTCGCGTTCGTGCGGCCGCTGTACGCAACCGTCCTGCCGGCGCTCGCTCCCGCGTACGTGTTTCTGACGTGCGGCCTGGCGTGCTTCGTCATCCGAAAGGACGGAGAACCGCTCATCCGCTGGAAGTATGCGCAGGCGAACATGATGTGGGGGCTGTTCTACCTGTTCGCGGGAGGAACGGCCCTGGGAGAAATTCTCAGCGAGACGGGGGCGGCGAAGTTCGTGGCCGACCAGCTCGCGCCATATGCGAGCGGCGGCGGCTTCGTGGCCATTGCGATGTTCTCCGTGCTCACGATTATCGTCACCCAGATCACGAGCAACACCGCCGCCATCGCCATCGTGGTCCCCATCGTTATCAGCACGTTCCAGGGGCTTGGCATCAATCCCATTCCGTTCGTCTACATCGTCTCGGCGATCGGCAACTGCGGCTTCGCCCTTCCCTCGTCGGCGGGCGGCCCAGCCGTGGCCGCCGGGTACGGCATCAACCTGCAGACGATGCTGACGAAGGGGCTGGTGCTGGCGCTGCTGTCGCTCGTGACGCTGCTGGCGATCGGATACCTGTGCGTCGTCTACTGGCCCGGGTTCGCGGACGCCTGAAGGGCACAGTCAGCGCCCGCACTGAATCTGTCCTGGACAGAATTAGAGTGCTATCTGATTTTGTCCGGCCCACGGCTCACCGCGGAAGCCACGTTCCTGGAGTCGGAGATCGGATCTGCCAGGATGCGCTGGAGTTGACATCATGTGATGTCGCGGTTTGACTGTTATAACAGTTGTGACTACGCTAGGAGGATGGTGCTCGAACTGAAGCTTCGCAGGATTGGCAATTCGGTCGGCCTCGTGCTGCCCAAAGAGGCGCTCGCCTTTCTGGAGGCTGAAGAAGGTGACACGGTGTGTGTCACGGAATCCGCCGACGGCAGCCTCCGGATCAGCCCGACGAAGGCCGACATCACCCGACAACTGGAGGCTGCGCAAGACATCATCCGCCGCTATCGCACCACGCTGCGTGAACTCGCCAAGTGAAGCGGCCGGTCTGGATCTATCGTGAGACGGTCCTGACACTCCACGAACAGCTCCTGGCGGCCTTTGGTGGCTCGTCCGGAATTCGCGACAAGGGCTTGCTGGAATCTGCGCTCGCGCGACCCGAGAACCTGTTCGCATACGGAAAGTCGGACGTCTTCGACCTCGCCGCCAGCTGCGGCGCCGGGCTCGTGAAGAATCACCCGTTTGTCGACGGCAACAAGCGAATTGGATTTGCGGTGGCCGTGTTGTTCCTCGAACTGAACGGCTACCGTTTCCAGGCGGGCGAGGCCGACGCCACAGTCCGCACACTGGCGCTCGCTGCGGGCGACCTTGAAGAAAGCGACTACGCCGCGTGGTTGCAAGCCAACTCTCGCCGCGCCCGTACGCGTCGCTGATTGCCGCGTCCGAACCCCGAACCCTGAACCTCGGAACTGTGAACGACACCTATCCGGGCGCTGACCTGAGCATTCACGACGACGCGCGCGGCGGGAAGAATGGGGGCGATCATCGCGCCTCGTTCTCCGGTCTGAAGCGCCAGAGACTGCTCTGGACACCCTGCGCTACCGTTATCAGTCGGCCGTCGTGTGCCCAGCCGGCCGAAACCATATCGATCTGGTCGCCGGAAATCCGTTGGACACGACCGGTGGCGGGATCGAAGATGGCGGCGGGCCAGAACCACGAATCTATGGGTGCCACTCTCAAGGCCACGCGGCCGTCTCGACCGATTGCGTTGCCACTCAGGGCGGCTGGCGCCGGGCGAAGCTCGCTCGGCAGCGGCACGACCTCTTCCGAACCGCCTGAGATCGGCATCCGAATCAGCCGCACGCCGGCCGGTTCATTCAGCGTGATCAACAGGTCCCGCCCGCGCGGATCGACAGCCACGCCGTTCCCTCCCCGGATCTTCCGCGGCTCGCCATCGCCGGCGGGCACCGCCCACACGGTCCCCGCGTCCACATAGAAAATAGTGGTGCCGTCGGGCGATCCCGCCAGTCCCTGTATGGCATTGGCGTCGACACGCGCCAGTCGACGCGTGATCCGGCCATCAGCGACCGAGGCGAGCGCCAGCCTGCGATTGGGGACCGTCCCGGTCACGAACACGAACGTGTCCTCGCCCACCATGGCGAGTGGGCCGGTTGTTTCCTCCTCCGTCGCGATGAAGAGAACCGGATCCCTCCCCGGCGCCATCACCATCACCCGATCGCGCCCGACGATGCGTAAGGTCAGCAGCACTCGGCCGTCGGGAAGCGGCAACGTCCAAACGAGGCCATTCGTGCCGACGCCATTCGGAAGGGGGATCCGGTCGAGCGCACCGGACGCCGGCGTGAACCGGAGCAGAGCGGGGGGCTGGTCGACTTGATCCACGTACAGGCTCCCGTCGAGGCCCATGTCGAGCCACAGCGGTGTCTCCGTCAGCGTGACGATCGGGCGTACCTGCGCGGATCCGTCACGCGGCACCGCGACAATGCGATGGAGGTTGCCGGCTGCAAGGTCGAACAGCACCCAGTCGCCATCCTGGGTGACGGCGAGAGGAAACAACCATGAAGCGGGCGAGATGGATATCGCCGGGACGATGCGCCGCACGCGGCCCGACGTGAGATCGATGACGTGCAGATGATCGGCTGTTTGCGTGCCTTCCAGCGGCCGTCCGAAGAAGACTGCCTCCCGCCCGTCCGGAAATACGCGCACCGCTGCATACAAGACGCTTGCAGAGAGCAACGCCGGAAGCGGCTCTAGCCGTCCTGTTTCGGGCCAGAAGCGGTGGAGTTGGAACACTCGGTCCGCATTGATCCGCGTGACCAGGAGGCTCCCGTCTGAAAGCAGTTCCGGTCCGATCGCATCTTCCAGCACGATCCGTTCTTCACCACCCAGCACCGGCACGGTGAAGATGCCGCGCGGTCCATCCCGGAAACGATCGAAGAAGAGCCTGGTCCCATCCTGCGACCAACCGATTGCGCCAATCCCGCCTCGGCTTCGATCCCGCGTGAGGACCGTCCAGTCGCCGGACTGCGGCGTCATCACCGCCACCTGGGTCAGTCCGTCGACCATGGCCTGGAACGCCAGCCGCTGCCCGTCGGGCGAGATGCGCGGCCCCATGGCGACCGTCGAGCCGCCAAGGCGCTCGCCGCGCCACTGCGCCGGCGAGGCGTCGCGTGCCCCAGTCCACCACGTGCCTGCTGAAAAAGCCGCCGCGACCAGGATCAGTGCAGCAACGGCCTGCGCGATTCGCGCCCGGTGGCTCTTCGTTCGAACCGGCGCGGACGTGACTGGCTGAGCGCTCTGCCCGGCGAGCCATCTCAGCTCCTGCATCACGTCGCTCGCGGTCTGCCATCGCTCGTCCGGATCCTTGGCCAGACATCTCTGTACGAGGTGATCGAGCGGCGGTGGTGCGAGCGGTTGGCTTGCGGAGAGGGGACGTGGATCCGCAGACATGATCGCCGAGATGAGTCTCGCCTGGCTCGGGCCCTCGAACGCCCTCCTGCCGGTGATCGTCTCGTAGAGCACGGCGCCGAACGCGAAAATATCCGTCCGTGCGTCCGCGTCTTTGCCTTCGAGTTGCTCCGGCGCCATGTACTGCAGCGTCCCGAGAATCGTGCCCTGACCTGTCAGTCCTGGCGACGCGGTGGGCAGCATCGACGCACCCGCCCCGGCCGCCGCCGGTGCTGCGGTCTTGGCCAGGCCAAAGTCGAGCAGCTTGGTGATCGTCGGACCGGACGGTCCGCCGCTGCGCGTGAGCATGATGTTGCCCGGCTTCAGATCGCGGTGGACGATGCCTTTGCGATGGGCCTTGTCGAGGGCGTCGGCGATCTCGATGGCGTAGCGCAGCGCCTGATCGAGCGGCAGCGGTCCTCTCACGAGTCGGTCGGCAAGCGTCTGCCCATCCAGGTACTCCATGACCAGGTAGTCAACCGCTTGCCCTGAGCCTGTCGAAGGGTCTTCCTGCCCCACGTCGAACACGGGACAGATGTGCGGATGGCTGAGCGCGGCGAGCGTCCTGGCCTCGCGCTCGAACCGCTGCTTCAGCGTGGGGTCGGTGGCGACGTGCGACGGCAGCACTTTGATCGCGACCGTGCGGTCGAGACGTGTGTCCCTGGCTCTGTAGACTTCGCCCATCCCGCCAGCGCCGAGCGCGGATTGGATTTCATAGGGGCCGAGACGGGTGCCTGGCGCGAGGGACATGGTGTTGAGGTCGCGGCGGGATCAATTCACTCCGCTCTCGCAAGCGGATTCGGGCGCAACTGGATCTGGACGGCGTAGGGAGGCGTCCCCTTGCCGCCTTCGCTGTGCCACGGCGCACGGCCGCCCCACGTGGCCCACAGTCCCCTCGCGCTCCATCCCCCGCTCGCAGCGTCGATACGCCCGTCGAGGCCCTTGGTGAAGAACCCCATCGGGTACGGGACGGCAAGGTGCACCCACGTGCCGTTGGTGAACGCCTGCATCCCATCGGACTGATTGTCGAGCACGATGACCGTGTCCTTGCCCAGCCCAAGGGTGTCGTGGATGTCGACCCAGACGTAGTACGGGCTCGCGACCGTCCCCAGGGGGCCTTCGACGCCATCGAACTTCGGTCCCGGCAGCGGGTGGAACGTGAAGCCTTCAGGACAGTGATCACCCGTGGCGGCAGGCCCATTGCGGACCCGGCACTTGCTGCGGTCGAAGCTGACCAGATTGCCGCCTGCCCCGGCGGCCCAGGCGATGCCCTTGCTGTCGAGATCCATTCCGCGAATGCCGAACTCGCCTGGCGGGAGCTGGTATGCCTCCGTGAGTGCCGTCACCGGCGGATCCGGACCCAGATCCACTCGGACGATCCAACCTCTGCCCGCCGTACTCGATCCCCAGACGGTGCCGTCGTTGGGGTTGACCGCGATCCCGTAGAAGCCAAGATTGAATCGCTTGTCCCTGGTGGGATCGACCGCGACGTTGGGCTCGACGTAGCCGTCGCGCCTGCCGTTGCCGTTGGTGTCGACGACGAACGTCGTCCAGCCCTGCGCCTTGGCCGAATCGCCAGTCTCCAGAAACAGCCGCGTGTTGATCCAGCCGAGCTGCGGGCCGCCGTTGTTGCCCAGGTAGAGCGTGTTGTCGGCGTCGTAGCCGAAGTTCAGGTGGTGGGTCCCGAAGCACGTGTCGACAAACGCCCACTGCTTCGTCTTCGGGTCGTACATGGTGACGCCGCGCGCATTCTGAACGAAGGCGGTGGTGTTGGTCGCGGGGCCCGACGCCCGCTCCAGGGGGAACGCCTTCGCCGACGGATGATCCGAGCCCGCCCGGCAGAAGGCCGGCTGCTCCCATTGCGGCCGGTGGGTGGCAGTCCACCACACGCGGCCTTCACCATCCATCATGTTCGTGTGCGCGTTGACCTGGGTGTCCCAGATCGCCCGGTCTCCCCAGTAGCGCCATGGCGCCGGAGCGCGGTTGACAGTCGAGGCTCTCGGCGTGTGTGCCGATCGCACCGGCATCTTCGTTTCGGTCGCCATGTGAAGCGCGGGATCGAGAATCGGGACCCAGTCAGTGCTCAGCTCCATGGCGCCATAGATCGCGCCCCCGCCGTTGACCGTCGGCTTTCGTCTGTCGGTGCCGATCAGGTCGTGCAGGTAGGCCGTGGGGCGAGACCAGTCCCACACGGTGACCACAAGATTGCGCTCGATGCCCTGCGGCCGCTCCGGCTTCTGGCGGGGGAGCTCGCCTGCCTCGATCCGGCGGGTCCAGTCGGCCAGCCTCGCTAACAGCCCGCCGTCGCGCGTCGTCAGTTCGCCCACGCCGTTGATCATCGCCGTGCCGGCTTGTCCCTGAGGCAGCCGCGCCCGCCATGCGGCCTCGGCGTCCCCATTGGCGACTCCGAGACCCGCGTAGTCGATGGAGCGCATGAGGGAACCGCCGGCCTGGTGGCAATTGCCGCAGCCATTCTGTTTGATGGCGTCGATCCAGTCCGCCTGGCTTCGGAGCGTCGGAGGCACGCCGTTGCCGTTGGGGCCCGTGCCCGGGAAGAGGCGCCCGTCCGGCACCCTGAGCATCGACCACCAGTAGGAGCCCGAGTAGTACTGGGCCGCCGCGCGCGCGGTCGGGGCGACCGCGGCTGTCAGGTTGAGCGTGGTACCGGGTCTTGCCGACACGCGCGGCGAATCGACCAGCCCGAAGCCGCGCACCCAGACGTTGTACTGCGCACCGGACGGAAGAGCGGGCAGCAGGTAGCGGCCTCGATCGTCGGTGACAACGATCTTGGCGTATCTTGCGGTGGCCAGACCGGTCGTTTCGGCAATCACCCACACGCCAGCCTCGGGTCCGCTGGCGCTGGTGACGACTCCTCCGATGTCGGCGGAGCCAATCGGCGCCTGCTGAGCGCCAACCTGGCTGGGCCATCCGGCCACGACCGCGGCGAGGCTGACCGCCGCCACGCCTGCGTACAACGTGTGTGTCGCACTCATGCCACCCTCCCATCGAACGTGGAAACAGGCACCCGTCTTATATACGCCCGAATACGCCGGGCGGGGCCGGATTCTTTCCCCGCACGCTGCTCCGACGCCGGCCGCGCATTTCGTCACGCATCACGCAGGCGGAGGAACCCGGCGCTCGCCTGAGACCCGGCCGCGAACGACCGGCGCCACGGCCTGGTGGCGAGCGGCTCCGTGCTGCTGCCGTACGCTGTGATCCTGGGTGGCGTGTGGACCTTGCGATCGACGCTGCCGTTCAGCGCGATCGCGCCCCGCGCGATGCGGTCGGCGAGCGTCGGACCCTCGACGAGTTCGAGGACAAGCGCCACCACGCCGTCCGCGTCTTCGAGCCCGTAGATCTGGCCGATGTTCGGATGGTTGAGCGAGGCCAGCGTCTTCGCTTCGCGCTGGAAGCGCGCCACGCGGTCGCGATCGGCCGCGAACGACTCCGGCAGCACTTTGAGGGCCACGTCGCGATCCAACTTGGTGTCGCGCGCGCGATAGACCTCTCCCATCCCGCCCGCGCCAATGAGCGCGACGACCTCGTAGGCGCCAAGTCGAACGCCGGGCGCGAGTGACACAGTCTTGAAGTGGTGACGGATTATACGGTCATTTCGTTCACGCTTGGGTGCCTGCTCAGCGACTACCGATCCAACTCGCCCGCGGCATCCAACAGCTCGTCGTAGAGCTGCAGACTGAGGAAGAACGAGTGCTTCAGCAGATTATCGAGCTCGGGACGAATGCGGCCTATAAGGCCCAGCCGCTGCGCTCCGAGCAGCACCCCGACCACACCAATGACGTTCAGACCCACCCCCGCCGCAACGCGCCTGGCAGGCAGGTCGTCGAGAATGACTGGATCGGCGTGAAGTTCGATGACCAGAGCGATCGCCTCCCGCTCGCCGTCGGCGAGAGCTCGGCGCAGAACGACGGGTGGCAGCGCGGTGCCGAGCGCCTTCATGGTCAGCCAGACTGGCGCAACCGGGATGGCGCGCGTGATTTCCCGAGCCACCGCAGGAGGAATCAGAACGGATGTGAAGAGAGCCTGCAGGAGGTCCAGGCGCTCAATTGCGGCCCAGGGCAATCAGCGGACTGGAGTTGGAAACGGCCGGCACTCAGAGCTTCTTGCTTGCGCCCAGCTCCTGACGCAACTCCTCGCCGCGGAGTTGAAAGTATGGAATCCCCTGCGCCAAAGCGTGTCGAATGAAGTCTTCGCGCTCCAGGCCGAGCAACTGGGCCGCCTTGCCGCTGGACAGCTCGCCCTGACGATAGAGTTCGAGCACAATCAGCTCGCGGGCGGTCTCCTTGACCGGTCGATGCAATTCTTCGAGCAGCGCAACGAGGTCCTGATCGAGTTCGACCTGAACGGCTCCCATGATGGCCCTTGAATCTCATTCTACATCGGAGAGAAGCCCTCGAAATGCAGCCCGCCGACAGGGTCACAATCTCGTGCGGACAGCTCTCGGACCTCTTCGTCGCAGAGGGATTGCGATGACGCCACGCCGGGTTGTTCCACGGTTCCGGCAGGCGTAGCGATTCATACCCATCGCGCTCGCACCCGACTCAAGGGTCGCGGGCGCGATACACCTTTCCATCGGTCCTCGATTCATCGAAGTGCCCGAGTTCCCCGATCGCACCGAGCGCCTGCGCGACCCGAAGGCGGGATTTGTCGCGTACGTGCCGCCCGGCACTCTCGAGAAGGGCAAGGCACTCGTGACAACCGGCGGCGGCAGGACGATCCAGTGCGGCACATGTCACGGCGCACATCTGCAGGGCATGGGCGACGTGCCGCCGATCGCCGACCGCACCGTCAGCTACGCCGTCCGCCAGCTCTACAACTACCAGCAGGGCATGCGGCACAGTCAGGTGATGCGGCCGCTTGTGGCAAAGCTGAGTCCTGAGGACATGAGCGCGTCGCCGCCTACCTGGCGTCGCTGTAACACGCCGGGTCCGCTGTGCATCGTGTGCGGCACCCGGTCCGCTCGCGTCCGCATCTCGCGCTCGCGGCACCCGGCCCACGTACTGCCCACCCCCGGCGCGGGAATTGCGTGCACGCCGCGTCATGACCAGCACTACCAAACCCCGAGAGACCGGCGCCCTGGCGCATGAGCTGTCGCGCGAGAACTACCCGGACAACCCGGTCGTGCAGGAGCTCCGGCGTCAGGTCGCCAACGCGTTCGTTCTGTACGTCAATTACAAGCACTACCACTGGCAAGCGTTCGGCCCGCTCTTTCGGGATCTGCACAAGCTGTTCGACAGGCTCGCGGCCGACGTCCTCTCGACCGTCGATGAGCTGGCCGAACGGGTGCGGATGATCGGACAGGATCCGCCAGGGCACCTGCTCGATGCCGCCAATCTCGCCAGCGTGTCGCCGGCCGCCGTGCACTCGAACATGCGGGAAATGGTCGAGGAAGCCGATCGACAGCTGCTGATTGTGATTTCGGAGCTGCGGCGCGGCGCGCGCATCGCCAACGAGCACGACGATCCGGGCACCGTCGATCTCTTCTCGCGCAGCGTCCAGATCCACGAGAAGCACGAGTGGTGGATGCGCGACATCCTGCGACGAGACGACGGCCTCTGCGGGTAGTGCCCTCACACCAGCGCGGGAGCTGAGCGGGAGAAGTCGTCGTTCACACGTCTCGGTTCTCCGTTCTCCCGCCTCCGCCAAGGCTTCGGCGAAGCCTCGCCGGAGCGCTTCGCGCGCAGGCGGGCACGTTCGGTTCTGGGTTCTGGGTTCGGTCCTCCTGAAGGCCGGACCTGTCACGGTCCGCCTGAAGGCGGACACTACGTACGTCTCCGTCCTTTCGTGCGCTGTCTTCAGCCAGACCGGGTCAGTTGTGCCCAGCGCCCTGGGCCCTGTATAACCTTCGCCTGCGTTTCCACTTACGGTTCCTGCTCGTCGCGGGTGTATTCGTCGTCACGCTGGCGGCGCCTGTCGCTCAGCAGGTGCGGTTGCCGTCGGCGCGGCTCGTCGAGGCGCCGCCGCTCGTGATGCCGGGCGCTATCGACTCGAACGTGCCGATGACATGGGATCTGGTCGACGGCAGCTGGCGCCTGTTCGCGCTCACGTCGTGGGGTGGCATTCCAGCGCTGCTGTCCGGCCCGGCACTGACGCAGATGCGGGAGGCGGGGCCGGTCACCATCGCGCGGCACCCCGGGCACGGCATCTGGATCGAAAGCATCGTTCCAGACGAGGCGGGCGCGTGGTACGGCTACTACCATCACGAGACACCGGCATACGCCTGCGGCCGATCGGACCGGTTCATTCCGCGGATTGGCGCGCTCCGCTCCACCGACCGTGGATACACCTGGGAAGATTTGGGAGTCATCGTCGAGGCAGCACAGGGCAGTGATGCCTGCACGTCAACGAACGGCTTCGTGCTTGGCGGTGTCGGCGACGTCAGCGCGATGCTCTCTCCCGATCGACGCGATCTGTTCCTGTTCATCAGCCAGTATTCGAAGGTCCCGTCCGATCAGGGCGTGGCGCTCGGACGTCTGGCCTGGGCCGATCGCGACACGCCGCGTGGGCGTGTGATGATCTGGCGCGACGGCGTGTGGGTGCCTCCGCGCCACGAGGTCGACGGGGAAGGCACTGAAACGTGGCTGCACCCGAGCGGTACGCCGCTCTCACCTCCCGCGAAACCATGGCACGACGGTCATGTCACTGCCGACGTGTTCTGGGGGCCCTCGGTGCACTGGAACCGGTACCTCGAACGCTACGTGATGCTGCTCAATCGCGCACGCGACGAGTACTTCAACAACGAGGGCATCTATGTGTCGTACGCGCGGACGCTGAGCGATCCGCGCGCGTGGAGTGCGCCTCAGAAAATTATGCATGGCGGCGGCTGGTATCCGCAGGTCGCCGGTCTCGAGCCCGCCACTGGCTCCGACAAGGACGCGGGCCAGCGCGCGCGCTTCTTCCTCACCGGCCGATCCACCCGCTATATCGAATTCCATCGCTAACCTGTCTTTTACTTCGACAAGTCACAGAGAGACAGAGACACGGAGACACCTGAGTTGAAGCGAGTATATGATTCGCACCTCAGACAGGAGAGGTGCGATGAAGAAGATGCACGACCCGTCCTATCGCGCACAGCTCGTCCAACGCGTGCAGGCGCTTCGGCCAGACACCCAACGCAAATGGGGAACGATGAGCGTCGATCAGATGCTGTGGCACGTAAGCGACGCCCTGGCGTTATCGATCGGCGACATGACGATACCCGTCGAGAAGCCGCCGATGCCCCGCGGTCTGCTGAAGTTCATCGTCCTGAATCTTCCATGGAGTAAAGGCGCGCCGACGCATCCCGCGTTCGTCGCGAAGCGGAATTACGATTTCACGGCTGAGCGGGCACGTTGCCTGCAATTGATCGACACACTTGCGTCGCGAGAGCTCCACGCGGAGTGGCCTATCCACCCGGTGTTCGGCCGCATGACCGGCGAGCAGGTGAGCCGCCTTCACGCGAAGCACCTGAACCATCACCTGGCGCAGTTCGGCGTGTAGCGTCGAGTGCCAGACCTTGAACGGGTAGGGGAATTCGACTAGCATCGCGACCGCGGCAGGCGCCGCGAAGCCGGGAGACCGCATGCAAAGAGTCGCGTTCCTCATCGCAGTGCCCCTCGCGCTGGCGGTGCTCATCGGACACCCGCTGGCCGCGCAGACGTCACAACCGGCGTTCCCGCCGGCACAGCCCGCAACCGATCTCGAATCCGCCCTGTACAAGGCGGCCGACGCGCTCGGCATGCTGCGCGGTCCGCAGGAGCGCGACGGGATCGTCACCTTCGAGTACTGGGCCAACGGGTCGCTGGACCTTCAGGGGCGGACCTGCCAGTTGACGAACTACCGCGCCAGCGTCCGGTACGCCGCGGCGGATCGTCGCGAACGGCACCCCGTGCCGGCGATGCGGGTGGATTTCACGTGCGCGGCGGCGGCGGGGCAGAAGCCGGAGCGGCACGTGCAGGTGGTGGCCGGCGAACTGGCGTGGAACGAAACCGAGCCCGGCCGCAACGCGTCACCCGCGCCGCAGGCCACTCAGGAGCGGCTCCTCCACATCTGGACCCTTCCGCAAGGGGTCATCAAGGCGGCGCGCCTCGCCGGCGCCAAGGCGACCTTCACCACCGAAGGCGGGAAACCGGTCATCACCTTTCCCTTGCCGGCACCCCTTCAGAACGGCACGGTGAAGGCGACGCTGGATCCGGCCAATTTCCTGTTCCACACCATGCCGACCGGCGTGCGGCGCTACTTCAGCCACCGCATCGAACGGGTGGAGACGCGTGTCAACAATGTCGTGACCGTGACCACCTATTCGGATTACGGCGACTGGAACGCAACCGACTACAAGAGCGACGCGCTGCTGCCGCGGCGCATCGTGTCGGAGCGGAACGGTGTGAAGGTGACGGACCTCACCCTCACCATGAGCCAGACATATAATCCCTACGTCGTGATGCCGGTGCCCGAGAACGTCAGGAAGGCTTCGGCAGCACGGTAGAACCGGTTTCATAACCCGATGCAGGAGCCGACTTGCGCCACGTCCGAAGCAAACCGTGCTCTGCGGCGTCAGTTCCCGGTTTGCGAAGCGACGTGGCGAAGTCGGCCAACATGGTTATGAAACCGGTTCTCACCTGGGTAATCGGAATCTCTCGAGGAGGTCGGCCAATGCGTCACGGACTTGCCGGTGGACTGATACTGTGCGCGCTCCTGTGGGCGGCGGTGGACCTGAGGGCCCATCATGCCGTCCAGGCCGCATTCGACCAGGACGACCATGCCACGCTCACCGGCGTACTGACCAAAGTGCTGTGGATCAATCCGCACGTGCGCTGGTTCCTGGACGTCAAGGACGAAAGCGGCAAAGTCACGACGTGGACCATTTCCGGCGCCGGTCCGGGCGGCTTTCGCGACATCGGGATCAGCGGGCGCGATGTCTTCAAGACAGGGGAAACGTACACCGCGATCGTGGCGCGGGCCCGGGACAAGACCCCCAACGGATACGTGCTGACCTTCATTCTGCCGGATGGCCGGAAGATCGACCTCTGGCACCAGTACAAGTCCGAAGGCACCGGCGCCGCCGCAACCGCGAAGTGACGTCCGTGATCTGCGGTCCGTCGCAGCCGAACGTCGATGCGATAAGGAGACCTTCATGACGTGCTGCCTTTTTCGCCCCATCCTCGCCATCGTGGCTGCTATCGTCGGCGTGTCGCTGCTCCTGACGTTCATCGACGTCGCGGCGCAGACGCGGCCGGCTTCGAACGCTGCCTCAGCCTCGGTGCCCACTCCGCGTACGGCTGATGGGAACCCCGACCTCAGCGGCCGGTGGGGCGGCGGCGGAGGCGGCGCGGGTGGCGCCGGCGGCGTGCAGGCGATCGAGCCGAACGGACAGGTGCACCAGTTCGAGCACTATTCCGAATACTCGGCGGCGCTCGCAGCGGGCAAGGTGAGCGCCAACGCCAAGATCGTCGGGCGCCAGCCGAACTATCGGCATGGCAACAACGTCTACTCCGAGCGCGACGCCGGCTTCACGCAGCGGGCATTCGGGAACCCGCCGCTGTACAAGCCGGAGATCTGGGAGCGGGTCCAGTATCTTGATGAAAACGGAAACAAGGAGGACACCACGTTCTCGTGTTTTCCGCCCGGCGTCCCGCGCCTTGGCCCGCCGATGCGGATCGTCCAGTCGCCGAAAGACGTCATCCTCCTCTATCAGAACAGAAACACGTGGCGCGTCATTCCCACCGACGGGCGCCCGCACGATCCCGTGAACTCGCAGGACCAGACGTTCATGGGCGACGCGGTGGGCCGCTGGGAGGGCGACACGCTCGTCATCGACGTGATCGGCTTCAACGACGTCAGCTGGCTGGGCTGGCCTGGATGGTTTCATACCAACAACATGCGGGTCGTCGAACGGATCCGGCGCGAGGGCAACACCCTGCACTATCAGGCGACGGTGCACGATCCCGGCGTGTTGATGGAACCGTGGGAGATGGATGCGCGGGCGCTGCCGCTCAACACGGGCGATGCTCCTTATCTGGAGGACCCGCCCTGTCTTGATTTCGACCTGTCCCACATGCTGACGAGAGAACGTGGGTAGGCATTGACGAATTTGCGAATTGACGGATTTACGAATTGAATCGACGCATTCACGAATTCACTCGTGTCTCACAATCCGTCAATGCGTAAGTTCGTAAATCCGTCAATGCTCTCGGCCGTCTGCTTGCTGTGGTTCGCATCTGTCGCCATCCAGGCATCCCCACCGCAGAATCCACCGCCGCCGGCCACAGGGAGATTGGCCGAGGAGGTCTTTCAGAACGTTCAGGTGCTGAAGGGGATCCCGGCGGATGAATTCCTGGACACGATGGGCATGTTCTCCTCCGCCCTGCTCTTCGACTGCGTGAGCTGCCACGCGCAGGAGATCCTCTCCGATTCCAAGGGATTTTCGATCCCCACGCCACGCATTCAGCGCGCGCGCCAGATGGTCGTGATGATGAATGCGATCAACAAACAGTATTTCGGCGGACAACCGCGCGTGACCTGCTTCACCTGCCACGGCGGCGGCAACAGGCCGAGGGCGGTGCCGAATCTCGACCTGCAGTACAGCGAACCGGTCGACGATCCGTACGCCATCGACTTCTTCCCCAGCCTCTACGCGCCCTCGATTGACGCGGTGTTCGCCAAGTACCTCCAGGCGCTCGGCGGCGCGGGGCAGTTGGCCACATTCACGAGCTTTGTCGGGACTGGCACCTATGCGGGGTACGAGACGGAGCAGATGGAGGTCCCGGCCGAGATCTATGTGAGGGCCCCCAATCAGATGGCGACGATCGCGCGGTCGCCCGCGGGCATCAACGTGAAGGCGTACGACGGCCGCGCCGGCTGGAGGCTTCAGCCGGATACGCCCGCACCTCTTCTCGCGATGAGCGGAGGAAGCTTGTCGGGCGCGGCCATCGAGGCCATGGTCTGGTTTCCGGCCGGCCTGCAGCGCGCCTTCAGCCAGTGGCAGGTCGGCGTCACCGCCATCGACGACCGCGACATCGTCGTCGCACAAGGCGCCAATCCCGGGCAACCGCCTGTCAGGCTCTACTTCGACGAGGCTGGCCGCCTGGTGCGGCTGCTGCACTGGCGGCCCACGGCGGTCGGCGCCATTCCGACGAAGATCGATTACGCCGATTACCGCGCCGTTGGCGGCATCCAGATGCCATTTCAGTGGACGAGGACCTGGACGAACAACCAGGTGGTCATCCAGTTGAAGGAACTGCGACCCAATGTCCCGATCGAGGCGGCGCGATTCGGCCGGCCCGATCCGAGCGGCAGATAGCCAGGTCCCATTGACACTGCCGTTACGCAGTGATACGTAACGCGCCTGTTTCATCGCACTGCTCGTCCGTAGTAAGAACTCCGAGCGCGTTCTTGACGAAAGGGAGGGTTCCATGAAGCACCCGAGCTATCGGCGCATCGGCCGGCGGCTGGCGGCAATCGGTCTCTTCCTGGCGCTGCCGGCGGTCGGCTACGCCCAGGAAGCCGTCGTGAGCGGTATCGTGCGCGACGCAACGGCGGGCGTGCTGCCGGGTGTCACCGTCACGGCCATTCACGAGGCGACCGGCAACACGTTCGAGGCGGTCACCGACGACGCCGGCGCGTACCGGATCCCGGTCCGTACCGGGGCCTACCGTGTCACCGCGGCGCTGACCGGATTCGCCACCGTGACGCGCACCGGCCTCGATCTGCTGCTCGGGCAGCAGGCGGTGGTCAACTTCGAGCTGTCCATTTCCGCGCTGCAGGAATCGGTCACCGTCACCGGCGAAGCGCCGCTGCTCGACGTCACCTCATCGACGCTCGGCGGCAACATCGACCCGCGGCAGATGCAGGAACTGCCCGTCAACGGACGCAACTGGATGGACCTGGCGATGCTGGCGCCAGGCAGCCGCCAGAATCAGTCGAGCGGCGCGCCGCTGATGCGTCAGGGGTACTCCCAGATCAACGTCGACGGCCAGCAGGTGACGACCAATTTCATCGGCCTTGGTGACGATCAGCCGCGGTTCAGCCGCGATGCCATCGCCGAGTTCGTGCTCATCACCAACCGCTTCGACGCGACGCAGGGCCGATCGACCGGGATGCTCGTGAACGCCATCACGAAGTCGGGCACGAACATCGCCTCGGGAAGCCTGTCGGGCTACTTCCGCGACGACAGCTTCACTGCGGCCGATCATATTCAGCAGCGGGTCCTCCCGTATTCGAACCAGCAGGTGAGCTCGACGTTCGGCGGACCCATCCGGCAGGATCGGATCCATTTCTTCGCCAACTACGAGTACGAGCGCGAGCCGCAGACCATCACGTTCGACAGCCCGTACCCGCAGTTCAACATCGACATCCCGAACAAGCGACAGCAGCACTCGGGAGGCGGGAAGGGGGACGTGCAGTTTTCACCGCAGATCCGCCTGTCGGCACGCGTGCAGGTATACGACCAGGTCTACTACACGGGCGGCGGCAGCACCAACCATCCGTCGAACAGCCAGTACGAGAATCGCCACACCACCCAGTTCCTGACGACGTTCACGCAGGTGATTGGCAATCGCGCGGTCAACGAGATCAAGGGAGGCACGAGCCTCTACACCCGACTCAACGAGCCGGTGTCGAGATGGAGCGGCGGCAACTTCCCGAACGCGTCCAGCTATTCGTTCCGCACCGGCACCGCAACGCGCGTGCAGTTGCGCGGGTACACGTTCGGGGGTGGCAACGTCCAGCACCACAACCAGAACAAGAGCTCGATCCGCGATGACTTTTCCCTCACGTACAACAAGGGCGGCCGTCACGCACTGAGGCTCGGCGGCGAGTACATCTTCGATATGTCGATTCTGCGTGGGTGCGGCAGTACGTGCCGGCCAACACTGGTGGCCCAGGGCGGGGCCATCCCGGCCAACATCGGGCAGGCGCTGCCTGTCTGGAACGACGCGTCCACGTGGAACCTGGATCTGCTCGCGTCCGTCGCGCAACGCTACGAGCTGAGCGTCACCGACACGAAGGCGTTCTATCGCGAAATCCCACAAAACCTGTACGCCGGGTGGGTGCAGGACGATTGGACGATTTCGTCCCGGCTCACCGTGAACCTGGGGCTGCGGTGGGATCTGGAGACGGGCGTCGGGGCGAAGCTGGGGCTGCGGCCGATTCTTCCCGGGGACAATCCCGAGGACAAGAACAATTTCGGCCCGCGTGTGGGATTTGCGTACTCCGTGGACGACCGCACGGTGGTGCGCGGCGGCTACGGGAGGTTCTTCGCCGAGGGCACCGCCGACGAATACCATCAGACGCAGCTGTTCATCATGTCGGCCGCGCCGCAGATTCTCAACGATGGCCGGCCGACTTTCCCGTCGAATCCCTACAATGGCCCTGCGCCGACGCTCGATCAGATCCTGGCGCGCGCCTGCGATCTCAACGGCTCACAGCCTGGCTGCGTCCGGCGTGAGTTCGTGCCCGAGATGGTCGATCCGTTTTTCGAGACGCCCTACAGTCATCAGGCGTCGGTCGGCGTGCAGCGGCAGATCGGGGCCAACATGTCGATCGAGACCAACTACGTGTTCACCGGAGGCCGCCTGGAGGAGGACTCGCGGAACGTCAACCTGAATTACAACCCGGCTACCGGCGCCAACTACGACTACCGGACCGTCGCCACGCTGCCCATGCCCGAATTCGGGCGCATCCAGTTGACGTCGTTCCAGGGCCGGTCCAACTTTCAGGGCTGGGACTGGTCGTTCTCCAAGCGGATGAGCAACCGCTGGCAGGCGTCTGCCACCTACACGCTGGCGCGTTTCCAGGATGCCGACTCGAACCCATTCGCCCACGCCATCGCGAATGGCCGTCTGACGCGGCAGACCCTCGGGTTCGAGGTGCAGCCCGATCTCGGCGCCGAGTACACGCTGGCCGCAACGGACCAGCGCCATCGCGCGGTGTTCAACGGGATCTGGGAGGTGGGCTACGGCCTGCAGGTGAGCGGGCTGTACTTCTACGGCTCGGGCGAGCGCCGCAGCACCAACTACGGCGGCGACCTGCGGAATGAAGGGGTCGCCTCGTCTGCGCGCTTCCGGCCGAACGGGACGATCGCGCCGCGCAACAACCTGGTCGGGGATCCGCTTCACCGGGTGGACGTGCGCGCCCAGCATCGCACGCGGCTCGGCGGCACCCGGACGCTCGACGCGCTCGTGGAGGTGTACAACCTGTTCAACCGCGCGAACTACGGCACCTACACCACGCAGGAGAGCAACGCCCAGTACGGGCTGCCGTCGTTCAACAGCAACATCGCGTTCCGGTCGCGCTCGATGCAGTTGGGATTCCGGTTCGCGTTCTGAGAGAGACGTCTGACAGGAGGGTCTGACCCTCGTACTCTGGAGTTCAGTTGTGTTGTTGATGATGAAGCCCTATGGAGGTCAGGCCGGCATGGATCGCCTGACCGCGCGAGAAGGCTGAGGGAAATCCGCCAGCTCACGGAGCTGGCGTGCTGCGGCCGCTCAAGCCCTCGCAGCGCGGTCCGGCCACCGGAATCGGGATTCATATCATCAACACAACTGATCTCCGGTCTAAGGCCTGCGGTCACCGAACATCTCGGTGCGGGCGGCGCTCGTAATGGCCGCCACGCCGGCATGCTTGAGACGGCGCTCGACGGAAATGGCGTAGTACCGCTCCCTCACGACCGACGTGCGCCCCACAACCGCCACGCGATGGCTTCGCAGCACTTCGTTCTCGATGGCGGTGGGCGCCGCGAACGCGGCACGGCCCCGTTCTCCAAACGTATTCAGCAGCGCCGGGTCTTCGAATTCGCCGGCAACGACGGGACGAATGTTCTCGGCGTCGAACCACTGATCGAGCGTGCGGCGGACGGATGTATTGACCGTGGGCAGGAGCATCGGCGCGCCGTTCAGCGAGCGGGGAAAACCCCTCACGAGCCGCCGCGCGAGCGACTTCCCGGCAAAGAACGTCGTGCCCGACTCGCCCAGCAGATGGTTGAACACCTTGACGCGCACGTGCGGGGCGGCAGGAGTATCGCTGATGACGACATCGAGCGCGTGCGTGGCCAGTCGAGCGAGCAGTTGTTCGGGATCGTCCTCGGTGCACGTGATGTGCACAGGCTCGGCGCCCTCAATCGCGGGGCGCAATAAGCGATAGACGACGAGCTTCGGGACCGCATTCGCCACCCCGACCGCAAGCCGGAGCGCGCGCCCGGACGGCCGCCCCTTGAGGGTCTCGAGCAGCTCGCTCCCCGCGGTGAAGATCTCCGTGGCATACCGGTCGACGACGCGGCCCACGTCGGTGAGCACGAGCCTGCGCCCCTGCCGCTGAAACAGGCGCTCGCCGAGCGCCGTTTCGAGCGTCTTGACCTGGGCGCTGATCGCCGGCTGGGACAGGCGGAGTTTCTCGGCAGCCTTCGAGATTCCGCCCTCTCGTACGACCGCCCAGAAGTAGAGCAGATGATGGTAGTTGAGCCCGTTGGTCACCTGGCACGTCCCTCGCGTGTAAACATAACGAAAATCTTACGATTAGCTCATAACTATCTATTTGTTAATAGATCGGCCACCCACTATCGTCGATCCATCTCACGCTGTGCAAGGAGGCGCGCATCAACGTGTGGAGATTCATTGTCGAGGGACTGGCACTGATGGGAGCGGGGTTGCTGCTGTTGGCCTTGTGGTGGGCGGCAGTCGAGCGCGGCAGAGCTCACCAGCAATGGGCGCGGGTGCGGCGTAAGTGGCATGACGCCAAGTCGGCCCGCGTGGTCGATTGGTGTGCCGCGGTAGGCACCATGGTCGGATGGGTGTGATGGCGACGGCACAGCTGGCCCCCGCCGTGCTCGCGCCCGGTGCCGAGGACGCGCCGGCCTGGCACACCCTTCCGACTGATGCCGCGATCGAGGATCTGGCCACGGGATTCGACGGTCTTCCGGCGGCGGAGGCCACCCGCCGGCTTCATGTCCACGGCCCCAACGAGCTGGAAGCCACGACACGCGAATCGGCGTGGCGTACGCTCGGCGCCCAGTTCCAGAACGTGCTGATCCTGATTCTGCTCGCGGGAACCGTCGTGTCCGGCTTCCTCGGGCACACGCTCGAGGCCGTGGTCATTACCGTCATCGTTCTCTTTGCGGTGCTCCTCGGTTTCATCCAGGAGCACCGTGCAAGCCGCGCGCTCGAGGCGTTGAAGAAGATGGCGGCCCCGCTCGCGCGCGTGCTTCGCGACGGGCAGGAAACCGTCGTGCCCGCACGCGATCTGGTGCCCGGAGACGTGGTGGTGCTGCGAGCTGGCGACCGGGTGCCTGCCGACGCCCGTGTGATTCAACCCGTCAATCTCGCCGTCGACGAAGCGGCACTGACGGGCGAATCGGCCGCCGTGCAGAAGACGGCCGCCCGCATGGACGATGCGCGGCTGCCTCTTGGCGATCGGACGAACATGATGTACGCGGGCACCATGGTCGTCCACGGCCGGGGCCGGGCACTGGTCGTCGCCACCGGGATGGCGACCGAGTTCGGGCGTATCGCCCGAATGGTCGAGACCGTCGAGGTGAGCCGCACGCCGCTGCAGGAGAATCTCGATCGGCTTGGCGCCACGCTCGGCAAGGCGGCGCTCATCGTGGTCGCACTCGTGGTCGTCATCGGCCTGGTGCGCGGGCTGCCGGTCATCCAGATGTTCATGTTCGGCATCGCGCTCGCGGTCGCCGTCGTTCCAGAGGCGCTTCCGGCGGTCGTGACGATTTCGCTGGCCATCGGCGTGCGCCGGATGGTCCGGCGCAACGCGCTCGTCCGGCGCCTGCCCATCGTGGAAACACTGGGCAGCACTTCCGTCATCTGTTCCGACAAGACCGGGACGTTGACGAGGAACGAGATGACCGTCAGACAGGTGTTTGCCGACGAGCAACTCCTCGAGCTGACCGGCGTCGGCTACGACCCCACCGGCCATCTGCTCGATCGGGGCCGTGTCGTCGAGTCGTCCGAGAGCGTCCGTGAACTGTTCCGCGCCGCCGCGCTGGCGTCGGATGCGCGACTCGTCACGCGCGAAGGCCGATGGTACGTGGAAGGAGACCCCACCGAAGGCGCGCTCGTCGTGGCGGCGGTCAAGCTGCACCTGGATCCGGCTGATCTCGAGGAGCAGGCCCCACGCACAGCCGAAATCCCGTTCACATCGGAGCGGCGCCGCATGACGACCCTGCACGAGGCGGCCAAGGGCAGGGTCGCGTACTCGAAAGGGGCGGCCGAGGAAGTCCTGGCGAGCTGCACCAGACGCTTGGAGTCGGGTGCGGAGGTCCCGCTGGCCGAGGCCGCACGCGAACGCGTCCGCGCCGTTGAGCAGCAGATGGCCGCCGAGGGCCTTCGCGTGCTCGCCGTCGCGAGGAAATCGGGCGCGTCGCTCGAGGATGCGGAATCGGACATGACGCTGCTCGGCCTGATTGCCATGATGGATCCACCGCGCGCCGAGGCGCGGGCCGCCGTGCACACCTGCGAGGTGGCCGGCATCCAGCCCGTAATGATCACCGGCGACCATCCGCTCACGGCCCGCACGATCGCCGCAGAAGTCGGACTGCTCAAGGACCGGCGCGTCGTCTCGGGCCTGGAGCTCGAGGCGATGAGCGATCACGACCTCGAGCGCGACGTGGCCGACATCGCCGTCTATGCGCGCGTGTCGCCCGCCGACAAGCTCCGCGTGGTCAACGCGTGGCAGAACTGCGGCAAGGTCGTCGCGATGACGGGAGACGGCGTCAACGACGCGCCGGCGCTCAAGAAAGCCGACGTCGGCATCGCGATGGGCATTGCGGGTACCGATGTGAGCAGGGAAGCGGCGGGCATGACGCTGCTGGACGACAACTTCGCGACCATCGTCGCCGCGGTCGAGGAAGGGCGCATCGTCTTCGGCAATATCAAGAAGTACCTGACGTATCTGCTGTCATGTAACGTCGGGGAAATCGTGCTCCTGGCCGGCGCGGTCATCGCCGGACTGCCGCTGCCACTGACGGCGGTCCAGATTCTCTACGTGAATCTCGCGACCGACGGGCTGCCGGCGCTGGCGCTCGCCGTCGATCCGCCCGAGGGAGACCTGATGCAGCGGAAGCCCCGCGACCCGAGTGTCGGCATCTTCACGCGGCCGGTCCTCGCCATCCTGCTCGCGGCCGGGTTGTGGTCCGCGCTCGTGAACATGTCGCTCTTCACGTGGCTGCTGCGCGCAGGTCGCCCGCTGACAGAGGTCATGGCCATGACCTTCGTGTTGCTGGTGCTGATTCAGTTCTTCAACGCATACAACTGCCGGTCGGATCGGCTGCCGGTGTTTCATCGCCCATTCACGAACCGGTGGCTGAACGCGGCCGTCGGGTGGGAACTGCTGGTGCTCGGCGTCATCGTGTACGTGCCGTTCTTCCAGCGGGCGTTCGGCACCTTCAGCCTCACGCCGGCGGACTGGATGCTGACGATCGCGCTGGCGTTCTCCATCGTGCCGGTGCTGGAAGTCGTGAAGTGGATGGGACGGCGCGGCTGGTTCGGGGAATTGGTGTAACAGAAGACTTTAGGCTTTGGGCTTTAGGCTTCACGCGCGATTCACGCGTCACAGGCCGAGAGCCAAAAGCTCAGAGTCCAGAGCCAATGTGACGCATCAAGGCTGATCAGTACGCAGTGTCCGGCTTTAGCCGGACCGGCACAGTGCACCGCCACCTACCAGAAGTACGACAGGCGCGCCCAGACGGTGTGGGCGGTGTACGGCAACCACACATTGCCGAGCAGCAACGTCGATGGCATGTCGATCCGCGTGATGGTGTCACGGCCGTGCGCGAAGTCGTCTACGGTGTATTTGTCGAACCAGTAGGCGATGCCAACGGCCACGTGTGTGGCGAGGTAATACTTCACATCCACCGTTGCCCGTTGGAGCTCGTTCACCACGGCCGGCAACTGCTGTGGCGTCACGAGGGTCGTGCTGGGCGGCAGCAGGTACAGATACCGGCTCCGCGAGCGATTGAAGTCGTACGCAAACGCGACGTCGGTCCTGGGAATGACTCTGAGGACGTCTGCGTTTGCGTTCACGTAGTGGACCCGCTCGGCAGCGTCTGTCGACCAGTCCCGCGTGGGATCGTCGAACTGGACGCCGGGGTTGGCCTGCCGCGACCGCTGCAGCGACGTGTACTTCTCGAAGCCCCACGTAACACCGGCCGAGACGGCGTCGCGCGGCACGACATCCACGCCGAGCGTATAGAACCGTCCCTGCGCCTCCTGGAGCCCGAAATAGGCGTCGGGCCGGTTGTCCTTCCCCAGTCCGATCGTCCCGTTGATGCCGAGCTGCGCGATGGGAGTGGCCTGCACGATCGCGGAGAAGCGGTCGCGGGTGCGGTCGGAGATGTCGAACTGCCGCAGCGAGACCTGCTCGCCGATGTCGTCGAGCACTTCCTCGTCCAACCCCGTGCCCGCGCGAGAGCCGTGCTCGTAGACGCCGCGCACGGTGACGTAGTTGTTCCCGGTCGAGTCAATCGAGGCGCGAACGACGTGCTCAGTCGTATCTTCGAACAACCGGAAGGTCCGCTCGACGTCCTCGAGGCCGTAACCGACGCGAACCGCCGTGAACCGCGTCAACTCGTACGACGCGTCAGCGTCGAGCCAGTTGCGGATGTAGCCGAACGCCTCGGTCCCTCCGAGGAGCGAGGCCTGAAGCGTCTGGTCGTAGGCCACCGAGCTCGTCACGTGGAACTCCGGGGTCTGGTTGTCGAAGTCGTACCGCCGAAAACGGGCGCTCAACCAGAGCCGGTCGGCCGGGCGCGACGTGAACGTGAAGTACGCCCCCGTGACCTCCGCCTCGGTCCGCGCCGTCGGACGATCGAGTGGAATGGGCGCGATCGCCGAGTTGATGGTGAACGGCAGCAACGGCTCGTTCTGCGTCCATTCGCCCACCGAGACGTACCCGGTGACCCGGCTCCGCGCGGGCAGTCGCGCGGTCCCCGTCAGGCCGATCGCATTCAGGGTGTTGTCCGGCCAGAGCGCCATCCGTCCCTGCGCGCTCCCGAGTGTGGGGGAGTCAGTGATCCGCAACGGGTTGTCCCACACCAGCGTCTGGACGCTGTTGTTGAACCAGGAGCCATCGTACTGGAGCCGGAGGGAGCCCCGATCGTTGCCCCATTCGGCGGCGGCGTTGAGATCGGTGGTGCGGTGGTCGATCGGAACCGGCAGCTCAACGGCGTTGTTGAACCCGAACGTGCCCGCCCACGGCATCTGCCCCTCGCGCATCGTGGCCGACACATTCACGCTGAGGTCCAGGTTCCGCGTCGGCGTGGCCGACATGCCAAGCCGCCCGATGTCGCGCCGCTGGCGCAGATCGAATCTCCCGGCGCGAGCCGCAACCGCCGTGAGCGCAGCCTGCTGCTGGGCCGCGTCGTCGATCCGCAGCACGCCTGCCGACTCCACCGTGTACGGCGTCGCGGTCTCGACGCTGTAGAAGAGTGGAATCTGATTCCACTCGAACCACGCCTTCATCTTGCCGAACCGGTTGAACCGCGCCTCATACTGTTGATCGCGGTACCCGACGTGCGTGGCGTTGGCCGTGAAGAGCCAATCGTCGCCATTCCGGTTGTAGAGGAAGTTTTCGAGAAACGGCCCGCCCCGGAGATCCCGGTACCGTTGCGCGTAGGCTTCGTTGCCGGCGACCGAAAAGAGCCGCCCGCCGGCGTCGAAGGACCGATCCTGGGGCGTCCCCGCCTGGGGCGCGTCCTGTGCGGCGACACGAATCGTTCCGGTCACCAGGACGGCAATGAGTACCAGTCGTCTCGATCGCATGGCTGCCCCTACCGCAGAAACGTGCTGCCGGCCGGATGATTCGAGCCGTGGATGTTGCCGTGACAGTTGACGCACGCCCGGCCAAACAGCCGGTTGCTCGTCTGTCTCACGGCGTTGTCGTAGATCGTCGACGGATGGCGGGTGCCGATGTGACACCGCTGGCACAGCATCGGGAGCTTGGCAATCAGCATCCGGTCGTTCGACGATCCGTGCGGGTCGTGGCACGAGATGCAGCTTTCGCGACCGGCCGCGTGCTCCCAGAGAAACGGCCCGCGTTTCTCAGCGTGGCACGTGACGCAGGTTTCGTTGACCCACGTCCCCACCTTCAATAGCCGGACGTTGGTCGAGCCGTGCGGGTTGTGACAGCTCGTGCAGGTCATCTTGCCTTCACGGACGGGCATGTGCGCGACCCGCTGCACTTTGAACACTTGAGGTCTGTGGCACTGCATGCACGTGCCGATTTCCGTCTCCGTCTTGAGCTGCGCCGGGTCCGACTTCGGGTTGTGCACGCTGTGACACGTCACGCACGACAGGTTGCGTGCGTCGTGGGTGCTGCCGGACCACTGGGCGTGTGGACCGCGGTTATGGCAGTTCGTGCACGTGGCGCTGGCCTCGCGCGGGGCCATCGCGGTGAACCGTCGAATCATCGTCGGATCGCCGCTCTCTACGTGGGCGCGACCGGGACCGTGACACGTCTCGCAGCCCTGGGCGCTGGCCGGCGTGCGGGGATCCTGCATGCGGCCGTGAGGGGTGCGCGCAAGCGTCGCTCCCATGGCGTCGTGGCAGGCCAGACACGTATCGCTGCCGACATAGCCGGTCTGCGTCCCGCCGCCACCACCCTGAGGGGCCACGACGGCCTGAACGCCCGCCTCCGGTCCGGCTGCCCCGGACGCGGCGGTCATCGTCAGCGCCAGCAGGCACGTGAGCGCTGCGGTGAAAAAGATGAAGCTTCCGGCTACTCGATGTCGTGGCATAGTTCGCAGTCCTGACGAATGACGCTGCCGTCGCTCGCCTTGTGTTCGTCGTCGTGGCACCGAAAGCATCCCGGCGTATCCACGTGGCCCAGATGGTTCGGGTACGTCCCCCACCGCACGTTCATCGCGGGAAACACGTTGCGAGACCAGACATCCTGCGCTGCGGTCACCGCGCGATCGACCAGCCGCCCATCGACTCCCTCGCGGGCCGCATAGAACCCGCGGAGCCGGCGTGCGATACCGTCCAGCGCGGCTGCCTTATCCGCGTACTCCGTGTTGACGGCGGCCACCGCCTCGCGTCGCACGAACGGCAGTTGGCGCGGAATCCTCCCTTGCCCGATGGCCGCGTCGACCGCGCGCTCCGGCGTGGAGTGGAAGCTGTGCGCCGGGCGGTTGTGGCAGTCCATGCAATCCATCCGCCGCCGACTGCCGGCCGACAGCTGCGCCGGCGTCGTGCCCTCGACGACGAACTCGCGGACGCGCCCCTGCTGATCGCGGAGTCGCACGTACGGAATGGACTGCCGTGTGTCATCGCTCGCGATGTACTCGATGTCGTTGTCCAGATTCATGTGCCAATGGATGCCGGTGCCGATGCCCATCGCCCGGCTGCCGCCTCCCACGTGCAGTTGCAGCGTCGTGACGCTCTCGGTGTTCCCTTCGTCATTGGCGTATTCGCGAATCGTTCGCACCCTGTCACCGTGGACTTTTTCGGGCCAGTGACACTGCTCGCACGTGTCTCGCGCGGGACGCAGCGACTGCACGGGCGACGGAATCGGCCTGGTGACACGCCCGGTCATCACTTGAAAGAGCTGCCGCGTGCCGGCGAGTTTCGATTCGACCAGCGCCCCCGCCCCTGGCCCCACGTGACACGCCGCGCAGGCGACGCGCGCGTGCGGCCACACCTGATATGCGGCGTATTCCGGCTGCATGGTCGTGTGACACACCTGCCCGCAAAATTGCGGCGATTCCGTGTACTCGACGGCGCCGAAGCTGGCGGCCGACACGATCGCGAGATTGACGAGCGTGGCCCCCGCCACGAACAGGACGGTGCGGCGGATGGTCGGGTCGTTGAGATCGAGGCGCGGCCACGCCGGCGCCGCCGAACCGGCACGCTTCCGCCGCCGCTCGGTCCATAACCCAATCGGGATGAGCAAGAGTCCGACAACGAACAGCACAGGCACGAAGACGAAGACGACAATGCCTGCGTAGGGATTCTGTAGAAGGCCCAGGAAGTGGAGCGCGAGCAGCGCCAGCAAGAGAAACCCGCACGCCGTGGTCAGGGCCACACCAAGCCCCGACACCGGATTGCGCAGAATCGCAGCGACGGACGGACGCATACGTAACGGAACGATTGTGGCTATTTCTTCAGGGTCTGCAGGTACGCGACGAGACTGTCCAGTTCGTCCTTCGGGAGGACATACGCCTTCATGACGGGCTTGCGCTCCGCCTTTGCCTTGGCCGTCATGTCCGGCGCGTTCACAATCCATTGCCGGATCTCGTCAGCCGACAGTTTCGCGCCCACGCCGTCGAGCGATCCCTTCTTGTTGCCCTGTCCGGCGATCGAATGGCAGATCGAACATTTCTGCGCAGCAAAGACCTGCTGGCCGCGATCGACGTGCGCCTGGCCTCGAGCCGACGCGACCGCAGGGATCACCAGCAGCGCGACGACAAGGCCGCCATTGAGCACCTGTTTCACGAGTGCATCCTCCTGACGGCTGACCAGCCAAGGGCCTGCCCTGGATATCCCGATGACGATGCCCTAGGCTGGTCGCCTATCTTCTTGGCGCGCTCCGCGCGCCTGGGACCGCTA
>JBOGIR010000307.1:0-10282 GCA_050742335.1 Vicinamibacterales bacterium | reverse complement strand
CGTTCCGTGTCATCGTGTGATTCGCGCAGACGGCTCACTCTGCGGTTACGGCGGCGGTCTCTGGCGCAAGCACTGGCTGTTGGCGCTCGAATCCGGCGCGCCCGCGCCTGGCGCGTGAAGCTTGATCCCCGTCAGTCTCTAGGCTTTAGGCTTTAGGCTTTAGGCTTTAGGCTTTGGGCTCTGGCCTTCGGGCTTTGCTTCGCCTTTCCCGTGATCCCTGACCCCTGACGGGGTAATAGGACACCCCCGCGAAAGGGACCCACCCTTGCGAGCGGTCATGCCTGCGGGGAAGGGTGCTGCACGGGCGCGCACGCCGCCTGCACTCTGTTGTCGAACTTCCGGTTTGGGATCCCTCGTTACAAGGCGACTCAGGAGTATGGTTGCTTTAGCATGGGCCCCAGGAGCGCGTTGCATGGACCCGCATCAGCAAGCCGGTTGATGAAGGCGATCTTGTCGGCCGTTGAAACGTTCGCGGGCTCATTCTGAAGGCCATCGCGCGGCCCGACCTCGACAATCTGCACGCGCCTGGGAAGATCCATCACGACGTCGGCAACGAGCGCGCCACGCAGGCTGGGTCAAGGCTGCCGACGCATCTCGAAATGGAGCGGTGCCGTGCAGGCGGTGCTGGGACGCGCGCCTTCGAGAAAGGCCGCCCCTCGCATGGCGCCGGAGATCGTGGTTCCACTCATCGCCCAGTTGCCATCCCCGCACATGTAGAGTGGTGGCGATCCCGCGACAGCCTCCGGATAGTCACAGCCGCCAACGTCGAAGTTGTTCCACTCGAAGCGCGATCCGTAATCCACAGCCCACAATTCGGCCATTTCGGGTACCTCGAATCCGCCGCTGACGACCCGCACCGGCGCGTAGTGCCCGTAGCCTTTGTCGATGACGACATCGTACTGTCGCAGGCGCAGCGCGGGTGGAATGTTCACACAGTTACTGTCTATCTTGATCGTCAGCGCATAGCTGCCGAAGACGAAGGCCAACGGCGAGGGTGGAACCGCCGGAGCTGGAGGTGGAGATGGCGCAGAAGGGCTCGCGCAAGCCGCGAGGGCTGCGATAACAAACGCCACACCGCCGTGCACGAGTCGGCTCGTCATGGGCGACTGTCACCAGTTAGAGCCACGGTAAACGGCTGCAATTATAGGGGATGCCGATCCAGCAGATACGTAACGGGTGACGCCGAAGGGACTTCCGAGCTGTCGCCGGTTCGATCGAAATACCCTTGGCGACTACTCGGGAGTTCCGCTCATTGGGCAGAAGAATTGGTGCTGACAGCGGTGAACACGTACTCATGCTGCGCGTCGCGTACGATGAGCGTAGGTCTCGGACCTGGACCCACGACGAACTCGTTTCCGATGACGCCTGGAGCGACCGTGAAGAACGAGACCGTGCCGTCAAGATTGTGGCGGGAAGCGACCTCGGTCTTCCACTCGCCGAAGTCGAAGACAGTGGCCGCACCGGCACGACGGATAGTGATTTCCCCTAGCGCATCGTTCAGGTAGCGCGGTGCGAGCTTGTTGGCATCGGTGGCGGCGGCCGGTACGGTGAGCAGCTTGCGGTCGGCAGCGAGCCGGCCGTAGAACCTCTTCGCTTGCGCCGCGACAGCCGCGTCAGCCTCCGGGCGACCGTCAAAGAGAACCTCGAGAAGCTTACGGGGGAACGTTTCGCGGAACGCCCACCCCGGATCGCCGTTGGTCAGGATGACCGCGCCGACACCATGCTCAGGCAACCAGATCATGTCGCTGTGGTAGCCAATCAGGGCGCCGCCGTGATGAACGACCGGAATACCGTACTTGGCATCGACGCTGAGACCCATGCCGTAGGTGAGGTCCTGCCCGATCGATACTTGTGGCGCTCGGCGCGCCAGTAGCGTGTCCGTCGCGATGTAGCGCGTGCCGCCCGGCAAGGTGCCTTCGTCGAGCTCCATCTGGATGTACCTGAGCATGTCGCGAACGTTGCTCCAGCCGCCGCCGGCAGGACGAACCGGGATGACCGCATAGTTGAGATCCATCGTGGCCCGCGCAGGTTTGCCGTCGACGTCCGGCGCGTGAGCGGTGGCGTGATTCCCGGCCAATGCCCGCGCGAAATCGAACGTCGTCACGGTCATGCCGAGCGGACGAAAGACGCGGGTTAGCATCGCTTCGTCATATGCGGCGCCAAGCTCGAGGGTCGGAAACGCGATGTGGCCGCCGACAAAGCCAGCGGCAGCGGCGAGCAGGTTCGAGTACTGGTACATCTCCCCGAACTTGCTCGTCGGCTTGATCGTCGCAAGCGTCCTGAGTACCCCCTCGGCGGTCACGCCCTCATATTGGAAAAACGACTCGAAGTCTTGACGCGGCAGGCCGGTGCAGGCGCAGATCAGGTGCTTGACGAGGACGCGGCTCGTAAGCGCAGGGTCGCCGAGTTTGAACGAGGGCAAGAGGCTCGTCACTGGCGTGTCCCACATCAGTTTGCCTTCGTCGAGGAGCTTCGCCAGCATGAGCGTCGTGAGCGCTTTCGTGTTCGATGCGATGAGGTAGAGCGTGTCGGCGTCCGGTTTCGTATCGGTGCCGATCTCACGGACTCCGAAGCCGCCCTCGAACACAACCGTGCCGTCCTGAATCACGCCGATCGACACACCCGGCACGCCGAGTGCCTGGCGCCCGCTCTCCACGAATTGAGACAGCTCGGCGATCTTTCTTGCATCAAGCTTGTGCGCCGGCTTCCCGGCGAACGTCTCACGCTCGTAATCTCTGGGCAACAGGCGGCCCAGAATCAACGCGACCTGCGCTTCCCGCTTCTCTCCGACGGCCTCATCCATGTCGTAGAGTACGACCGTCCAGGTGTTACCCGTGCGGCGCGCGTTCGCTGAGACATGGCGCTTTTCATTAGGAGAGGTCTGATAGGTGTAGTCACGAATGTTGGACCAGCCGTCGTTGTTGGGGAAGTCGCTGACGAGTTTGAGAGGCCATTTGGCATCGGGGCGGTACGCGGCCCAGGCGGCAGCGACTGCGCTGTCGGCGTCCTGCGCATGGACATCCACCAACGCAATACGCGAGTTGGCCTCCGGCGGTTCGAGAATCGTCGCCGGTCCGCGCACCTCGATTCGCCATCCGGCCGGCGCGATGAATCTATTTCCCTCAACCGTGGTGCTGGGGGTATCGGTGGCGAGCACTTCAGTGGCGATTGCCGTCGGGGGCTGCTGGGAAGTCCACGAGCTCGATTGCAGGGCCAGGAAGACCAGGACGAGGTAGCCAGCGACTGCAGGCATGAGGGGAACACTAGCTCAACGCCCCGCAACCGTCCAGTCATCATGAAGTGGGCAGCCGTCTGGCGGTGCTCCTCGAATCGGCTTCACGCGTCCTTCCCGCCGAGAGCGAAGTGCATCAGCGGAGAGCACCGCGACGTGCAGGCTGACCTCCCGGAGGGTAGTCACTTCTCCACCAAGCCGGGCCCGCGATCCTCTACGACGACATCATGTGATGGTCGCGGTGTCAATCGGCCACGGCCGGCGGGCGAGCCGCACGATAGGCCCTCCCTGACGCCGATCAATTGACCGATAAGTTCACTTGCTCAGGTTACGGACGATCTCGGGGTTTCAGCGGCGCGCAAAAGTCGGTCTCCTGCTCTCGGCCTCGCTGCAAAGCGGATTGGCGGTCCGCGCGGGGCCGCGATGCGCCTCAAACCGTTTCAGCGCCTCGTCGCTGACGCGCGGCTGCCCCGAGTTGGAGCTGCCCGGCGGGCCTCGTCCGGCTACAGTTCGTCAGCGCTGCGGCCCCCTTGCCAGGCGGATTTCCCAACTGTCCCGCCGCCCGTTGGTACCGGCAGCTACTCGACGGTTCAGGATGACCTCACGCATCAATCCGACTGTCCTGTCCAGAACGTACCGGCCATCGTCGGACATCTCGAGCGGGGGAAGCCTGGTGAGTTCTTGAGGAGGTACGGGTCTGCCTGTCTGTTCGATGAGAGCCAAAGTGAGCCGGCGAAGGGACTCGCGATCGTACGTGGTCGTCGTGATGAGAACCGCCACATCGCTCGATGCCGACTCCGCGCGGACTGTGATTGCCGATGGAATGACACCGCCGCCCAACGGGTTCGGCTGTTCGATAGTGAACTCATCGGTTTCACCGACGGAGAGTGCGGTGCCGTTGAGCCCGAAGTACATCTGCACCTCGCGCGTGGCTGAGTTGATCAACACCGACGGTGAGAGAACCTGACCGATGAAGGCCTGAAAATCGTGTCGCCGGTCAACCGGTAGTTTGGCCTCCAACGCTGTCGTGATCACCTTGACCGCAGCCTGAAGCTTGGATGCCACCTCGGCCCCATTCGCCAAACCGGTGAATCTGCCGTCGGCGTCGAGCGTGATGCGAAGCACCATGCCGGTCACCGCGTTGGACGCCGCGACGAGGAGCGGATTCTCGGCGACTTGGGCGTTCTCGAAAGTAGTGGTCCCTGGCGTCCAATCGAGCGTGATGCTGTCGGCTGTCGCAGCGACCACGCGGACGTCGATCGGTGTCGTGCTCTTGCCGTCTTCCTGCGGTCGCGAGGAATTCGTGCGAACGCGCGTCACCTCCAGGCGAAACTCGTCCCCGACCCGCAGGCGCGGCGTGATCGCCACCTCCTGCGCGACGGTGGGTCCCATCCCCACCAGAAACACCCATACAACGGAAAGCAACGCCCGGAGTCGGAGCCAGTCAGCCATTACCCTTGATATCGGCATCAAGGGTCAATCTGTCGCGAGCAGGCCCCACCCCGCTGCGGGCCGCTGGTGAACGCCGCCCGTTCCCCACGATAAACGCCGCGCTGATCCCGAATCGCGCGAGCGGAGCATCGCGGCTCTCACGGGTCATCGTTCAGAGCGGCGTCGATTGTCGCTCTGCCTGGCACCCCCCCTTGCCTCATCGTCCGAGATCTAACGAGGCCCTGCCTCAGACCGGCCGGAGCCAGCGCCAGATCGCCACATGCTCGCCGGTCTGGCAAGGCCTCGTTAGTCTTTGGTGGATCCCCGATCCCTGATCCCTGATCCCTGATCCATCCCCCTGATCTATAGTTCCCCCTGGGGGTGGACGCGATGAGGATGCCGTCGAAATTGAGCCTGTCGGCCGGCGTGCTGGCCGCGGTTGCCATCAGCACCGGCGCGCGGGTCGGCGTGGCGCAGCAGGGCGCACCGCCCGACACACCCGCCGTCACGGTTCGCGGCCAGACGTATACGCCGCGGTCCATCCTGTCGCGCAACATGGGGACGGAGGAGGATCAGACCACTGCGTTTCCCCCTCACAGGGTGATCGGCAACATCTACTACGTCGGCACGCGCACGCTCAGCTCGTTCCTCATCACCACGCCGCAGGGGCACATCCTGCTCAACAGCACGTACGAGCGGAACGTGCCGGTGATCCAGAAGTCGGTCGAGCAGCTCGGCTTCAAGTTCGCCGAGGTCAGGATCCTTCTCGGCACGCACGCGCATGGCGACCACCAGGAGGGCGACGCGCGCGTGAAGGAGCTGACCGGAGCGCAGGTGATGGCGATGGCCGAGGACGTGCCGGCGCTGCAGAACATGAAGCCGGGCGGCAAGGAGCACCCGATCGACCGTCAGCTCAAAGATGGCGAGCAGGTGGCGCTCGGTGGGACGACGCTCACCGCGCACCTCACCGCGGGCCACACGCGCGGCTGCACGACGTGGACGTTGCAGGTGCAGGAGGGCGGCAAGCCGTTCAACGTGGTATTCGCGTGCAGCTACCGCGCGCCCAACGCCGTGACGCCGGCGATCGAAGGCGAGTTCACCCGCACGTTCAAGTACATCCGCACGCTCCCGTGCGACGTGCCGCTTGGCGATCACCCGGCGCAGTACAACATGACGGCCAAACACGCGCGGCTGAAGCCTGGCGCGATGAATCCCTTCATCGACGCTGCCAACTGCTGGGTGGAAGCGGAGGTTCAGGAAGCGATGCTCCGCGCGCAGCTCGACCTGCAGCGAAAGGGCGCGCAGCGGTAATCACCCCGGAGACGAGATCATGAGTGCAGTACAGGAAGCCACGAAGCGGAAGACGAAGGTCGCCGTCATGAACGCGGTGCACGACCTGGCCGTGCTGGTCGCGCGGGATAAGGGCTACTTCAAGGACGAAGGGCTCGCCATCGAGTTCGTGACGACGCCCGGGATGGCGCAGGTCACGACATCCCACACCGTGAAGTTCGACACGGTGTTCGACCGGCCGCTCGATTCGGTCTACAACGAAGGCGGCATCGACCAGTACCGCATGTGCGAGTGGGGCATCATGAAGCGCGCCGTTGAGGCCGACACGGCCGGCATCCGCCGCCGCAAGATTGTCGCGCTCGGCGCCTCCATGTCCAAGTTCGCCATCGTCGTGGACAGGGGCTCGACGATCTACGAGCCCGAGATGCTGAAGGACAAGCTGATTTCGGTGACACCGAACAACGGGTCGCATTTCACGATGCTGAAGATGGTCGAGGGGTTCCTCGAACCGCAGCACGTGAAGACGACCAACGCCGGCTCGATGCCGAAGCGGATCGAGGCGCTCAAGCGCGGCGACGTGGCAGCCGTCGTCCTGATGGAACCGTGGATAAGCGTGGCGCAGAAGGAGGGGCTCCGCATCCTCATCGAGTCGCACTCCACGCGCAGCGAGGCGGCATCCGACGAGGTGGACGGGGCGACGCTGGCCGCGATGTTCCGTGCGCAGGCGCGGGCGGTGGAGGATATCGAGCGAGACCCGACGCCGTATGTCCACTACCTGCTCGCGGAGACCGGCGGGCGACTCGACACGAAGGATTTTCAGGCGTGGCGCCTGCTGCACGCGCCGCCGCAGCCGTACACGCGCGAGCGATTCGACGACACGTACAACTGGACGGTCAAGTGGAACATGACCGTGCCGGGGGCGACGTACGAGAACACGGTCGACAACAGGGCCTGGATATAACGCCTTTCACACCCACAGGCCACGGAGACACGGAGACACACAGAGGTTTTTCTTTGACTCTGTGACTCTGGTCGGGCGTTACGGGGTCGCGTCGACGACGCGCACGTGTCCCTTTTTCGCGTAAGCCAGGATGCGCTCGTCGCACGTGACCAGCGCCGCGCCCAGCAGGCGGGCCGTCGCAATCAGGATGCGATCTGCCGGATCGCGGTGAAGCTGCCCGGGAAGACGAGTGCTCTCGATGGCGATCGAGGGCGACAAGCCCATGAGACGGACACCGGGGAAGGCCAGGGCGCGGCCGACCCAGGTCCGCACATCGACGGAGAGATCGATGCGCCGGACGGCTTCGAGGAGCGCGACCTCCCACACGGAGATGGCCGACACCACCACACCGCCTCGCCGAACGGCGGCCTCGGCCAGCGGCTCGAGACGCCGCGAGAGCCGGCCCGCCTCGTTCTCGACATACCAGACCCAGACGTGCGTATCGAACAAGAGCGCTCGATCGCTCTCAGGGCTCACGTCCCAGGCCTCCGAGCGCCTCCCAGGGCTCGTCGAGTGGGCTGATGATGTCACCCAGCACCGTGACTGTGCCCTTCATGCTGCCGAGGAGCCGGCGCCGCTTCTGGCGGATGGGCACGAGCTTGGCGACAGCCGCGCCGCGCTTGGTGATCACGTACTCGCCACCCCGATCGCGCACCTCGTCCATGAGCGCGAGACACCGCGCCTTGAACTCGCCCGCGGAAATTTCCCGACTGAAGCCGGCGTCGACACGTCCCGCGTAACCACCTGACGATCGCTCCCGCACGGCGAGCGGGCCTTTCTTCTTCATGACCATGACCTCATGACCATGGTAGCACGAGGGGGTCACCGTGCCCCCGGTCGACCGAACGGGCTACAGGTAGATCTGCAGATCTTCAAAGCTTCCAGTTCAGAGTCAGCGTGATCGACGAGACGTTGTCAGCCTGAGCAAGAGTGTTCATCAGGCGGCCACGATCCGTGCGACTGCCGCACAGACCCGCGCCGCGATCCCGACAGCCGCTTCGGCCTCGACGCGCTCGGGCCAGAACTCGATGTCGTACCGCGCCTCCCATGAGGAGCGCGACTCGGCAACGATCTCGCAGACGCCAGGTCGAGCGCAGGGGTGGGGCCCCGCGCACCTCGAGCGTGACGTTTGCGGACTCAAGGTCGCGGTGGATCGCATACGGATCAAGGTGACTGCCAGCGCTGAGAGCATCTACTCATTGTGTAGGTGCGAGCCGGCACAGCTCTTCGTGGTTAGTCTTTGGTGTCACGGCACCGGCGTGCACTGCAGGTCGGCACCCACGGTGACGGGGCCTGCGTAGGATTTCTTCACGTCGGCCACAGCCGCGTCGAGGTCGTACTGACCGATGTGGCTGAGCACGAGTCGCTTGACGCCCGCCTCCCGCGCGACGCGGCCGACGACCGCCGGAGCGGCGTGCAGCGAACTGGTGGCACCGGCGGCAATAGCCAGATGCATGACCAGGACGTCTGCGCCGCGGGCAAAGTCGACGAAGCTCGGGTTGGTGCCATTCTGATCGCTGCTGAAGACGATCGACTTGCCTTGCGCCTGCACTCGATAGCCGAGGGCCGGGATCTCCCCGTGAGGCACACCGATGGCTGTCACGACGATCCCCTGCCGGCTGAAGACCATCGACGGTTCGCCCTTCTTGACGTCGGTCACCGTGACTTCGAGCGGGACGCCCCGGCCGGATCCACCCACTGTGCCGCCGAGCACCTGAAAGGCGCCGTCCTTCTGATCGAAGAGAAGAGTGAGGAATCGCTGGAAGCCGGGCACCAGGTTGTTCCCGGAGGGGCCAGCGATGGGCAGCGGCGGTTCCTTGCGAGCCTGATCGATCGACCAGAGAAGGGCTGGAAGATCGGCGACGTGGTCAGGGTGCAGATGACTGATGGCCATCAGCGAGAGATCGTCCGGGCGAGCGCCCGCTTCTCCGAAGCGGAGGTACGCGCCGCCGCCGGCGTCAACGAGAATCCTCGCCTGACCGGCAAGCCAGACAAGGTAACTGGCCGACGCACGATCGCGGCTCACCCTGGGCCCGCCGGAGCCCAGGATCTGGACGGCCACCGGACTGGTCTGACAACTCTGCGCCGACGCGCCTGGCGACATGAACAACATCGCGAACACGCTGATCGCCGCGAGCCGGATCATGGGTGCTCCTCCTGTTCGCTTGGATGATAGTGGAGGTTGCTATTGAAATTACTCGTGACCTTCGCGATCCTCGTGCCCTTCGTGGTTAGTTCCGTTTGACGAGCGTGTCCTCGAAGAGGCTCGTCCATTTCGCCGACTCGTCGAGCACGCGGATCGGGTCCACCTGCAGGATCCTGACGCCGGCCAGCGGTGAAGTCACCTTCGTGTTGCTGGGCACGTAGTCCATGCGCACGAAGGACTGCTGCGCATCCGTGCCGAGCAGGTATTCGTAGAAGAGGAGCGCCGCGTTCGGGTGCGACGCGCGGCGCGCCACCCCCACGGCGTTCGAGCGCGCGATGGCCGGCTCGAGCGCGAACCAGTCGATGGGCGCGCCCTTCTTCTTCGCCTGCTCGGGCATGTAGTTGTAGACGGTGAGCGCCACCGGTATCTCGCCGGAGATGACCAGGTTGTTCAGCAGCGTGTGGCCCAGCCGGACCGAGACGCCGTTGCCCGCGGCAAGATTGCGGAAAAACCCGAGACCCTTGTCGCCGCCGCCCATGACGTCGACGACGGAGGCGAACCAGTCCTGATCCTTGGCCTCGATGCCGAGCTTCCCCCTCCATTTCGGGTCGAGCAGGTCCGCGTACGACGTCGGCAGTTCGTCGCGCGTCAGCAGTTTCGTGTTGTAGGCCTGCACCCACACTGACAGCAGTGTGGCCGCCCACTGTTTGTGCGGCGGCACGGAGCCGGGCTGCAGATCAGCATGCACCGGCGAGTCGATCGGCAGCAGAATCTTTTCGCGCGCGAGCGCCTCCATCTCGGGCGAGCCGAAGTGGATCACGTCGACGTCGTATCGCCCGGCGGCCGCCTCGGCCATCGTGCGCTGCAGGAGGCGATCGGTCCCGGCGCGCCAGACGGTGACCTTGATGCCGTGCTTCGATTCGAAAGGCTGGAGAAGGGTGGGAAGGTCCTTTTCGGCGATCGTGGTGTAGAGCGTCAGTGCGCCTTCGTGTTGAGCCGCAGGAGAACGGTCGGCTTCTGGTGGCCCACAGCTGGCCGCCACGGCAACGAGCCAGAGCAGCGCGAGACCGTATGTCCTCCGCAAAACCGGCTTGATTGTCACAACCTCAGCCTTCGCCGCCGACGGTTCCGGGTTTGCCAGCTTCGCGATGCCTACGGTTTTGCTCCGGACATACGGTCCCGC
>JBOGIR010000306.1:0-2741 GCA_050742335.1 Vicinamibacterales bacterium | reverse complement strand
GCCCACGAGACCAGCCAGAACGAAGGCTGCGACGGGACCTGCGAAACGCCGCCACGCCGCGAGTCTCGTGTCGGCCGCCGACGCCACGGTGGCAGGCGTCATCGGGGTCTGGTCGCGCAGCAGGAATTGCGCGACCGAGACGTCGGCAAACCGTTTCTGGCGGTCCTTCTCGAGGCAACCCTTCAGCAGCGTGACGATCTGTGGAGGCACCTGCGCGGAGAGCGCGTGCCAGTCGGGCTCGCGCATCAGTACGGCAGCCAGCGTGTCGCTCAAGTCCTCCCCACCGAAGCAACGCTTGCCGGTGAACATCTCGTAGAGCACGCATCCAAAGCTCCAGACATCGCTGCGCTTGTCGGCGGCTCGTCCTTTGGCTTGCTCCGGCGCCATGTAGGCGGCCGTGCCGAGAATGACCCCGGCTTGCGTCGCTGCCAGCGACAGCGCGGGCGACACCGTCGCCACGTCATCCCCGACCGCACCACCGGATCCCGGATCCCGGATTCCGGATCCCGTCTCGATCAGCTTCGCCAGGCCGAAATCGAGCACCTTGACCTGGCCCTCCGCGGTGACCGCGATGTTGGCCGGCTTGAGGTCGCGATGGACGATGCTCTTCTCGTGCGCCGCCTGCAGCGCATCGGCCACCTGGCGTGCAATCGCCAGCGCCTCGGCGATCGGGAGGCCTGTGGCGTCGGCGGGGCCGCCTCGCATACCTTCGCCTTTGCTTCCGCCTTCGCCAAGGCTACGGCCGACAGGCGGCGGCACCCGCCCTACATCTGTACGTAGGCCGGGTTCTGCGCGGGGCGTTCCGGCGGACCGGGCATGGGCGGTAATCCGCGCCGCCAGCGTCTCGCCCTCGACCAGTTCCATCACCAGGAACGGCGACCCCCGAGCTTGCTCGAGTCCGTAGATCGCGGCAATGTTCGGGTGATTGAGCGCCGCGAGCGTCTTCGCCTCGCGCTGAAACCGCGCCAGGCGTTCCGGATCGTGGGCGAACGCCTCGGGCAGGACCTTGATGGCCACGTCGCGCTCGAGCTTCGTGTCTCGCGCGCGATACACCCTCCCCATACCGCCGGAGCCGATTTCAGCTGAGATCTCGTACGGCCCGAGGCGATCGCCGGCGTGCAAAATCATCGTGGGCGGTGCGCGGATTATAGCCGACGGTGCCCGGCATGCTGCGACGATAGGGGGCAGCTCACTGCCTACCGCCTACCGCCTACTGCCTACTGCCTACTGTCTACTGCCTACTGTCTACCGCCTACCGCCTACTGCCTACCGCCTACTGCCTACTGCCTACTGCCTACTGCCTACTGCCTACTACGTGGTTCAGTCCCAGCGAACCGGGGATCTGGACTCCACCCTTCGAGCCGCGCTATCGTCCTGTCATGCTCTCCCGGTCCGTTGGCTGGCTGAGCCGGCGGTTCGCTACGCTCCTCCAGCGAAGACTGGAACCCGCCCGCGTGCGCCTGGAACTGTGGGACGGTACCTCCCCGTACGGAGGCTCCAACCCGGCGATCGGCGCGCTCGTCGTCCATGACGCGCACACGCTCCGCGGCGTCCTGTTCAACCCGCATCTGCAGTTTGGTGAGACGTACATGGCCGGCACGCTCGACGTCCGGGGCGGACTGGAACCGGTGCTCGAAGCGATCTCCCGGTTGAGCCTGACCCCGACGTGGCGCGAGCGCATCACCCTGCACCTGCAGCGCGCAAACAGCCTCCACCTGTCGCGCCGGAATGTGCATCACCACTACGACCTCGGCAACGACTTCTACGCGGGCTGGCTCGACGAACAGATGCTTTACACCTGCGCCTATTTCGACCACCCGGACGCAACGCTCGAGGAGGCGCAAATCGCGAAGATGGATCTCGTCTGCCGGAAGCTGCGGCTGCAACCGGGCGAGACCATCGTGGAAGCGGGGTGTGGGTGGGGCGCGCTCGCCTTGCACATGGCGCGCGAATACGGCGTCCGCGTGAAGGCGTTCAACGTGTCACGTGAGCAGATCGCCTACGCGCGCGCCCGCGCAGCACACGAGGCGCTCAGCGCGCAGGTGGACTTCATCGACGACGACTACCGGAACGTGCGTGGAGAGTTCGACGCCTTCGTGTCGGTCGGCATGCTCGAGCACGTGGGCGAACGACACTTCCGCAGCCTGGCCGGCGTCATCTCCCGCGTCCTGCGACGGACGCACGGCCGCGGGTTGCTGCACTTCATCGGCCGCGACATTCCGCGCCCGCTGAACGCCTGGACCCGGCGCCGCATCTTCCCCGGTGGGTACCCACCGACGCTTGCCGAAGTGGCCACCAAGGTGCTTGGACCGGCACGGCTGTCGATTCTGGACGTCGAGAACCTGCGACTCCACTACGCGCGCACGCTCGCACACTGGAGCCGGAGGTTTTCCGGCATCCGCGACGAGGTGCGCGCACGGTACGGTGAAGAGTTCACGCGCGCCTGGGAACTCTATCTGGTCGGATCGGAGGCCGCGTTTGCAGCCGGCTCGCTGCAGCTGTTTCAGGTGGTGTTCGTTCCGATGGAAGCTGCCCCTCCGTACTGGACGCGCGCAGCGGTGTACCGGAACGACGACGCTCCCGCCTCCTACGAGCTGATTGGTTCCGAGGAGCGCTAGAGTGGCGGTTGAGACGGTCCACTGATGCTCCGCTGCGACGCGCTCGTCGTGGGCGGGGGACCTGCCGGCTCCACCTGTGCCCGTGTCCTCACGCGAGCCGGTTGGAACGTCGTCGTGCTCGAC
>JBOGIR010000305.1:0-6776 GCA_050742335.1 Vicinamibacterales bacterium | reverse complement strand
GTGTAGAGCAGCGTGATGAGCGAGCCGCCGATGATGTACGGCCGTGTGTCGCCGTCGCCGGCCACGTGCTCGACGCGCACACCGGGAGGACGGCTGTCGGGGGCGCGGTGCTGATAGAAGGGCTTCCCCTCGATGCCGTTCGGGTACCGCTTCATCACCAGCGGCCGGTCGGCCAGCACGGGGAGGATGTACGGTGCGACGCGAATGTAGTGGCGGAACAGGTCTCCTTTGGTGAGCGTCAGCCGGGGCCAGAAGATCTTGCGCAGAGTGGTGACGTCGAGGCGATTGCCATCCGGCAGCTCCAGGACGCCGTTGCCGGAGCCCTCCTGCATGGCATCGACCTGCTCGAGCAGGCGGCTGACCTGCGCTGAGGTCAGGGCCGACGTGGGGCGGCCGTCCGCCGCGCGGCCGCGGCCCCTCATCACGACATCCGGCTCCTTCTGCACCTTCCCGGGCGCAATGTCGTCGCGCATGCCGACATACGTCGGGTGCCGAAGCTTCCCATCCGCGGTCCACTCGGTGAACTTCACCTCCGCCACGAGTTGCGGGCGCACCCAGTGTGGAGGCGCGTTCGTTCGTGGAATCGTGTCGAAGGGGGACGCGTGGGTGGCAAGCGGCCGCAGTTGCTGCCAGACGCGCTCGAGCTCGGCGCCGGTGAACCCCGCGCCTGTGTGGCCCACGCAGTGGAGCCGCCCCCGGTCGTCGTAGAGGCCGAGCAGCAGCGCGCCGAAGAATGGACGCGATCCGCGCGGGTCGGTCCAGCCGCCGATGACACACGCCTGCCGGCGCACCAGTTTGAGCTTGCGCCAGTCTGGCGAGCGGCGTCCGGACGCGTAGGGCGACTCGCGGCGCTTGGCGATGAGTCCTTCCCAGCCGCCCGCGCGGGCGCGGGCGTGCAGCGTCCGGCCGTCTCCCACGGCCTGCTCGCTGATGCGCAGGCGCGCATCCTTCACGTTGCCCAGCAGCGCTTCGAGCCGCGACCTCCGCACGCGCAGCGGCAGCGGCCTGAGGTCGTCGTCGCCGTGACGCAGCACGTCGAAGACGATGAACGCGCTGCGCGCCAAGCCAACGCTGTCAACCAGTCGCGGGCTCGGGATATCGAGGGCAGAGCCCGTGACTGGTTCTCTCCCATCGAGATTGTTCTTCTCAGGACCGCTGCTCATCCTGGCGGCGCTCGCAGCCGGTTGCGGCGCGAACCCCGAAGCGCCGGCCGAGGCGAAGTCGGCGACTGAGGTCGCGGTGGTCGACGTCACCACCGCTGCGGCAGTGGAGCGTCCGATCGCGCGATTCGTTCGTGTCACCGGTACGCTCACCGCCGAGGAGCAGGCCGAAGTCGCCGCCGAGATCGCCGGACGTGTGGTGGCGACCCCGGTCGAACGGGGCAGCCGCGTGAGCGCGGGCAGCGAACTGGTTCGAATCACCGATGTCGAGGTTCGGGCCCAGGCCCAGGAGGCGGAAGCGAACGCCGGACAGATCGAGGCCCGGCTGGGCCTGACAGACGGGGGGCAGTTCCTGATCGACCGCGTACCGGAGGTGGCCAACGCCGTAGCCGCGCGCGACCTGGCGCTGGCCGATTTGGACCGCGCACAGATGCTTCTCGATCGGAAGCTTCTACCGCAGGCCGACTTCGAGCGAAGCCGAACCCAGGCGGAGGCCGCGCGCCGCCAGTACGACATCGCGCGCAATACGGCCGAGCAACAGTACCAGTCGCTGCTGGCAGCACGGGCCCGGATGACGCTGGCGCAAAAGGCCCTCACCGACACCGCTGTGCGTGCTCCCTTCGATGGCCTCGTCGAGCAGCGTCTCGTCTCGGTGGGCGACTACGTGACGCGCGGCACCAAGGTGGCGTCGGTCATTCGCATCAATCCGCTGCGCGTGGAGCTCACGGTGCCGGGACAGTACCTCTCGGAGGTTGCCACGGGCCGCGCCGTCACGCTGGAGGTGGATGCGTTTCGGGGGCAGACCTTTACGGGACGGATCCGGTATGTCTCGCCCGTTCTGCGAACCGACACGCGCGCGCTGGTCGTCGAGGCGGTGGTGCCGAACGATTCGGGTCGGTTGAAGCCAGGGTTGTTCGCCACCGCACGGATCGAGCAGGCGTCGGAGACGCCCGCGGTGCTGGTGCCAGCCACGGCCGTCCGTTCCGTCTCGGGCACCGCACGCGTGTATGTGATCACGACCGACCGCACCGCCGAGGAACGCCTCGTTACCACCGGCCAGACGGTCGGGGACCTGGTCGAAATCACGAGCGGCCTCAAGGCCGGCGACACCGTGGCGACGAGCAACGTGGCGCAGCTCACCGACGGCGTCCGCATCGCCGAGGGAAAGTAGGTTCATCATGCAGTGGCTCGCCGCGCTCTGCGTTCGCCGGCCGGTGTTCGCGTCGGTGCTGATCCTGTCGCTGAGTGTCGTCGGGATGTTTTCCTTCACACAGCTCGGGATCGACCAGTTCCCCAACGTCGACATCCCCACGGTCCTCGTGACCACGCGGCTGCCTGGCGCAGCGCCGGAACAGGTCGAGAGCGAGGTGACGGATAAGGTTGAAGAGGCGGTCAACACCATCAACGGCATCGACATCCTCACCTCGACATCGTCGGAAGGCGTGTCGCAAGTGGTGGTGAACTTCCGGCTGGAGAAGAACGCCGACGTCGCCACGCAGGAAGTCCGCGACCGGGTGAACCGCATCCTGCCGCTGCTTCCCAGGACGATCACGCAGCCGACCATCGAGAAGCGGGATCCGGACGCTGCGCCGGTCCTGACGATTGCACTCACCGCCAACGCGCCGGTGCGCGACATCACCGAGTACGCCGACAAGGTGCTGCGGCGCCAGCTCGAGAGCGCGGATGGCGTCGGGCAAGTCCTCGTGCTCGGGGGCCGAAAGCGGCAGATCAACGTGGTGCTCGACGCCGACCGGCTCCGTGCCCAGAACCTCACCGTTAACGACGTGTCGCGGGCGCTCCAGGCGCAGAACAGCGACATTCCGGGCGGGCGCATCGACCAGGGCGCCCAGTCGCTGACGATGCGCACGCGCGGCCGGGTGGAGTCGCCGGAGGAGTTTGGCGACATCGTCATCCGCGAAGCCGGCGGGTATCCGGTGCAGGTGCGCGACGTCGCCCGGATCGAGGACGGCATGGCCGATGCTCGGACCGTGGCGAGCGTCAACGGCGATCCCACGGTGCTGCTGCAGATCCGCAAGCAGTCCGGGACCAACACGGTCGAGATTGTGAACGCCGTGAAGGCGCGCCTCGCGCAGCTCGAAGGGACCCTGCCCGCCGGCTACCGGCTTCGCATCGTGCGCGATCAGGCCGAGTTCATCGAAGCCTCGATCACCAGCGTACAAGAGCACCTTGTCGTTGGCTCCCTGCTCGCCGCGTTGGTCGTGCTCCTCTTCCTCGGGAACCTCCGATCCACCATCATTGCCGCCATCTCCATTCCCACGTCCATCGTCGCGACGTTCGGTCTCATCTGGTACATGGGCTTCACCCTCAACATGTTGACGATGCTCGCGCTGACGCTGTCGGTCGGCATCGTCATCGACGACGCGATCGTCGTGCTGGAGAACATCTACCGGTTCATCGAGGAGAAGGGGATGCCGCCGATGGAGGCGGCGGTGGAGGCCACGAAAGAGATCGGCCTGGCTGTGCTCGCGACGACGCTGTCGCTGGTCGCGATCTTCGTGCCGATCGGCTTCATGAGCGGCATGGTCGGCCGCTTCATGCAGAGCTTCGGACTGACGATGGCGTTTGCCATCCTAGTGTCGCTGCTCGTGAGCTTCACGCTCACCCCCATGATGTCGTCGCGCTGGCTCCGGGTGAAGCGCGCGCCGGCGGGCGGGGCCGCCCACGATTCGAAGCACTCGGGGCTCTTCGGCCCGCTGGACCGCGGTTATGCCGCAATGCTCGAGTGGTCGATGGCGCACCGGTGGGTTATTGGCGTCCTCGCCCTCGCCGTGCTCCTCTCGAGCGTGCCACTGTTCCAGTTCGTCAGCATCACGTTCGTCACGCAGGACGATCAGTCCGGGTTCGACGTGAACGTGCGGGCCGTGGAGGGCACGAGCCTCGAGGCCACCGAGGTGATGGCCAACCGTATCGGAGCAGCCATCCGCCGGATTCCTGAAGTGAACTACACCCTGGCGACCGTGGCCGGCGACGGCGCGGGCACGCAGAACAGCGCGTCGATCTTCGTGAAGCTGCACCCGATCGAGGCGCGCGAACGCGATCAGTTTGCCGTGATGGCGCAGGTGCGCGACGAAGTGCTGGCGCCGTTCACGGCTCAGGGACTGAGGGCGAGCGTGGGCGGCGGAGGCATGGGCGGAGGCGGCGGCGGCGGAGGGGGCGGCGGCGTCCAATTCGTGCTGAGGGGCCCTGAGCTTCGTGGGCTTCAGGAATACAGCGAGCGCCTTCTCGAGAAGGTGAAGACCATTCCGGGCGTCGTCGACGCGGACACGACGCTCAATGCGGGCAAACCCGAGCTGTCCATCCGCATGGACCGGCCGAAGGCGGCCGACCTCGGGGTGCCGCTGTCCGACGCCGCCGAGGCACTGCGGCTGCTCGTGGGCGGCGATGCCGTGACTACGTACAACGAGGGCGGCGAGCAGTACGAAGTCCACGTGCGTGCGGAGGCCGGCGACCGCGGGTCGGAGGAGGCGCTCGGCCGGCTGCCTGTCCCCTCGCGGCTCGGCACCGTCGCGCTCGAGGACGTGGCGCGCTTCACCCGCGGCGAGGAGTCGGCCGACATCCGGCGGTTGTCGCGGCAGCGCCAGGTGACTGTTATGGTAAATCTGCTGCCCGGCACGTCGCAGGCGGCCGTGCAGACGCAGATGACCGAGTTTGCCAGCCAGATCGGTCTGGCTCCCGGCTACACGGGAGCGTTCAGCGGCCAGTCGCGCGAACTGAATCGTACAGCCACCGCGTTCCTGACCGCGTTCGCGCTCTCGCTGATCTTCATGTACCTGGTGCTCGCCGCGCAGTTCGAATCATGGCTGCATCCGGTGACGATTCTGCTGTCGCTGCCGCTCACGCTGCCGTTCGCGCTGCTCTCGCTCATCATCTTCCAGCAGTCGTTGAACGTCTTTTCGGCGCTTGGCCTGCTGGTGCTGTTCGGCGTGGTGAAGAAGAACTCGATCCTGCAGATCGATCATGCCAATCAGTTGAAGGCCGCCGGCCTCAGCACGCGCGACGCCATTGTGCAGGCGAGCCGCAACCGCCTTCGACCGATCCTGATGACGACGCTGGCGTTCGTCGCCGGCATGGTGCCGCTGGTCGTGACGAGCGGTGTCGGGTCTGCGACCAATCACGCGATCGGCTGGGTGGTGATCGGCGGGCAGACCCTGGTGCTCGTGCTGACCCTGGTAGTCACCCCCGTGACCTACGCCGCGTTCGACGACCTGCGGGAGAGGCGCCTGGCCGCGAAGGGCGTGCACTGGTTGCGAGCGAGGCTGACGGCCACCGAACCGGTGACGCCACTCTAGTCCCCTGGATCCGTGATTTCTAGGATAAGTCGATGGCCGATTTCCCTTGAGACGGGCCACAGAGACTCAGAGGCACAGAGCGCAGAAAACACACAAGATGATTCACTCCGTGTCTCTGTGACTCTGTGGCCTGTCTCTCGCGGGCTTATCTCACGAATGGGCCCGTTCGCATGTTCATCGCCGGGTCGCGGACTCGTTCAGGGGCGCGACCACGGCCGTGCGACGGTTCGCAACGACCTGCACGGCGCGCGACCAGACGTCGTGTCCCGCCAACGACAATCGAACGGCTCGCGAACCGACGGGCAGGTTCTGAAGCAGCAGCGGCGTGGTGCCGACGTATCGGCTGTTCATCAACACCCGGGCTCCTGACGGCACCGATTGGATGTGGAGCGATCCTCGAAACGCGCGTTGCCTCGGCGCAGGCGGCTCGTGGGCGGCTGCTGATGTCGGAGCGTCCTCGAGGTCGGGTTTCGGAATCAGCTCCTCTGTCGCGGCAAGCTGGCCTACAGAGCGAACATCAGGCCGTTCCTCGGGTGCGGGTCGCGTGCGATCGGCGCCCGCAGGCGCGTGCGCCGCCGACACTTCCGCGGCGACGGTGCGGTCCGGTTCGTCGCGGGCGAATGCCACCAGTAGTACACCGACCAGCACGCCGGTGAGAAACGGCTTGACGCAGGGGTGCATCGGAACGATCCGGCTGTTCACGTGGTGCCCAAGCAGCGCGCCGTACCGCTGGCGGAGCACGGCTGAGCGTTGCTTGACGAATTGACCCGCCGTCGTCGTCAGATTGGAGCATGCCCGCCCGAGGATCACTCGCGCGCGCCGGGCGGGGCCGCCCCAACTGCTGCCCAGCCGGCTCAGCCGTGATGGCGGCGGGTCGTGGGCCGCACGGTCATCTTCTGACGCGAATGCGAACAGAGACTGGCGTGCAGGGCCGGCGCCTCTGGACGGCCGACCCTCGCCGTCGGCACACGTGGCGTCTGCGGTCTCGGTCGGAAACTGCGCGAGAGAGTCGTCGGGTGTTGACAGGATAGAGGCTCCCCCAAACGGGCGTTCGCAACGGTCATGCCCTGAGACGACGAGAGAACGCATTGGTCGAGTGGAGACGAACGGCCGGCTTGTCTGCGCCCCGGTCGACTTCAGTCTTCATGGCAACTCAGGCATTCGACCAGTTGACATCAAGGATAGTAGACTTCCGGCGCCCATGGACACGACATTGAGCCGTGCCGGTGTCGCTCTCCTCGCTTCACCGGCGGCGCGTTGGCGGCGCGATCGCGCTTTCTACATTGGGCTGCCGGTCGCGATGGCC
>JBOGIR010000304.1:0-8628 GCA_050742335.1 Vicinamibacterales bacterium | reverse complement strand
GCATTACGGGATTGCCGGCATTTACGGCAGCCACTTTCGACGGGTGCGGTTGACCGAGGCGAACCGTGGCGGCCTGCTCGGCCACGGGAGCATCCTGACGGTGACGTCGTACGCGAACAGAACTTCGCCGGTCGTGCGCGGCAAGTGGGTGCTGGACAACATCCTCGGCACGCCGCCGCCGCCACCCCCCCCGAACGTGCCAGAGTTGACCGCGCGCGACCCGCAGGGAAAAGTGCTATCGATGCGCGCCCAGATGGAGCAGCACCGATCGAACCCGGTGTGCGCGGGCTGTCACAAGGTCATGGATCCGCTGGGCTTCGCGCTCGAGAACTTCGACGGCGTCGGACGGTGGCGAACGACCGACGCGAACGAACCGATCGACGCCTCGGGCACGACTCCTGACGGCACTGCGTTTCGCGGCCCGGCGGGACTCCGTGAGGTGTTGCTGCAGAAGCGGCGCGAGCAGTTCGCCGCGACCGTCGCGGACCGGCTGCTGACCTACGCGCTCGGCCGCGGCCTGGAATACTACGACGCGCCGTCCGTTCGCCGCATCGTGAGAGATGCGGCGCCCGGGTCGTACACGCTCTCGTCGCTTGTTCTGGGAGTCGCCAGGAGCACACCGTTTCAGATGAGAAGGTCGGAAGAGCCATGATCGTCACCGGGAAGGTCATTCCACGCCGCGCCGTCCTGCGCGGCCTCGGCGCGACGGTGGCGCTGCCCCTGCTGGACGGCATGCTCCCCGCATTCGCGTCGCAGCGAGCATCGATCGCCCGCCTGTCGATCGTCTTTTCGCCGAACGGCATGAACATGGAGAAGTGGATGCCGGCGACGGAGGGGACCGGGTTTGCGTTGAGTCCGACACTCGAGCCCCTGGCCGCATTCCGGCAACGGCTGCTGGTGCTAAGCGGTCTCGACAACAGCATCGGCGACGCGCGGCCCGGCGAAGGCGAGTCGGCGCCGCACGAGCGCGCCGGCGGCGTGTTCCTCACGAGCGTGCACCCGGAGCGGGAAGGGCGCGCCGGAATTTCGTTCGACCAGGTGGTGGCCAAAGCGCTGGGCCGGCAGACGCAGCTGGCGTCGCTCGAGCTCGGCCTGCACGCCAACGACATCGTCGGACAGTGCGAGAAGGGCTGGAGCTGCGCCTACATGAACACGCTGTCGTGGCGGACAGAGACGACCCCGCTGCCGGTCGAGTACCGGCCGCGCGCCGTGTTCGAGCGCCTGTTCGGTGACAGCGACAGCACGGACCCCGCCGTCCGCCGTGCCCGGTTGCAGAAGGACCGCAGCATCCTCGATTCGGTCACCGACGCTGCGGCTCGTCTCATGCGAACGGTCGGTCCGGGCGACCGCGCCAGGCTGACCGAGTATCTCGACGGCATGCGCGACGTCGAACGCCGGATCCAGCGGGCGGAGGAGCAATCGGCGCGTGAGATTCCGGCCGTGGATCGTCCCGCGGGCGTTCCTGGCACCTTCGACGAGCACGCCAGGCTGATGTTCGATCTGCAGGCGCTGGCGTTCCAGACCGACTTGACGCGCGTCATCACGTTCATGCTCGGGCCCGAGCAGAGCAACCGGGCGTACCCCGAGATTGGCGTCCCGGACGTTCACCACGGCTTGTCCCATCACCTGCGGGATCCCCAGAAGCTCGCGAAGATCGCGCAAATCGATGCGTACCATACGAAGACCTTCGCGTACTACCTCGAGAAGCTCTCCCAGACGCCGGATGGGGACGGATCGCTGCTCGATCACTCGACGGTTCTCTTCGGCTGTTCGATGAGCGACGGGAACGACCATCTGCTCCAGAACCTGCCCATCATGCTGGCCGGCGGCAGCAACGGACGGCTGAAGGGTGGACGGCATGTCAGGTATCCGAAAGGCACGCCGATATCCAACCTGTATCTGACGCTGCTGGATTCCGTAGGCGTGTCTCTGAACAGCTTCGGCGACAGCACGGGCACGCTCGATCTCTTCTAAATGGCAGCGCGATGAACACAACACATCGCGGCGGGCCACGGAGACACGGAGGCACGGAGAATCATTGTTGGAGTGGTGGATGGGTGATCGCTCTGCTGGTCGCCGTGGTCCCTGTATCCGCGCAGAGCGATCGGCGGCTGGTTGATGCTCTCCAGAAGAGGGACATCGCCACGGCGCGATCGCTGCTGAAACAGCGCGTCGACGTCAATGCAGCGCAGAGCGACGGCGCGACGGCGTTGCACTGGGCCGCGCACTGGGATGACGTCGAGCTGGTGAAGCTCCTGCTGCGCGTAGGCGCCGACGTCAATGCCGCGAACGAGTACGGCGTGACGGCGCTGTCGCTGGCGTGCACCAACCGGAACGGCACACTGGTGGAAGCGCTCCTGGCGGCGCGAGCCAATCCCAATGCCTCGCAGGCTACGGGCGTGGCGCCGCTCATGGAGTGCGCCCGCACCGGCACGGTCGCCGGCGTGACGGCGTTGCTGGCCCGCGGGGCCTCCGTGCGCGCTGCCCACGTCACATCGGGACAGACAGCGCTGATGTGGGCCGCAGCCGGCCGGCATCCGGACGTCGTCAGGCTGTTGATCGCGCAGGGCGCGGACGCCCGCGCCCGGTCGACGGGCGGCTTCACGCCGCTGATGTTCGCGGCGCGCTCGGGGGATGAGGACTCCGTACGCATGCTGCTAGGGGCGGGTGCGGCCGTGGACGACGCGACCCCGGAACACGGCTCCGCGCTCGTCGTCGCCAGCGCTGGCGGACATGAACGGCTCGCGATGTTCCTCCTGGAGCGAGGCGCCAACCCGAATGCGGCCGACCGGAACGGCATCACCCCGTTACACAACGCGGTGCAGCGCGGACTCACAGCGCTGGTCGGCATGAGGTTCGACGAGTCCTACCGAGTGCAGCCGCCAAACATGCCGGACCTGGCGGCCGCGCTGCTCGCGCGCGGGGCGAATCCCGGCGCGCGGATCACGGCCAACGACACGCGCGGCCCTGACGGGACCCCATTTGCGATGAAGGGCGCGACACCCTATTTCCTGGCGGCAGTGGCGGGCGACGCCCCGCTCATGCGGCTCCTGGGCGTGAGCGGCGCCGATCCGCGGCTTGGTGTCGAAGGAGGAGCAACGCCGCTGATGGCAGCGGCGAGATCCGCCTGCACGGGCTCATGCGAGTTCAGAGGCGCCAATCTCGACGTCGATCCTGTCGCGGCGAAAGCCGCGCTCGATGCCGTCACGGTTGCCGTGGAACTCGGCGCCGACATCGACGCCGCGAACGAGGACGGACAGACGGCAATGCACATGGCCGCCTTTACGGGTGCGGATGGCGTCGTGCAGGTCCTGGCCGGCCACGGCGCCAGTGTGGACGTACAGGACGCGCGCGGAGAAACGCCATGGAGCATGGCCGCCGGCCTCAGCACGGTCCTGCGGTACCGCGGCCAGTACGGCACGCACGAGAGCACGGCGGCGCTGCTGCTGAAGTTTGGCGCCCGGCCTGTGACACAGGAAGAACTGGACGCCCGCGCCGCCGCCGTTGCGCGCTAGAGCGGCTGCGCTTTGCCCAGGGATGTTCCGAGGGTCCAAAGCCAGTTCTACGCACGTCGGCGGCGAAGCTTCGTACGTTCCTCAACGTCACGCATCGCTGCCTCGCCCGCGGCCCGATAGAATGCGATGATTTCGTCCGCTGTCTTGCCGGCCAAGCGGCGCGACTGGCGGTCACGAATCTTTCGAACCATCTCGACGGCGTGAATCCTACGTGCCTTCATAGGTCGTGACCTCCCGTGGGGAGAGGATGGTCAAGGGCCGGTACCCCAATGGCTGCGCGATCACGAGCATTTCCTGATGCAGATCACGCACCGACTCCGGCGCGTCCGTGACCTCCGCAGCGGTCACGTCCGACAGTACGGGCATGAGTCGTCCAGATCGGAAGTCGCGAATCAACCCGTTCGACCATTCGGCGAATTCGACATCGAAACAGCCACCCAGCACCGACGTGTCGATGTAGATTCGAAGCAGTGTCTGGTGATCCATGCAGTGATTCCAATTGGTCCGGCTAACGCGCCAAATGAGCCGCGCGCTTCCCCGACATGATTGCACAGGCTCGGTCGACGTCGAACGATCGAGCTGGCGCCGACGTATTCTCAAGCTGCTGTGGCCTCAGAGCCCCGCAGTCGGTGCGGCAGGTTTGACTTGCTGACGAACGTCTCGTCGAAGCGCACAAGGCACATAGAGAACGAAACCGATTACGGACGCGATGGCGACGAGACGCGCCTCGCCCCACGTACTGTTCGCGAGGAGCCATACGCTCAGTGTGACCGCGGTCAGCGCGACGATGGGCCCGGCAGGTGCAAGAAACGTCGGTGGCGGCACGCTGGAGTTGCGTCGCAATATGGGCAACGCGGCGCACGTGGTCGCGTAGGCAATCAGCCTGATGACGGCGCTTATCGTGAGCTTGTCAGACGCCAGCCTCAAGTTTCTGGGCGCACCAGGCGCGTCGCTCATTGCGGCCGGCGCGTTAGTGTCGATTGGCGGCGCCATGAACGCTCTCATGTTTGCCACGCCCCGACTGCTGTTCGCAATGGCAGAGAACCGACAACTTCCTCGTTCGTTTTTGAGGACGCACCCACGCTACCACACGCCGATCGTCGCAATCCTGCTGACTGCTTTGGTCACGCTCGTCCTCACCGTGTTCAGCACGTTCATTTCAGCGGAATAGGTGTTGTCGCGCTGCTTTATGTGTTGATCCAGATGGTCTGCATCGGTACCCTGCCGGAGCTCGCCAGCTCTGACAGGCCCCCGGTGAGGAGCGCGAATGGAAGGTGGCGCCCAGGATCGCGCATTTCGCCCGCCGGGATGACGGCTCCCTCAAACCCAACATAGGCGTATACGAGCAGTAACGCCGCTTGCGAGAAGGACCCAAATGCCGGCGGCGTGGCGAACGAATAGCGCTGAGGGTCGACGAAGAACAACCCGATGAGCACAAGAAGAAGCAGTGGTATCAGCTTCCCCGCCGTAAGGGCGTTGGTGACGGCCGCCGTCACGCGGACGCCGATGATGTTCGCGATCGCAACGGATGAAACGGCACCCATAATCACAAGCGCCCGCCACAGGTCGGCGCCCGAAGCTGGGACGAAATAGGCAAGGTAGCCAATGCCGAGGTTGCACACTGCCGCAAATCCAGCGATCCGGGCGAGCCACATTAGCCACCCCACCTGAAACGCAATCAACGGACCCAGCGCCACCCGTGCATATAGATAGGGACCACCTGTGGCCGTGAAGCGGCTCCCGACTTCCGCAAAGCACATGATGATAAGAACGATCGCCACAGCAGAAACCACGTACGCGAGCAAGCTGTACGTTCCCGCAAGGGCGTACACCCTCGAAGGCAGGCCGAAAATGCCGGCGCCTATGACCGAGTTGATCACAAGCGCCACAAGATCCCATCGCCGGAGACCCCTCTCCAAACCTGCGTCGGTTGTGTGTTCCATACCAGATCGGTGACGCGAGCGAAGCCGTCTAACAGTCGATGGAGTAGACCGGAGCGCTGGTGGGCGGGCGCTGAAGCTGGGCGCCCGGCCTGTGACACAGGAAGAGCTGGACGCCCGCGCTGCTGCTGCCGCGCGCTGACCCGCTACGCCGGCGTATCTCGGTCGCGGCCTCCTACTGTGGCGGCACCCATGTCTGGTGTTTCGCAGACATACTCCAGGCCTCCGTGTCTGGCAGCAGTTGGAGCTGCGCGGTGGCGCTCCAGGGCCTGGTGAACGCCCCCGGGTCCTCGAAGGTGAACTGCACGTCCATGTGGCCGAAGTCGATTCGCCTGAACCGCTCCGTCACGCGCATCGCTTCTGTGTGCGGATGACCATCGTTGCCCTTGCGCTGTTCACTCTCTACGCGCGCAGGAAGGCGCGCACTTCCGCCAGCAGCTGCTCCGGCGCATCCAGCTGGATGTTGTGGCCGGACGGCATGGCCCGCCCTCGCACGTCGGAGGCGCGCTCGCGCCAGATCGCCATCGGGTCGAACAGCCGTCCGACGTTTCCCTGCGCGCCCCAGAGCACGAGCAAGGGACAGGCGATCTTTCGATTCATGTCTGCTTGATCGTGTTCGAGATCGATGGACGCGCCCGCGCGATAGTCCTCGCACATCGCGTGCACGGTCGCCGGGTTCTTGAAGGTGCGGAGGAATTCCGCAAAAGGCTCTCCGACACCGCGGCCGATGTAGGTCTCGAGGCTGTTGTTGATCAGCGTCTCCGGAAAGGGCGCCGGCCGAATGAGGAAGAACCAGTGGTAGTACGCGGTGGCCACCTCCCGCGTGACGTGGTTGTACAAGTAATGCGTCGGAATGATATCGAGCACCGCCGCCCTGGTCACCGCGTTGGGATGATCGAGCGTCAGGCGGTGTGTGACCCGCGCGCCGCGGTCGTGCCCGATGACCGCGAAACGATCGAAGCCGAAGTGCTTCATGACTTCGACCTGATCCAGCGCCATGGCGCGCTTGGAGTAGTTGACGTGGTTCGGTCCGCCGTCGGGCTTGCTGCTGTCGCCGTATCCTCGCAGGTCGGCTGCAATGACCGTGTATTGCTTGGCCAGGTTGGGGGCGACCTTGTGCCAGATGGCGTGGGTCTGGGGGGCGCCGTGCAGGAGCAGAAGGGGTGGACCTCCGCCGCCCACTACGACGTTGATCGTCGCCCCTGAGGTCTGAACCTTCGACGCCTTGAAGCCCGGAAACAGATACGCAGACCCATCACTCGGTTGCTGCGCGTGAGCCTTCCTGAGGCCCCCGACTGCAGCTCCTGTAACCAGAGTGCCCGCCTGCCGAAGCCAATCGCGCCGGTCGATCATGATGGACTCCTTTGCGTGTGCAGCTCCTCTCTACCACAAAAGAAGGGTTGTTGTGTCCGGGCAGTTCCATCGGGCGTAAGATAGCCGCCATCCATGCGAACCACGCTCGCGCTCTGTCTGCTGGTTGCGGCGCCGGCGGCCGATCTCCAGGCGCAGTCGCTGTTGATCAGCGGCGGGACGCTCATCGACGGCACCGGCAGGCCGCCGGTGGAAAACGCCCAGGTGCTCGTCCGGGACGGTGTGATTGCGGAGATCACGACATCGCCCCCCGCGGCCGGCGACGTCGAGCGTCTTGACGCGCGCGGCAAGTTCATCCTCCCCGGCTTCATCGACTCGCACGTGCACTACCGCGACTGGAAAGGCGAGCTCTTTCTCGCGTACGGTGTGACCACCGTCTACGACCTGGGGAACCCCCACTACTGGCAGGCTGCGCTCAAACGCGGCTTCAACAGCGGTCGCCTGCGCGGGCCGCGGTATTTCTTCTGCGGCGAGATCGGCCTGCCCTCTGACGATCCTGCCGAGAGCCAGGGCCCCAGCGTCACTCGCCGCGGGCTCGACATCATCCACAAGCCTGACGAGGCGCCAGCCATTGTGGAGCGCCTCAAGGGAGCCGGTGTCGATTGCATCAAGCTCAACGAAAACTTCAACGGCGACCTGTTTTCGGCGATCGCCCGGGCGGCGCGCGGCGCCGGTCTTCGAGTCATCTCCCATTCGTGGAACGTGAGCGACTCCGTGCGCTGGGGCATCGGCGGGGTGGAGCACATGGAGGGCATCGCCCTGGCAACCGTCATGAGCCCTCGCGCCAGAGAAGCCATTGGCCGCATGCACCTCGAGGCGGGGCACAAGAACTCGGCGCTGTATCAGTGGATGGAGCCCGCGGAGTTCGATCGCGTGGTGCAAGAACTGGTCGCGCGGCGAGTCTTCGTCAACCCCACCCTGGCCTTCGAATGGAAGGCGCTCACCCCCCGTCGTCGCGATCACGAGCGGGAGGACCAGCAACTCTTCAGCATTCCCGCGCTCTCCTACGTGCCAGTGGACGATCGGCTCGTTATCCTCGGCCAGTACCATTGGCCGGACGGCAGGCGCGCCGAGGAGATCCGGCAGTTCGAGGACGGCTATCGGAAGGTGCAGCAGTTTCTCGCACAATTCGTTCGGGCGGGGGGCAAGATCTACGCTGGCACCGATTCATCCGCCGCGACGACCCCGGGATTGAGCCTGCATCACGAGATGCAGTTGCTGGTCGATGCCGGCCTCACACCGATGCAGGCCATCATGGCCGCTACCGTCAACGGCGCCGAGCTGCTCGGGTTGGAGCGGAGGCTCGGAACGGTCGAAACAGGCAAGGCGGCTGACCTCGTGCTGGTCGACGCCAATCCGCTGCTCGACATCGCGAACACGACGAAGATCTTCAAGGTCATCAAGGACGGCCGCGTCGTCGACACGACCTATCATGCCGAGTACGCGATCCCGATCAGACGACCAGGGCCCGAGTCGAAGCACCTCTACAATCCGATTCCGACCGTTCGAGACGTCTTGCCACCAGTTGTCGTCGAGGGCGCGTCCGTCACCCTGCGCATTCTCGGCCGCGGCTTCACACCGGGTTCGCTCGTGAAAGTCGACGGCCGCGCATCCGACACGCGGTGGGTGAGTCCCACGGAACTTGCAGCAACGCTCGCCCCGGAACAGACAGCGAGGGTTGGAACGTTTCTCATCACAGTGGAAACGCCGAAGCCGGGCGGAGGATCGTCGGAGCCCGTCGAGTTCATCGTCGGCTTCAAGTAGGAAGCCCGTTACCGGGCTCGGCAGAGACAGAGGAGTGT
>JBOGIR010000303.1:0-3182 GCA_050742335.1 Vicinamibacterales bacterium | reverse complement strand
TCGGCGTAATAGAGGTTCATCTGGCCGCCGTTGCCGCCGCCCGCACCGATCGTGGCCGTCGGCCGGCGCCCCGACAGGTTGTTCATGCTCGTCCCCGGCAGCAGGAGCGCGAGCGAGATCGGCATGCGGTTGGCCACCGGCAACTGTTCGATCTGGTCCTGCGTCACCACGGCCGCCACTTCCGTCTGCGTCGTCTCGACGACGGTGGCTTCAGCCGTGACCGACACGGTCTCCTGCACCGTCTGCAGGTTCATCGTCAGGTCACGCAGCAGCTCGAGGCCGATCGTGATCGTGATGTCTGTGATTTCAGCAGTCGCAAATCCCGGCAACTCGGCAGAGAGCTGGTAACGTCCCGGCGGCAGCCCCGGCAGACGATACGTGCCGTTCCCTTCGCTGACTGCCGCTCGCACGACACCGCTTTCCACGTTGCGCAGTGTCATCGTGACGCCCGGAAGCGCCCCGCCCTGCGCATCTCTGATCGTCCCGGCAATCGCGCCGCCGCCTGCGACGCCGCCGGCGACTTGTGCCGTAGCTGACGCCGTCAGCCCCAGCAGACTTGCCAGGACCAGCGCCATGAGGTAACGAACGCCACGAATCCGACGCCAGATCTCCATGAAATCCTCCCTTACTTCACGAGTGCGTACGCGAGGCCCGAGGTTCCCGAAGCCAATTCGAGGGCTTCGGAAACGAAGGGTTGGCTCCCGGTGGCGCGTAGTCTACACCCGAGGTCGCCGGAGTAGGTAGCCTGCGGGGGCACTGTGTCAAGCCGCTTCGACTCTGTCAGCCGGCCGTCTCGACTCGTGATATTCTCGGGGGTCATTGTCACGGGACACCAAACCCTGAGATCGTTACAACGGAGGCCATGATGGCTAGTCGACCGATCACCAGAGCGCTGCCCGCCTTCTTCGGCATTCTTTTCCTGGCGACGCCAGTGGCAGCCCAAGGCGTGGCGCGGCTCGACTCCTACCAGGGGGTCGCCGTGCGGATCCTCCAGAGCAACAACGCCGGAAACACCCACCACCTCATCGATCCAACGACCCAGCAGGTGGTCGGCGTCATCAAGGGCTGCCCGCACGCTCACAATCTGACGGTGCATCCGGACGGGCTGTACTACTACTGCGCGAACGAGCAGGAGAAGACCATCGACGTGTTCGACACGATCACCCTGCAGCAGGTGCAGCAGATCCGTCTCTCGGAGCGGCCCAACAAGATTGTCGTCAACAAGAAGCACAAGAAGATTTATGCGGGGATCCGTAATCGCGCCAACGGCCGCTCGCTGGTGGACGTCATCGACATCGCGACGCACAAGCTGATTCGAAGCATAGAAATGCACCACCCTGTCCACAACACCTACGTCACACCGGACGACAACTTCGTCGTCGCCGGCCTGGCCGGCGACCCCGAACCAGGTGACCCGACGATTCAGGTGATCGACACCGCGACCGACACCGTCGTGTGGGGCATGGAACTGAAGGGGCCCACAGTGCAGGGCCGGGACAACCACGAAGTGCGGCCGATGGCCTTCGAGGCGAATCCGGACGGCTCGACGAAGCGGATGTTCGCGCAGGCCGCAAGCATCAACGGTGTGTGGGTGATTGACTGGACCACGCACAAGGTGGTCGACATCCTCTACCCGCCCGAACTGAAGCCGTGGCAGAAGAACGCGGATGGGATCCAGGGCGCGCCGATGCATGGCGTCGAGGTGCTGCCCAACCGATCGGCGGTGTGGGCTTCGAGCCGTCTCGACAGCCGGATTTACGGATGGTCGCTGCCGGATCTGAAATACATCGGCGCGGTGCAGGTGGGCCCAACCGCCAACTGGATGACACCGACCCCCGACAGCCGCTACATGTACGTCGCAATCTCCGGCTCCGACCATACGGTCGTCGTGGACCTGCAGAAGCGGGCCGTCGTCAACAGAATCAAGACGGGCGCCAGACCTGCACGCAACCACACGGCGATTTTGCCGCTGAACCGCGCCAACACGACAGCGACAAACGCGACGCAGGGGACCACGCAGGCCGGGCGGTAACAGCCATGAGAACAGGAAAGACGCTCATCGCCATCTTCTGTGCGGCGTTCTGCCTGGCGGCGTCTATGTCGGCGGACTCGGGGCTGCCGATGCAGGCGGGCGGGTTCCCGGGTGCCGCGGAGGTCGATGTCTTCCGCAAGAATATCGAGCCGCTGCTCATGCGGGATCGCGGCGGCACCGACCCGGGCTATGCCGCGTGCGTGATGTGCCACACGTGGCAGACAAGCCTTCGGTTCGCACTGCAAACGCCAGCGACCGACGCCGGATGGACGCCGGAGCAGTCCCGCATGAATTTCGACATGCTGACGAAGCTCGTCGACACGGCGAATCCGGAGAGCAGCCGGCTGCTGCGGAAGCCGCTTGCTCCGGCAGCAGGCGGTCTGGGTCATACGGGTGGGACCTTCTGGCAGTCGCGGAACGACCCCGAGTACCAAACGGTTCTCAAGTGGATTCAGAGCCTTCCCGCGAACCGGTACGTCGCGGCTCCCGAGCCTCCGCTCGACTTCACGTTCTTCCGGTCGTGCGTGCAGAGGGTCTTCCAGAATCCGCGCGAGGGGCACATCCGCTGCAGCAACTGCCACGGTGCGGGCCAGATGGGCTTCGCACCGGTCCCTGCGGGCGGGCGCCCCGAGTGGAACGACGAAGAGGCGAAGCGGGCGTTTCAGGTGATCAACCGGCTGGTCGTTCCCGGGAACCCCGTGCAGAGCCGCTTCCTGCTGAAGCCGCTTCACCCCAATAGCGGCGGATCCTACGCCCACAACGGCGTTCGCCGCTGGCAGACGCGCGACGACCCGGAATGGCAGATGCTGGCCAGCTGGGTCCGGGGGGAGCGGACGGGGAATAGCTGTTCGTAGCCTCTCGCCAAGTAGAAAGTGGAAAGTGGAAAGTAGAAAGTAAGTTTACAAGTACGTTCCCGTCGGTTACGGCGTCGAGTACTTTGTAACTTACTTTTCCACTTTGTACTTTCTACTTTCCACTTGAAGCACACCCCTTTGGTCTATCTCCTCTTCTTCTGCTCCGGCCTCAGCGGACTGATCTACCAGGTCGTCTGGGTGCGCGCGTTCGGCAATGTCTTCGGGAACACCATCCATTCGGCCTCGCTCGTCATCGCGGTGTTCATGCTGGGCCTGGGGGCCGGCGGCCTGGCCGT
>JBOGIR010000302.1:0-10144 GCA_050742335.1 Vicinamibacterales bacterium | reverse complement strand
ATGTATCTTCCACGGTACGCTCGCAGTCAGGTCGTGATGTTCGAGGGCGGGTTCTTCGGGTACTCTGACCTCGCGGGCACGCACATCTTGAAGATTCCGCAGTAGCGGCGCGGTCCGACAACCGGCGTTTCCAATCGCTCCCCCTCTTCGACTATCCGGAAGTAGCTGCCCGCCAATCGTTCTTGACTTACGGATTCTGCAGGGGCGATGACAGATCCGAGGATTGAGAAAACCCGCGCTCAGGGTCGGAGTCGCCGCGGAATCGTTCCTGGGGAGATCACGTCTGTCACAGTCCGAACTGTAGGCCGATGCCGACGTATGAGATGTCGTCCTGAAAGAACTGCCCGTACGGTGATGGGCCCTCATAGAGTTCCAGCATGAGCGTGATGAGTCGCCCGGGATGTCCGTCAGGTCCTGGTCGGCCGACTTCCAGCCCGACTCGTCCGCTGATGGCCGGCGACCAGTCATGCTGCTCCGTCGTCTTGAGGTCGACGCCGCCCAGGAGTTGAACCTTCCGCGCCCGGCCGGTGCGCAGCTCAACGCCGCCGTGTAACAGTCTGGTCGGCATGGTGTCGGGCTCACGGCGGAAAATGCGCTCGGCACCCGCGTATCCGCGCAGTGGGCCCAGTTCCTGCGACAGAAGAAGCTCGACTGACTCGAACGACAGGTTCTCCCGCTGGATGTCGTCGCTGCGCAGCAGGAACTCGTCACCAAGATGTGAGCTCTGATGGTAAAGCCGCGCCCGCAGGCTGAATCCATTCCGTCGGAAGGTCAACGGCACTCCGACGATGTAGTCTGCATTGATGAGATCGGTCGACGGGGCGCCCAGGTCGAACTGCGCAAAGATGCTCCCCACGACGTCGAGCTGAACGCCTTCGCCACCAGATGGTCCTCCACGGCGCACCAGACCAAAGCTGTCGCCCAACCCCACTGAAGCAATCGGCGTCCCCTCACCCGACGGGTCGTCGAGTGACGGGAATGTGCCGCGGAGGAAGCTCATAAACGACCTGGGCTCCTTCGGGTCTGCGATGAGCGGGCAAAAGATCTGGTCCTGAGGGAAGAAGACGGTGCCCGTGGCCTCCGCTTCGTGCACCCCTGTGCCACACCGTGGCGCGTTCGCCGTTTGGGCTGCACCTGTGTTCGCAAACGCCAACAGCAGGACGACGGCGAAGATTGCCGGTGGATAACGAGCCCACTCCGTCATATATGAAACTCCGTTCGGGTGTCGCCGCTCGCGACTTTCTACAGGGACGCCGAGTAGATCATAGACCCGAGCGCCGCCCGCGACGGAAACTTGCCATCCGTCAAACCGCCTGGATTGCTGGCTCGATTGCACCCGCTCCGGGCGTGCCGGCGGACCACCTGCGCATATATGCCGAATTGTGAGATTTGAGAGCTTCGCTCGTTCCGTTGGCGCTGCCAGCGGCAAGGGGACGTCGGAGTCCTCGTGGCGTGGGTCAGATTGAGGCGATGTTCGTCAGCCTGGCCGATCCAAGGCCCTCTGGTCCCGACAGGTTGCGCGGTATTCTGCAGCAGGGAGGGACGCACATGAACGCTACGGACTTGCTCCAGAAGATCGGCGAGACGCTGGGATCAACGGCGACTGTGAAGTCGGTCTTCGGCGAGCCGATTCACGCCAACGGCAAGACCGTCGTGCCGGTCGCCAAGGTTGCGTATGGATTCGGTGGAGGGTTCGGAACAGGGAAGGATGGCCCACACCCGGACCACCAGGGAGAAGGCGGCGGGGGTGGTGGGGGTGTTCGTGCGTTTCCCGCGGGAGCGCTGGAAATCACCGATCAGGGCACGCGGTTCGTGCCGTTCGTAGACCTGACGTGGTTTGCGGCCGCATTCACGGCGGCCGCTGTGCTTGGCATCCTGATCCTTACTAGACGCCGTCGGTAATGTCTGAGGAAGCGATCGAGGCGGTTTCGAGAAACGCCCCGCACTTGATTGAGGTCTGAATGAGCATTTATGTCGAGATCCTCATCCGCGCACCATTGGAGGCGGTCTGGACGTATACGCAGACGCCGGACCTTCATGGGCGATGGGATCTTCGCTTCTCTCAGATCGACTACCTGCCAAGAGACAACGAAACGGAACCTCAACGCTTCCGTTATGCCACCCGGATCGGGTTTGGCCTTGAGATCGTCGGGGAGGGCGAGAGCGTAGGCAAGCGAGAGCTACAGGACGGCAGTCGTTCCTCCGCGTTAACATTCAGCTCCGCTGATCCACGCTCTCTCATTCGCGAAGGTGGGGGCTACTGGAAGTACGTTCCAACGGCTGAAGGCACCACGTTTCTCACGTGGTATGACTATCGGACACGCTTTGGCGCTCTGGGCGCGTTGCTGGATCGCGTCGCCTTCCAACCTCTCATGGGGTGGGCGACTGCGTGGAGCTTTGACCGCCTTCGTCTGTGGCTTGAATGCGGCGTGGACCCGACCCAGGCCTTGCGTCAGTCTCTCGTTCACGGCGTGGCGCGGGCGGGCCTCGCCATGGTCTTCGCGTATCACGGCCTTGTACCTAAACTGCTTGGTCCAGACCGAGACGAGATCGCCATGCTCGGCGACGCTGGAATCGCCGCAAGCAACGCCCCGGTCGTATTGGCCTTCCTGGGCATCGCCGAGTTGCTCTTTGCGCTGTGTCTCGTCGTCTTCTGGCACCGGCGCTGGCCGACGGCGGTGTGCATCGGCCTGATGGTACTGGTGACCCTCGGTGTCGCGGTGAACTCGCCGCGCTACCTCAGCGCCGCGTTCAATCCTGTGTCCCTCAATCTCGCGATCGGGTGCCTTGCCGTGATTGATCTGATAATGCTGCGCGGACTTCCGTCCGCAGCCCGCTGTCGTCGGCGCCGGGCATCTGAGACATCATGACCTCGATCTATCGCCGCGCCCTGGGCTCCGATTTCGACCGTCTCCATCCGCAGATCCAGCGCCGGTTTGGCTTCTCGAGTATTTCGCATGTGGCCTCTATCGGGCGCGGCGTGATGGACGAGATTTGGCGGGGTCGCGTGTATACGCTGCCGTTCCTGTACGTCGGCACATGGCGACGCATCATGTTTCCTGAGACTGGACGTGATATCCCGTTCACAATCGAGAACTACGCGTTTGTGGACAGATTCGGCCGCGAGACGGTGTCGTGGATTCGCACGTTTCAGTCTCGCCGCACGCGCCGGTTCGACGCATACATGATCTACAGCGAAGAACGCGGCTGCATCGTGGACTATCTCGGTTCACACGAGCATTTGGCCGTCGACATTGATCTGTCCGTCGATGAGGAAGGAGGCCTTCGCCTTCGTTCCGGCGCACAGCGCTTCCACGAGGGCCTGATTAGCTTCACGTTTCCATTACTGTTCAGCGGTATTGCAGATGTGCGCGAGTGGTATGACGAGAAGACGCAGCGCTTCCGCATCGCCGTAGAGGTGCACAACAAAACGTGGGGCCCTCTGTTCGGTTATCGGGGGAGCTTCGAGGCTGAGTGGCGGAACGTCGATGGCCAGACGGTGCCTGACCACATCCTGCCACACCGTCAGGAGCCTCGTGAATGATCTGGGCGATGTTGGGATGATTCAGCGATGCCAGCGTCTTGGCTTCACGCTCGAAGCGCGCAAGTCGCTCAGGATCGTGCGCGAAGGCGTCTGGCAAGATCTTGATCGCGATCTGCCGGCCAAGGTTCGTGTCGGTGGCGCGGTAGACTTCGCTCATGCCGCCTTCCCCAATCAAGGCGATGACTTCATAGGGCCGAGGCGGGCGCCGGGCGCTAATGGCATTCTTTGCCTAGATTCGCAGAGATGACACGGAGAGGGGCACGGCCGCAGGTCGAGATAACTTCACAACCGTAATCGCTCAGGCAGATGGGTTACTTGGTTGTAGCTCACGAGTTGGAGCGTCTCTTCCGTGATCCGCATTTGCGTGACGCCGCAATGAAGACTGCCGAGAAGCGTCCACGATTCGGCCGGCAAGCGTAACGCTCGGCATACAAAATAGCGAATCAGATTTCCATGTGAGATGAGGATTTCGATCCGCTGCCTTTGCTGACTCGGTCGAGCGTATCTGGTGAAAGCTTTTTCACCTCGTTGCCTGCCTGCAGCGAAATTCGCACTAGCCAGATTCGGCAGTTCACGCAACAGGTTGCTCCGACGCACCGCAATATCCGGAAACCTCTTGGAAATGATTTCCGCGCTCTCGAGAGCTCGGCCCAACGTGCTGCAATAAATGGCACTGACATCGAGTGAAGCAAGGTATTTGGCAGTCCAGTGGACTTGTTCGCGCCCCCTGGCCGTCAGGCCCGCACGTATCTGGTCTTTGGCAAAAGCGCGCATATCAAGCTGACCGTGCCGGACGAGATAGAGGATTCGTTCTCCCATCGTATTCGCGCCGCGCGAGTCTTCAGTGCCCGCATTCGTTAGTTGACCGGCACGAGCCGCTTCAGCTCTTCGTCGAAGTGCTGCACGACGACGAGCTGCGGCGGCGGCGCGGTCGGGTCGCTTGCCGACTTGAGCACGAGGAACCGCCGCCCATCCGGTGAGACGTCGTAGATCCGACCGACAAAGCCGGTCAGGGCCGTCACGTATCCCTCCTTGGCGATTGTCGCTGGTGTCGTTGCAGCCCACGATGCACCACGTTCCACGCCGACGCGCATGATCGCGCCGGCCGGCGACATGTAGAACAGCTCCTGGCTCGTGCGCGACCAAAGCGGCCTCGTCCCGCCACCGGTCGACACCTGCCAACGCCCGCTGTTCACATCCGGGTACGGCCGCACGTAGATTTCGAGCTGACCCGAATCGTTCGCCTCGTAGGCCAGCCAACGCTCGTCCGGCGAGACGATGCCGTTGCGCTCGACGAAGGGCGACTGGACGAGCGGAGTGACCGCGTGAGTGCCGGTCAGCGCCACCTGCATCACGTCGTCGCCGGTTGCCGGCGTCGTCTCGGTGAAGATCAACCGCGTACCGTCTGGCGAGACCGCGGTGGAAAACTGAACGTTGGGACTGCGCGTCAGCCGCTCGACCGCGCCGGTGCCATCTACCGCTTGCCAGAAGAGATTGAATGCACCCTCACGGTCCGAGGCGAAGATGAGCCGCCGGCCGTCGGGGGTCCACACCGGATAGAGGTCCTGACCCGGAGTGAACGTCAGGCGCGTGAGCGTGAGCCGCTCGAGGTACCAGAGCCAAAGGTCGCTCTCCTGATCGTTGCTCGATACCACCACCCGGCCGCCCTCGGGACTGATCCGCGGGTAGATATACGTCCGCGGTGGCGCGGCGATCGGCGTCTCCAGTCCCTGTCGATCGATCCAGACGAGTGTCCGCGGTCCGGCACCCGCGCCGGCGCCGCGGACATATGCCAGCGTGCCGTCGGCGGCAACGACGGCATCCACGGCGCCGCCGGACGCCCCTGTCGTCACCACGTCGGGGGCGACCGGGACCGATGTCCCCAGCGTCTCCAACGTGACGGGATCGAAGGCGACCGCGCGCAGCGTGTTGGCCGCGGCGTAGACGAGGTGGCCGCTCCGGACGTAATGCGCGTGACTGCCGCCGCGGACTACCACTTTTTGCGTGCCCGACTGCCGGTCGAAGACGGCAACCTGCGCGGCGTCGACGCCGCCACTGAGGGGAAAAATCGTGAAGAGCACCGCCCGACCGCTCGGCAGCAGCTCCGGCCACAGGTGATCGAAGTCGCCGCCCGCGCGGTTGGGCCGCGTCAGCACTGTCGCCGGCCCGCCCGCCGCCCCAATCTGCTGCAGACCGGTCGTCGTGGAGTTCGTCGCGAACACGATCGTGTCATCCGTCGTCCATGTCGCGCCACGGGAGATGCCGTCAACGGTGGCGAGTGTGACCGGTGGACCACCCGTGATCGCCACCTTCTTCAAGACGCTCGTGCCGTCGATGAAGCCGACCCACTGGCCGTCGGGCGACACGAACGGGCCGCGCGGCGCGCCCGTGAACAGGCTCACCGGCTCCAGGGTCTCGATCTGTCGGACGAAGAGCTCGCGGCCGTTGTTGCCCACGTAGACGACGCGGGAGCCGTCAGGGGTGATCGCCAGATCGCGATCGACGCCGTTGATTGTCAGCGCGGTCGCGGGTGTCGTCGCGATCGCGAGCCGCGAGACGCGCGGCGGCTCCGGGCGCATCGCGAACCACGTGCCGCCACCGGCCACGGCCAGCCCGGCAATCAGGGCTGGCGCGCTGTAGGTCGCCCAGCGACGCCACAGCGGGACCGAGTGTACGGCGATGGCCGGGGACGAGGCGTAGGTGGCGGTGCCAAGCGCTCTCGCTTCGTCGATGGCGAACAGCGCTGTCGCGATATCTCCGATGCGCTTGCGGCGATCCTTGTCGAGAGAGCGACGAAGCAGATTGCCAATCAACGGCGGCATATTGGGTGGGAGTGCGCCCCAGTGCGGCTCTTTCGTCAGGACGAAGGCCAGCGTGTCTGCAACATCCTCCCCGTCGAAGCACCGCTTGCCGTCAGCATCTCGTACAGCACACACCCAAATGCCCAGATGTCGCTGCGCTTGTCTGCCTGTTTGCCCTTCGCCTGTTCGGGCGCCATGTATGCCGCGGTGCCCAGGATCACGCCGGCGCCCGTCATCATCGCGGGCGAGGTGATCGTCGGCGCCGCCGTGAGGTCGGGCTGAAGCCGGACACTACGACCATCCTGTACGTAGTGTCCGCCTTCAGGCGGGCCCAGTGCCTTCGCCAGACCGAAGTCCAATACCTTCACCACGCCATCCGGCCGCACCTTCACGTTCGCGGGCTTCAAGTCACGGTGGATGATGCTCTGCTCGTGCGCGGCCTCGAGCGCTTCCGCAATCTGCTTGGCGATGGGGAGCGCCTCGTCGAGTGGGAGACCTTTGGCTTCGGCGGGTCCGCCGCGCACATCCACGCTGCTGCGCGGCGGCACCCGCCCCACATCTGACAGTCGCTCGGCCAGCGTCGGCCCTTCGACCAGCTCCATGACGAGGGCTGTGATGCCATCCGATCGCTCCAGCCCGTAGATCGCGGCGATGTTCGGATGGTTCAACGAGGCGAGCACCTCCGCCTCACGCTGGAACCGCGCCAGGCGCTCCCTATCCGCGGCAACCGACTCCGGCAGGACTTTGATCGCGACCGCTCGCTTCAGGTTCGTGTCGGTGGCTCGATAGACTTCGCCCATCCCGCCCACGCCGATCTGGGCGGTAATCGCGTAGGGGCCGAGCTTTGCGCCAACCGTGAGGCTCATTTCTTCAATGCCGCGTCCCAGTTCTGCACGATGGTAATCGGCGATGCGACCGCATCGTCGGCGGTGACGGTCATCAGGAACCGGCCATCGCGCGCCACGGCATACTGCGCCCTTGCGTTGAAACCCCCTACGGCGACGTTCGCACCGGTGACCAGACGTGTCGGGAACAGCGCCGCCGGCGCACCAGCCTCCACTGAGCGTCCATCGGCCGCCAGGCCGAGTGGCACGGCCATCATCCGATTGTCCGGCGCGATGTAGAAGAGTTCCTCGCCGTCTGGTCGCCAGCGGGGCTGCGTGCCGCCTCCCGTCGAGACTTGCCATTTGCCCCCGTCGTCGGCAAAGGGCCGAACGTAGATCTCGTAGCGACCCGATTCATTGGAGGCATACGCGAGCCATCGACCGTCGGGGGAAAACTGCCCCTCGATTTCGTCAAAGCCCGTCTGAACGACCGGGAAGGGCTTCCGGTCGGCTGTGAGCGGCAGGGCCCAGAGGTCCGATGCGGTCTTCGGATCCTGAGCCGCGAACAGCAAGACGCGCCCGTCAGGCGACCAGTCCACGGGTGCTTTGTCTTGTGCGTTGAGGAGCAGCGGCTGCTCGTCCGCTGCGCCGCTCGCCGGTTTCACGAACAGATCACCATTGCGGCCCTTGCGCGAGGAGGCGAAGGCCACCTGGCGCCCGTCCGGCGACCAGACCGGCCGCGTATCGGACGCCCCATCGAAGGTGAAGCGGCTCGTCACATTGCGGCCAATGTCCATCAGCCACACGTCCAGGTTGCCTTGAACCGTACGCTGCACCGCGACACGCTGACCATCAGACGCCAGGGCGAGATTGGCGGGTGCATTCTCATCCGATACGCCAACGCCCACTTGCATTTTGCCCAAGCGGTCCACCCAGACCAGTTGCCGCGGTCCCCCCGCCCCTGCTCGATGCGCCAGCACACCCGTAGCCGACACTGAGAAGGCGCTGCGCGCGGTCCCGTCGTTCTCCCCGACGGCCTGTGCCAGCGGGACCGGCTCACCCACCAAGGTGGCGCGCGTTTCATCGAAGGATTGCGCGACGAGCACACCCTGCGACACACGTAGGAGATAGCCAGGCCGCGCATATGCGGCGGCCGTCTCGGCGGCCAGCACGAGGGTCGGCTCGGCGTCGTCGAGTGAGGCTACGTACACGCCGTGAGTTTCGACTTCCCCCAAGAACATCAAAAAGAGGAAACGCCGGCCATCGGGCAGAAACTGCGGCCAACGATGGCTCCCTTGACCGGCAGCGAGGCTTGTCACTGGCACCGGTGTCCCACCTGTGGCCACCACGCTCATCAGCCCGCCAGTGGACGACGGAGCAAACACGATCACGCCGTCGCGACCCCACGTGCCACCTCGGCCTTGTGGCGCGTCAGTGAGTATCTGTGGCGCGCCGCCGGCGAAATCGATGCGTTTGAGCTTGCCATCGGCAAAGAACCCAACCGCGCCACCGTCCGGCGCCCAGAACGGCAAGCTTGCGCCCTCGGTCCCCGCGAGCGGCTGCGCCGTCACCTGATCCAGCGATCGAACCCAGAGCAGCGAGCCCTTTTCGCCATTCGCGACGAACACGAGCTTCCGGCCGTCCGCTGACAGCGCAAATGAAAACGCGTCGCTCGTGGCCGGGGTGACGACGTCCAGGCGCGTGACGACGGGCTCGGGCGCCGCTCGGCGGACGTAGAGTGTGGCCGGGACTACGAGCGCCGCGATGATCACGAGCGACAGCGCCGCGACGATCCATGCGAAGCGCTCGCGGCTTCCGCGCCGAACCGCTGGTGCGGCGAGGGCCACGTGTGAGGGCACTTCACCGATCCAGATCAACTCATCGTGCAGATCGTGCGCCGAGTGCCAGCGTGCCTCCGGATCTTTGGCGAGGCACTTCTTCACCACCCGATCCAACAGTGGCGGCGCGAGCGGCTGCGCCTGCGAGATCGGCGGCGGCTCGTCTTTGAGAATCGCACTAATCAGGCTCGCGTGGCTCTTGCCCTCGAACGCCTTTTTTCCTGTCAGCATTTCGTAGAGCAGGGCGCCAAACGCGAAGAGGTCGGCCCGCGCGTCCGCCTCCTTGCCTTCGAGCTGCTCCGGCGCCATGTACTGGAAGGTGCCCAGGATGGTCCCTTGCGCAGTGAGACCGGGCGGCGTCGTCGGCAGCATCGAGAGGCTGCCCGCGATTGCGTGAGCGCCGGTCTTCGCCAGCCCGAAATCAAGGAGCTTCGCGCTCGATTTCGTCAGCATGACGTTGCCGGGTTTCAGATCGCGGTGGACGATGCCCGCGCGGTGGGCGGCCGCAAGGGCGTCCACAACCTGAATCCCAATCGGCAGCGCCTGGTCGATCGGCAGCGCGCCTTTCTTGAGCCGTTGCTCCAACGTCTCGCCTTCCAAGTACTCCATGACGAGGAAGGCGATCCCGTCCTGGCTCCCGACGTCGAACACGGGGCAGATGTGGGGATGGCTGAGGGCCGCGAGCGTCTTGGCTTCGCGCTCGAATCGCTGCTTCAGCTCAGGGTCGGACGCAACGTGTTCGGGGAGGACCTTGACGGCAACCGTGCGGTCGAGTCGGGTGTCGGTCGCCTTATAGACTTCGCCCATGCCACCCGCGCCGAGCGGGGTGGTAATCGCGTAGGGGCCAAGCCGCGTGCCGGAGGCGAGGGCCATCGGGATGTGTGATCAGGCGGATTCTACAGGGAAATCGGTCCCAGCGGCGCGCGTCTCGCACCCGTCTCAGATGCCGTATTCCAGCGTTTGCCGCGTGAGGCTTGCGCGCCCCCGCAGCCTGCGCGATCCTACGTCCGGCTATCGGCTGCTGGTCGAGCATCACGCGTCCGTGGAAGCAGCGCAAGAGAAGGCCAAGAGACTCTCATTAGACAGGGACGGCGTGATGAAGGTAACGCAGGGCCTCTGTGCGTCGTGCGCTCATGC
>JBOGIR010000301.1:0-2676 GCA_050742335.1 Vicinamibacterales bacterium | reverse complement strand
GTACGGTGAAGAGTTCACGCGCGCCTGGGAACTCTATCTGGTCGGATCGGAGGCCGCGTTTGCAGCCGGCTCGCTGCAGCTGTTTCAGGTGGTGTTCGCTCCCATGGAAGCTGCCCCTCCGTACTGGACGCGCGCAGCGGTGTACCGGAACGACGACGCTCCCGCCTCCTATGAGCTGATTGGTTCCGAGGAGCGCTAGCAGGCCGTGGTGAAACTCACCAAGGCGCCACGGAGACACGGAGACACGGAGCCTTTTCCAGTTCTTTTCTCTGTGCCTCTGCGCCTCTGTGGCCCCGCCGGGACTCTTGCCACGGGCTGCGCCAGAGTGGCGGTTGAGACGGTCCACTGATGCTCCGCTGCGACGCGCTCGTCGTGGGCGGGGGACCTGCCGGCTCCACCTGTGCCCGTGTCCTCACGCGAGCCGGTTGGAACGTCGTCGTGCTCGACCGCGCGCGCTTTCCGCGCGACAAGGTGTGCGCCGGCTGGGTCACTCCGGGCGTCTTCGCGCTGCTCGATCTCGATCCTGCCGAGTACCGCGCAACCGGTCTGACCATTCAGGACATCACCGGGTTCCGGAGCTCGGTGATTGGCCAGCCGGCCGTCGACACGCGGTACTCCGCCGTCGTCAGTTACGCCATCCGCCGGTGCGAGTTCGACGATTTCCTGCTTCGCCGGTCGGGCGCGCGCGTCATCGGGAGTACGCCCCTCACATCATTGGCCCGCCAGGGCGACGTCTGGATTGCCAACAACGAGATCAGCGCGCCGATCGTCGTGGGTGCAGGCGGCCATTTCTGTCCCGTGGCGCGTCAGCTGCGCGGCGGTGCCGACGTCGTCCGACCGGTCGTCGCCAAAGAGGCGGAGTACACGGTGGAGGACAACGGAAGCACCGTGGCCGGCGACACGCCCGAGTTGTTCTTCTGTCGCGATCTTGAAGGGTACGGGTGGTGCGTGCGCAAGGGTCGATACCTGAACATCGGGCTCGGGCGCCGCGACCACGGCGATCTCAATCCGCACGTCGAAGACTTCATCGGCTTTCTCGAGCGCCGCGGCCTGGCCAGGCGCGCGTCACTCGTCCGCTGGTGCGGGCACGCCTACCTCGCGTCGGGCACCGGACCACGTCCGCTCGTTGGCGACGGCGTCCTGGTGGCCGGCGACGCGGCCGGGCTCGCGTATCCGGAAAGCGGCGAGGGGATAAAGCCGGCCGTGGAATCGGGACGGCTGGCCGCTGAAACGCTGCTCGAGGCAGGTGGACGCGTGCGGCTCGACGATCTGCGGCCGTATGACAGGGCGCTGCGCCGGCGGTATCCCGCCACGTCGAGCACTCCGGCCGCACTGTCAGGGGTGGTCAGGTCACTCGGACGCGTGCTGCTGCGCTCGCGCGCCTTCACGCGTCACGTTCTGATCGATCGCTGGTTCCTGCACCAGGCTGGACTCTAGGCTTTGGGCTCTGGGCTTTGGGCCGAGGTCGAGACTGCAGGCGGCTCATGCCCACGGCGAGGCGGGCATGTCCGGAGCAAAACCGTAGTCAGCGTAAGCGCGAAGCGAGCCCGATTGCTTAGAAGCAGCCGAACGCACGACGAGCTGAGCTTCTGCGCGGGGTCCCCGCGGCGCACGCTTGCGCCGTGGGGTGCCTTTTGCGGAGCGACATGCCCGCCTCGCCGCATCGAGGTCATAAACCGGTTCCAGTCAGTTCGTGAACGCGTCAGGCCGTGAACTCCTGCTGGCGCTGAGCGGTGCCACGATGAGCTCGTCGAGGATGTCGAACAGGAGACGCCGATGCCCCCGCCGCTCCTCGCTCACGTCCGGCGATGACGTGGCGACCATCACGAGCTCGAGATCGGGCACGGCGAAGATGTACTGGCCGCCGTATCCCCACGCAAAGCACGTCTTGTAGCCGCCGATCTCGTAGACCCACCAGGCGTACCCGTATTCCCGATCGCGCAGCGGATCGAATCCGCGGTTCGGGTCGAAGTCGAGGCCACCCGGCCGGCGCTCACGGGGCCGCCCCTCACACGACCGCTCCACCCAGTGTGCGGGAATGACCTGCTTTCCGCCGGCGCGTCCCTCATTCAAGTACAGCGCGCCGAACGCGAGCATCTGCCGTGGCGTGAGCAGCATGTCGTTGCCGCCGAAGTAGATGCCCTGCGGATCGCGCGGCCACTGCGCAAGGGCGAACCCGAGCGGCCTGGCCAGCACCTCGTTGGCGAACTGCCACGTGCTCGTGCCCGATGCTCTCGTGAGAATGGCCGACAGCAGGTGCGTGTTGCCGGTGCTGTACTCCATCTCCTCGCCAGGCGCGGCGAACATGGGACGCGCCAGCGCGTGCCGCACCCAGTTGCGGCTGGTCACCCACGCACCGTAGTTGCGATTGCTCGTCCCCTCGAGCCCGGGTCGCATCGTCAGGAGATGCTCGACCGTGATGGCGCGCTTGCGCGGATCTCCGTCCTGGGCCAGCTCGGGAAAATACGTGACGATAGGCGTGGTCACACTCGGGATCTGTTGGCGGCCGATGGCGATGCCGACGAGCGCCGAGATGACGCTCTTGGACGCCGACTTGATGTTGGCGGGCCGGTCGCGGCGTATGCCGTTGTAGTAGCGCTCGAACACGATCTCGCCGCTGCGGCTGACGAGCAGACTGTGCAGGCGCGGCAAGTCACGCGCGGCCGCGTCCACCCC
>JBOGIR010000300.1:0-7350 GCA_050742335.1 Vicinamibacterales bacterium | reverse complement strand
GCTGGCGGCTCCCGGCGTGAATTGTCCGCCAACGTCGCGAGACCCTTACGCCGAGTTGCCAGACGTCTCGACCGTGCCGGCGTACGTAGTCAGGGCGCTCAAGGCCACGCCGCGGGCGTGGCCGGCGTTCCAGCGCCTGGCGCCGTCGCATCGGCGGCGCTACCTGCTGTGGATTCTGGACGCGAAGCAGCAGCAGACGCGCGAGCGCCGTCTCCGTGAGGCGATACGCCGTATCGTACGAGGGAAAGAACTGGGACTGAGATAGCGTGGTCCGGCTAAAGCCGGACGCCACGTACTCAAAGCCGCACTCCACCTATTCCGCCGGGCACCTGCGTTGACGAAGTTCTTTTGGGACGGGTGGCGCCGGGAGGGGCATCCCCACCCGCCGCGCAGGCGCCTCCCCCGTGACCCGTGCTCTTGGCGCCGAGCGCCGGGGGTGGCCGCGGGTGGGGAAACCCGGCGACAGGACCCGGGGAGCGTTAACTCAACTGGCCTCCGGAATAGACTGGACCCTTGGGATTAGGGTCACATGCCACACGTCGCGTCTCCGTACGTCGTCAACATCGGCGACCTGCGCCGCCTCGCTGAGCGCCGCCTGCCCCGGGTCGTCTTCGATTACATCGACGGCGGTGCCGAGGGCGAGGTGACGCTGCGCGAGAACTGCCGCGCCTTCGAGGACGTGACATTCCGCCCGCGACAGGCCGTGGCGGTTGCCCACGGCGACCTTCGCACGAACGTGCTCGGGACGCCTGTCAATCTCCCCGTCCTCCTCGCGCCCGTTGGAAGCAGCCGGATGGTCTACCCGCGCGGCGAGGAAGTCGCCGCACGCGAGGCGGGCGCGGCGGGCACGATCTACGTGCTTTCGACGCTGTCCGGATGCCGGCTGGAAGATGTGAAAGCAGCCACGACCGGCCCGGCGTGGTATCAGTTGTATCTGGTGGGCGGATGCGATGCGGCGCGGGCAGGGATGGCTCGTGCAAGAGGGGCAGGTTTTTCTGCGCTCGTCGTCACGATCGATACGCCGGTGGCGGGTCTTCGCGAGCGGGACATCCGCAACGGGACGCGCGAGCTCCTCACTGGCGGCTGGTCGCAGCTGCCGTTTCTCGCGCAGCTGCTCTCCAAGCCCCGCTGGCTGATCGATTTCTGGCGCGACGGCGGCCTGATGCACTTTCCGAACGTCGTTCCGCCGGGCCAGGGTCCTCTTCCGTACCTCGACGTGACCGCCGCGCTCGAACAGACGACCGTCACGTGGAAAGACTTCGGCTGGATTCGAGAGGCGTGGAGCGGGCCGATTCTCGTCAAGGGCGTGCTCACCGGCGAAGACGCTCGTCGCGCCGTGGACGCGGGAGTTGCAGGCATCATCGTTTCGAACCACGGAGCCCGGCAATTGGACGGCGTGTCGGCCACGCTTCGCGCGCTGCCGGAGATCGTTGCCGCCGCGAAAGGACGGGTCGAAGTCCTGGTCGACGGGGGAATTCGGCGCGGTGGCGACGTCGTCAAGGCGTTGTGCCTTGGCGCGCGTGCGGTGCTCGTCGGTCGGGCGTACGCCTACGGGCTGGGAGCCGCCGGTGGGCCGGGCGTAGCACGCGCAATCGACATCCTGCGCGCCGACATGATACGAACGCTCAAGCTGCTCGGGTGCCCTTCGGTCCGCGATCTCGACCGGTCGTACGTCGAGACGCCGTCCGACTGGACGCGCACCGAATCTCGTTCGCCTTCCGTCGTGTGAATAGAGACCAGCGACTCGAGGACCAAACCAGGCTTCATGACCTCGACACGGCGAGGCCGGCATGTCGCTCCGCAAAACCGGCTCAGCTCGTCGTGCATCTGTTTTCTTCTAGGGAAATGGGGCTCGCTTCGCACTTACGCTGACTACGGTTTTGCTCCGGACATGCCCGCCTCGCCTCAGGCCCTTGGGTCATGAAGTCGTCAGCACGATCTTCCCGATGTGCTCGCTCGACTCCATGAGGCGATGCGCCGCGGCCGCCTCGGCGAGCGGAAACATACGGTACACGATCGGCCGGACGCGGCCGCGCTCGAGGAGCGGCCACACCTCGCGACACAGCGCCGCCGCGATGCTCCCCTTCTCGTCAACGCTGCGGGGGCGCAATGTCGAGCCGGTGATGGTCAGCCGCCGGCGCAGGACCTGGTTGAGATCGATCGTGGCTGATGCGCTCTTCCCCATGAGGCCGATCTGCACGAGCCGGCCGCCCGTGGCCAACGCGGCCATGTTCTTCGGAAAGTAGTCGCCTCCGATGATGTCGAGGATCAGGTCGACGCCGCGGCCGCCGGTGCACTCGTGTACGACGGCGACGAAATCTTCCGTGCGGTAGTTGATGCCGCGCTCGGCGCCAAGTGTTTCACACGCGCGGCACTTCTCGTCGGACCCGGCCGTGGCGAACACGCGCGCGCCGCGCGCCGCCGCCAGCTGAATGGCGGTAGTGCCGATGCCGCTCGTGCCACCGTGGAAGAGCGCCGACTCGCCGCTCATCAGTCGTCCGCGGTCGAACACGTTGGTCCAGACCGTGAAGAACGCTTCCGGAATCGCGGCTGCGGCGACGAGATCGAGCGATGCCGGGACGGGAAGGCACTGCGGCGCCGGCGCCACGCACATCGTGGCGTAACCGCCGCCGCTGACGAGCGCACAGACGCGGTCTCCCGCCCGCCATCCTTGCACGCCGTCGCCGACGACCGTGATGGTCCCGGCGACCTCGAGCCCCGGGATGTCACTCGCGCCGGCCGGCGGCGGATAGCGCCCGCGTCGCTGCAGGACGTCCGGACGATTGACGCCGGCGGCGGCAACCGCAATGAGCACCTCCCCGGGGGCGGGCTGGGGATCGGGCCGATGCACGGGCGTCAACACGTCGGGGTCACCCGGGGACGCGATCTCTATGCACAGCATGTCGATGTCACGCGGTTAGCCTGAGTGCGGATTTCAGACTGCTCGATTTGACGATTGTTGACGATTGCTGAATGACGATTGTTCGAACGGATTGGCGATTGAAGGAATTCGCGATCAATCGACACTCACTCCCGACCGATCGACAATCGTCATTCGACAACAGTCTCCACTCGACCAATCTGAAATCTGCAATAACAGTCTCGTCACTTCCCGTAACGCTCCTTGATCGTCGGGATCAGGTACTCGTCGAACGCGCGCGTGAAATCGTAGCGCGGCGCGAAGCCCCAGTCGCGGCGCGCGGCGGAATCGTCCACGTCGGCCGGCCACGAGTCGACGATCCGCTGTCGCTTCTCATCGGTCTTCCAGGCCACCGACGCACGGGGAAACGCGTGCGTCACGACATCGCAGATCTCCGCGGCCGTCGGACTGAACGCCGTCAGGTTGTACGCGGTTCTCGTCAGCCGCTCCCGCCCGACCGACGCCAGTTGCAGCAGCGCGTCGATCGCGTCGGGCATGACCATGAACGGAATGCGCGTGTCCGGGCGGACGAAGCACGAATACGGCTCGCCGCGCGCCGCCGCGTGAATCATCTCGGGCGCATAGTCGGAGGTGCCGCCGGACGGTTGCGTCACGGCGGAAATCAGGCCGGGAAACCGCACGCACCGAAAATCGAGGCGGCCGGTGGGCGTGTCGGCCGCCAGTTGCTTGTAATGCCTAGCGTAATAGCGACCGAGGTGCTCGCAGTACAGCTTGTTGCAGCCGTACATGGTCGCCGGCGTCGTCCACTCGTCTTCGCGAACACGCTTCGCGCGCATCTTCGTGTCGAGAGTGGGCAGGCCGTAGGCCGCGATGGACGAGGGGTACAGGAAGACGACGGGGCGACCGTGCGATTCACCTTCGTGGTGTGCGAATTCCAGGAGATTGAGCGTGCCTTCCACGTTGACCCGATGGGCGGTGACCGGCGTGAACTCGGCGCGCGTCGACAGCAGCGCGGCCAGGTGAAAGACGAGGTCGATCTCGAACTCGGCGAGAATCCGTTCGAGCAGGCCGCGGTCGACGATCGATCCGGTGAATTCACGGCGAACCAGCCGTACCAGCCCAGGCTCGAGCGGCGCAATGTCGAGGGTGACGATCGAGCGGCCTTCGGCAGCGAGACGGTCGAGGAGGCTGTGCCCGATTTCGCCGTTCGCCCCGGTAACGAGTACAGACGCAGCGCGCATATCGAAACTGGGAGAAAGCCGATTTACGAATTTACGAATTTACGAATTGACGGATTGACGGATTGACGAATTGACGAATTGACGAATTAACGGATTAACGGATTGGCGAATGACCGCGACGTCAATTCCACAATGCATCCATCCGTAAATCCGTAAATCCGTAAATTCATCAATCCGTACATTCCCTATAGCGCCGTACTCACACGTGGCGGCGGCAGCGCCGGCTTCTCCGGTTCCGGCGTGAAGTCCTCGCCGGGGTTGATGAACCGGTCGGCTTCGAACCGGTATTGCTTGTCGTACAGCTGGCGGTAGCGCCCGTTGAGCCCCAGCAGGTCACCGTGTGAGCCACGCTCGACGATTTCGCCCGCTTCGAGCACCAGAATCTGATCGGCGCTCCGGATGGTCGAGAGTCGATGGGCGATGACGAACGTCGTCCGGCCGGAGCGCAGGCGCCGCAGGCCGTCCTGAATCATCTGCTCGCTCTCGCTGTCGAGACTCGACGTCGCTTCGTCGAGGATCAGAATGCGCGGATTGGCGAGAATGGCCCGCGCAATCGACACGCGCTGCCGCTGTCCGCCCGACAGCCTGATCCCACGCTCCCCGACGATCGTCTGGTAACCGTCGGGGAATCGGTTGATGAACTCGTCACAATGGGCGATGCGGCACGCCTCTTCGATTTCGTCGAGTGTTGCGCCAGGTCTGGCGTATCCCACGTTCTCCGCAATCGTGCCGTCGAACAGGAAGTTGTCCTGGAGGACTGACGCAAGCTGCTCGCGATAGTCCCTCAGCTTGATGCCTTCGAGATCGCGGCCGTCGACGAGCACGCGCCCGCTCGTGGGGCGATTGAACGCCATCACGAGGCTGATCAGTGTGCTCTTGCCGGAACCGCTCGAACCGACGAGCGCGGTGGTCGTGCCAGGCGCCGCGCGAAACGACACGCCGCGCAGCACCGGCTGTCCCGGCGTGTACTCGAACCAGACGTCCTCGAACGTCACCTCGCCGCTGACCTGGTCGATCGGCTGGCGCCGGACGTCTTCGTCGATTTCGGTCGGCATGTCGAGGATTTCGCGGATGCGGTCGAGACCCGCAAAGGCTTCGGTAATCTGGGTCCCGATCGACGCAATCGACACCAGCGGCGCCGCGACGAGCCCGATGAAAAAGATGTACATGACCAGGTCGCCGAGCGTCATCTCGCCTGCGATAATCGCGCGGCCACCCAGCCAGATCATCAGCACGCCGACGACCCCCACGACCACGGTGCTGCCGGCGGTGGTGGCCGACACGCCCGTCATCGACTTGGCGATGTTGCGGAACAGGCGGTGTGCCCCCCGGGCAAAGACGATCGCCTCGCGCTTTTCTGCCGTGTAGGACTTCACGACGCGGATGCCGCCAAGCGCCTCGGTGAGGCGTCCGGTCACTTCGGCGTTGATCTTTCCGCGTTCGCGAAACAGCGGCCGGAGCGTCCTGAAGGCGTAGGCCATGCCGCCGCCGAACGCGCCGAGCACCAGCAGGGTGATCGCCGTGAGGCGCCAGTTGAGCCAGAACAGCACCACCATGCCCATGACCGCGGTGACGAGCCCGCCCACCAGTTGGACGAGGCCTGAGCCGACGAGATTACGGACGCCTTCCGAATCCGTCATGATCCGGGAGACCAGCACACCGGTCTGCGTGGAGTCGAAATACCGGATGGGGAGACGCATGACGCGCTCCTGCACGCGCTTCCGCATCTCGGTAATCGCCCGTTGGGCCGCCACGCCGAGGATCTGCGACAGGGCGAACGCCGTCACGGCCTGAACGAGCGTGGCCGCACCGGCCGCGAGCGCAATCGGCAGGAGCAGCTCGGTGCGCTCGTTGTTGATCACCTCGTCAATGAGCCATTTCGACGAGGCGGGCAGCACCAGGCCCGCCACACGACCCACGAGCATCAGGGCGAGGCCCAGGCCCAGACGGCGGCGATGCGCCCATACGAGCTCACGCGCCTCGCGCCACGCGGCCGTCATCGACACCTTCTTCTTCGCCGACCCCGTCGGCTCCAGTGCCTGAGCCGCGCGCACGGTATGACCGCTGACGCGCTCGCCCCGTGGCATCACCCGAAAATTCAGGTTCGCCATAGAATCAGTCTGGCATGAGCGACACAACGACGCGCGGCATTCGCATCCAGGTCAAGAGCACCTATCTTCCCAAACGCAGCTCGCCCCACGATGGTCAGTATTTGTTTGCCTACCACATCCGCATCTCGAACATCGGTACCGAAACCGCGCAGCTCATCTCCCGCGAATGGATCATCACGAGCGCCGAGGGCGATGTCGAGCGCGTGAAAGGGCCGGGGGTCGTCGGGGAGCAGCCGGTGCTCCCGCCGGGCAGCTCGTTCGAGTACACCAGCTATTGTCCGCTGAAAACCTCCGTCGGGTCGATGCAGGGCAGCTATCAGATGGTGACCGGCGACGGCGAGAGGTTCGATGCCCACATCGCGCCGTTCACGCTCGCCACGCCGCACGCGCTGCACTGACGCATCCTTCGCATCCACGTGCCACGGAGACGTATCTCTGTGGCTCTGTGGCCCGTCGACGTGGAGAGCACGTCAGTCCAGGTGCGCGCGTTCCGAATCGCCCATCTCCACGCTCCCTGACGGGAAGTATTCCTTCCAGCGCCGCGTGACGCGCTGCGCGATGTCTTGGCGGCAGGTCAGTTCCTTCGGGAATCCAGGCTTCAGCCGCGCGTCGATCGCAATCGGGCCGCGGTACGCGATGTGGTTGCGCACGATGCGGCGTTCGGCGGCGTGAATGTCGGCCGCCGGCTCGAAGCGCGTGAACGTGGTCCACAAGAAATTCATCGCGCTCGCCGTGGCGCGGGTCGCGTCATCTGTGACGACAACGAGCGGCCAGTCCTTGAATGCGACAGCGGTCGCCAGTCGCGCCGCCGCTTCCGGTTCAGCTGCATATGGCGGGGCCGCGACGACGAGGCATCCCGCACAAAACACCCGGACATCGGCAACGCCTCGCGGCACGGCCGTGGCGATGAACTGGCGCGGCAGCTCACGCACCGGGTCGCCCAGGCCGAGCCACACCCCCTTCGACCCTTCGTTGACCGTCGGCCCCGTGTAGTCGAGCGTGTCCATCGACAGGTTCGAGAACACGTACAGGTCGGTCTCGGTGTTCGTGCGCGCGAGGATGTGTTCCAGCGTGGCCTTGAAATTGTGCACGTCGACGTAGCGATCGGTGACGAGCA
>JBOGIR010000299.1:0-6340 GCA_050742335.1 Vicinamibacterales bacterium | reverse complement strand
CGCCGAGGAAGTCAAGGCCGTCGACACGGCGGTCGCGCCCGACGGAACGGGCCTACCGCCCGGGCGGGGCACGGTCAAGGAAGGGGCCACCGTCTATACGCAGAAGTGTGCGGCCTGTCACGGACCGAACGGCACCGGCACGCCGCTGCATCGCGGGCTCGTGCCGCTCGGCAACGCCAAGCCCGTGAAGATCCAGGGGAGCCTCGTGCCCTACGCGACGACGGTGTGGGACTTCATCAACCGGGCGATGCCGTCGACCAAGCCCGGATCGCTCACCGCGAATGAGGCGTACGCCGTGACCGCCTACGTGCTGTATCTCAACGAGATCGTCAAGGAGACCGACGTCCTCGACGCCACGACTCTCCCGAAGGTCCGGATGCCGCATGTCGACGATTTCATTCCTGCGCAGCCGGAATGGAATCCGGCGGCGCGACGGCCGTTCGGCTACTATCCCTGACCCCTCGACGAGAAGCTTTCTTCGGTACACGGGCCACAGAGACGCGGAGACACAGAGTAGATTCTTCTTCGATTTGACTCCGTGTCTCCGTGACTCCGTGGCCTGTCGAAGTGAAGGACGGGCCAATCGAACCCAGCGTCCCGGAACAGCTTGTGGAATTCTCTCGATCAGAAGCGAGACGACTGGATCCAGGTGTCCGAGCGCGCCCAGCTCGCCGCGAGATCGGCGGCCACCTCGGGCGACCTGACGCCCCTGCCCTCGAGCGCCTGCTGCAGGCCGAGCAGCGACCAGCCGTTGTGTGGGTGATCGGTCAGTTCGGCACGATACGCCTTCTCCGCCTCGTCGAAGCGCTTGCTCTCGAGCAGGGCCGCGCCGAGCCAGTGGAACGCCGAGAACGGGAGCGGCTCCGGCTCGTCGTAGACGAGCGCCGCCTGGGTGTCGGCGGCGCGCCGGAACGCAGCAATGGCGCCATCGAGGTCACCAGCCATCCGCCGGCTCTCTCCGTCGAGAATGCCGGCCGCGATGCCCAGCAGATCCTTCGCCGTGTGCACCCGGAACATGGCCGTTGATGTCTCGGCGGCCTTGACGACGCGTCCCAGGTAGAGCTTCGCGAAGTCGACGCTGCCCAGCTTGAGGTGCGCGTACCCCTGGGCGAAGTCCCACAGCGCACCCTGGATCTCCGCCTTCGGCCGGTTGCGCACCTCGAGCACCTCGTCGAAGCGGCCGAAGCGGATGAGCGTGAGGACCTCGTAGAACGAGTCGCCGGTCAGCTTCGCGTAGTCCTTGCCGGCGCGCATCGCGATGGCGCCCTGGCCGTCGTAGGACGCCGCGTACAACAGCATGTGCAGGTTGTGCTCGGGATAGATGGCGAAGCCCTGACCAATCGCCGCCTTCTGATCCGAATGCCACGCGTCCAGGTTGGCGCGCACGGAGTCGCCCCAGCGGCCCACCTCGTTCCACGTATGCGACGGCATGTGGTTGATGTGGCTGGCGCCCGGAATCGACCGCCCCAGGAACTCGGCGCACGCTTCCGCACGTCCCGGCACCACCGTCGACTCGGTGGCGTGCACGTACAGGTGGCAGGCGCCGGGGTGGTGCACGTCCCGCGACAGGATGCTCTCCAGCACCTGATGCAGCCGTTGGACGGTCGGCGCACTCACGTCGCGCGTGCCGCGGCGCGGCTCGAGCAGGAACAGGGCATCGGCGTAGAGCGTGGCGATGTCGAGGTCGTCGGGATAGCGCGCCGACACCTTCTGCATGGCGTCGGCATAGACGCGCTCCTGCTCCATCCGTCTGGCCGCGTCGAACTTGTCGACATAGCGAACGGCCATCGCATCGATCAACGCCCGCTCCATCTCCGTGGCCTGGCCTTTCAGCGACAGCGCCTTCTGCGCCGCGACATACGCGTGCGGCGCTTCCTCGGCGTTCATCGGCGCGTTGAGGTACGACCCCCACGCCCACGCTTCGCCCCAGTAGCAGATCGCGCAGCCAGGATCGCGCTTCCACGCCTCGCGGAACGACCGCACGGCGTCCGGCTTGGCGAAGGCGTACATCATCTGGAAGCCCTGATCGAAGAAGGCCTGCGCCTCCGTGCTCTTTGAGGACATCGGCCTGGTAAACGTGCCGAGGCCGATCTTGAAGAGCTGAATTGGCTCGGTGTAGCGCTCGTACAGCGACCGCGGTTGCGCTGTCTGGCCGGCAGCCGGCGCCGCGATACAGACAACAGAGAGAGCCAGGAGCGCGACTGGAACACGCAGGCTGATCGTCATGGCCCACCATGATACCGCCGACACCCCTCGCGCGATCCGGGCCTGCGACGGCCGCAATCACTCCAATGAGGGTTCGGAAATTCCAGCGCCGTTAACACGGGTCCGACACAGGGCCGCGTACGCGAGCCCTGCGAGCGGCGCGACAGCGGCAGTCTGAAAAACGTTGCGCAAAGGGGTGACCGAGGCGTGGGTGACTGGGACCCACGCCGAGCACGGCCGGACCTAACCTTGGAGCGACGTTTTTCCGCGCCGTCGAGCGGGCTCGCGGAGCGGCCCTGTGTCGACCCGGCATCGTGGCACCGAATTGCCGAGAAGCAATTGCTCCGACGCTCAGTCGTGTCGATGACGATGAAGCCCTGTGGAGGAACTGAGCGGCGGTCTAGGCCGGATGCACGGCGGCGACTGGCTGGCTGGCGAAGCGGCGAGAGATGACCTGATCGAGGACGTCGTCGAGTTTTGCCGCATCGAACGGTTTCGAGAGCAGCGGAACCTGCGAGGAATCGCTCAGGCAGTGGAGCTGCGGGTTCAGAATGTCGCCGCTGATGAGCACGAACCTGTCCAGCACGTCCCGCTGGCGCTGGCGGATGCTGTCGTAGAGCGCGAGACCGCCACCGTTCGGCATCTTGACGTCGCACAGCACGACGTCGTACCGGCTGCGTTCGAGAAACCTCTCCGCCATGCGACCGTCAATCGCCAGATCCACCGCGAACCCGCGTCGGGTCAGCAGGCGCCGCAGCAGCTGCCGCACCGGCTCCTCATCGTCGGCCACCAGCGCGCGCTGGCCCGCGAGCGCGTACCGGACCGGAACTGGCAGCTTCTCGCGCGCGTCGACAGCGCTCGTCGCTTCGGCGGCCGGCAGCGTGAGCCGGAAACATGCGCCCTGACTGGCGTCGGCCAGCAGCAGCGTCCCACCGTGCGCTTCGACGATGCCGAGCGCAATGGACAGGCCGAGTCCTGTGCCCTGTCCCACTTCCTTGGTCGAGAAGAACGGCTCGAAAATTCGCCCAGCCATGCTCGCCGGCACGCCGGGACCATTGTCGTGGACTTCCACGACCACGCCCGCGTCGCACGTCATGGTCCGGACGCGCAGCCGTCCACGCTCGCCGTTGGCTTTCATCGCGTGCTCGGCATTCAACAGGAGGTTCAGGAGCACCTGCTGGATTTCTTCGCGGTTGACGCGCACGGGCGGCACGTCGTTCGAATAGTCGGCGTCGATCTCGATGTTCGCCACGCCGAACTCGTAGGCGCGCAGCGCGACCGCGCTTTGCACGAGCGCGTTCAGGCTGGCGGGCGTCCGCTCCACGGAGGAGCGGCGCACGAAGGCGAGCAGGTTCTGGACGATCTTGGCCGCACGAGTGGCCTCCGACAGGATCTGTTCGATGTCTTCCCGGGCTTCCTTCCGCCGTTCGCCTTCGAGGAGCAGCTCGGCAAAGCCCACAACCGATTGCAGCGGGTTGTTCAGCTCGTGTGCAACACCCGACACCAGTTGTCCGGCCGCCGCAAGCCGCTCGGCGTGGATCAACTGGTCGCGAAGCTCGGTCTCGCGCGTGACGTCCCGCTCGACATTGACCAGCTGGGTCACGCGACCGGCGTCATCGGCGAGCGACGTCACCGTGCACGACGTCAGGAACGTCGAGCCGTCCCGACGGCGACGCACGAGCGCGCCGCGCCAGATGCCATCGCGTCGCGCGGCGTCCGTGATGGTGGCCACCTGCGACCGTGACTGCTCGGCCAGGAAGTCTGACGCCGCCATCTGGACGACCTCCGCGGACTCGTACCCAATCGTCCGGCAGAACGTCTGGTTAGCGTGCTCCATGCCGCCGTCGGGCCGCATGATGGAGATGAGCTCGTCGGCCTGCTCGGTCGCCGCGGCCAGGAGCCTGCGCTTCCGGTCCGCCTGCTGCGCTTCGCCATGCTCGACGGCCAGCCTTGCCATCAGGAGCGGCAGCACGGAGAAAATGGTGATGGCCGTCGACAGGTCTCTGAACCCTTCCAGAGGGCCGAGCGGAAGCGCCTGACGCAGGCCGTAGTCGAACAGCGGGATCAAGCACAGCGCCGAGAAGACCACCCAGGGCCGCGACGGCGTCAACGCGTGTCGCTCGATTTCGAGGCCGACATCGGCGGACGCGGGGGCCTGCGACGCGGCCCAGGGGTAGAACGCATACGGCATGATCCAGATCACGTCGTAGACGAATCCCGACCGGTACAGCCCCTGCCAGATGGCGAGGTTCGCGATGCTCAGGATGATGGCGTTGACGAACAGCCCAAGGGCGAGCCGCCGGTACGTGGCGCCCCACCGCAGATCCCGGGCCACGAAGGCAGCCGCAGCCATCCCGACGACCACGACGAGCTGCTGGAATTCCGAGAGGAGGAGCAGCGGCAGCGACGCCGGCTGCGCGCTCATCGCCGTCAAGTCCGGCCCGATGACGAACCGCGAGTAGAGAAAACCGGTCATCACGGCGATGCCGGCGATATCCACAGCGGTGGTCGCGGTTACCGCCTCACGGCTGCCGCGGTGGGGTTGGGCCAAAAGGCCGAGCAGTGGGGCCGCCGCCCCGAACAGCGCAAATACGGTGAACCATCCCAGCCACGACGTCTCGCGTCCCAGCAGGAGCTCGTCGACCGTCCATCCGACGAGTCCGATGGCCGACATCGTCAGGCCGAGAGCGATCGTCGCCCAGAACAGCCAGTGACACCCGGTCCATACGTGACGGCGGCGGACGATGACCACGACGCCGGTGAGAGGCGGCACGAGCAGCGCGATGATTCTGAACCAGAGCAACGTGTCGCTCTGGCCGCGGAGGAGCCACCCGATCGCCACATAGGCCACCGAATAGACGACGCCGCACGCCAGCCAACTCATTCCCTCTTCTTTTCGGCCGATCTGTGCGTGTCAGGCAGGGTTTTCGGCTGATGTCTGCGCGACGCTGGCGCCCGGCAGGTGACAGGACTGCACACGCGATCACGTCGGGGGCGAGCGGCTCTACGTCTTGGGATAGCAGCGCGTCACACGCCTGGCCACCGGAATCCGGCGGCTATACTACCGTCGAGAACTCCACGGTGAGTGTGACGGCACCTTCTGCGGCTTCCCGTGCGGTTGCTCGATGCGTCGCTCGACGACCCGAGATCCAGGCGGCCTACATCTTCGGCTCGGTGGCGCAGGGTCGTGCGCGGCCGGATAGCGACATCGACATCGCCGTGCTCGTGGGCCGGCCCATCCCCGACGCCCGCGCGCTGAGCTATCGACTGAAGCTGACGAATGAACTGGGAGCCGCGCTGCACCGGAGCGATGTGCAACTCGTGATCCTCAACGAGGCGCCGCCGCTCCTGGCCCACAGAGTGCTCTCGCGCGGCACGCTGGTGTTCGAGCGCTCGCGCGCCGCACGCGTGCGATTTCAGGTGCGCACGGCGAGCCGCTACGCCGACATCGTCCCGACACTGGAGCGCTACATCGGCCGCCTCAAGCAGGATGTCCGGGAGGGACGCCTCGGTGGTTGATCGGTATGTGGTGAGCGCGCGAATCGCCAAGATCCGCGAGTACGTGGCGTTGCTGCGCAGGATTCGGGGCATGGCCGACGAGCGTCGCTTCGTGAGCGACCCGCTCATCTACGGCAACGCCGAACGGTATCTGCAACTGGCGATCCAGGCCGTGCTCGACATCAGCCATCACATCGTGGCGGACCGCAACCTGGCCTTGCCCGCCGACAGCAAATCGCTCTTCGACGTGCTTGCCCGCCAGAAGGTGGTGTCCAGGAGACTTTCGACCAAGCTGACGGCCATGGCGGGATTTCGGAACGTGCTGGTCCACGAGTACCTGGAGATCGACCGTCGAAGGGTCTACCGGGCGCTGACGACTGACCTGCGGGACTTCGAGAGCTTCATTCGGGCGGTGACACGGCTGCTGTGAGCGCCGGTAGTCAGTGCGGATTTCAGATCTCGATTCAAGCGCCATTGCCGAGCAATGTACGCAACTGGCAGAATTGCACAGCAGGATCGGACGGTGGTATCGACAGGAGGGGCACGTGACGAATGTCCGCGAGTACTACAGAGAGTGTTTCGACGCCGAAAAGCCGAAGTTCATCCGCGTGATGCGCGCCGTTCCCGCCGATCAGGC
>JBOGIR010000298.1:0-9717 GCA_050742335.1 Vicinamibacterales bacterium | reverse complement strand
ATGATCACATCATCGATCATCGATCCATAGATGTTGTCACCACGCTACCATCGCATCCTCGAAGAGCTTCGCGAGCTCCTCGGGCCCCGCCGGACGCGGCGACAGCTTCGTCACACGGTGCTGCGGCAGCGTCCCTTCCACCAGTGCCGGTATGTCTGCCGTTGAATAACCGATGGCCTTCAACCCGTTCGGCATTTGAAGCCGCTGCATGAACCAGGTAATCCGGTCCGCCAGGATCGTTCCCGCATCCTCGGCCCGCGTACGCGATACGTCGGCGCCGAGCGCCTGCGCCGCCTGCAGGTGACGATCCGGACTGGCGGACGCGGTGAACCGGAACACCGACGGCGCGTTCAGCACCACCGACATGCCATGAGGCACCAGCGCGTGCCCGGTGACGTAGCCCGCCGGCCGATAGCTCTTCACATTGCCCGACACCGCGTACGACATGCCGTGCGGCAGATGCACGCCGGCATTCCCGAATCCCAGGCCCGCATACGACGCCGCGAGCAGCATCTTCGCGCGCGCCTCGTCGTCGGAGGCATCGTCCACAACGCGAACCAGGTACTGCGAGACGATCCGCATCGCCTCGAGCGCCCAGATGTCGCTGATGGGATTCGAGCCCTGGTACGCCGGCCGGAGCGCCGGCCTCCCCGGATGCGGGCGGCTCGTGAAGGGCGCGGCCGTGAACGATTCCACAGCGTGGCTGAGAATGTCGAGCCCGGTCGACGCCGCGACCTGCGGCGGCACGGTCCGGGTGTTGTCAGGATCGAGATAGCCGAGCGTCGGCTTGAGGCGGCGATTCGCGATGCCGGTCTTCGCGTGCATGCGCTGCAAGTCGAAGATGGCGACGCCCGTCGTCTCGCTGCCGGTGCCCGCCGTCGTGGGAATGGCCATCAGCGGCTTGAGCGGCCCCGGTACGGGCAGTCCCTTGCCGATCGGCGGGTTGACGTAGTCGAGAAAGTGGGCCGGCGGATATGTCGTGTAGAGATTGACGGCCTTGGCGGTATCCAGCGTGGAGCCGCCGCCGACGGCGACAAACGCGTCGAAAGGACGCGAGCGCCCGAAGGCGATCGCATCCTGGAACGACTCGTCTGTCGGTTCGACGCGGACCTTGTCGTACAGGGCGAATGGCACCTGGCTGGCCTCGAGCGACTCGATCACGCGCAGCGCAGGCGGGAGGTCGCGCACCACCGGATCGGTCAGCACGAGCACGAGTCGCGCACCAAAGTCGGCGAGGTCCATGCCGACTTCGCGCGTCACCCCGACACCAAAGCGGATGCTCGAGGCCGCCATCTCGAAGGCCATGTCCCGAACGATGTCCTGTGTCATCGATCCCTCAAATGTCCACGGCGGACACCACGAAGCACACGAAGGTCACGAAGGACACGACAATATTCATGACAAACTGCGCTCGTGACCTTCGCGATCTTCGTGCCCTTCGTGGTTTGCCGTGGTGGCCTGTGGCTCGTGACGTGTGCCTCGCTCAGGATCCCCCCAACCGCCCGCGCAGGGCCGCGCGGTCGATGGCGCGCCCGTCGAAGTACACCGCCTCGATGCTCCGCGTCTGGCGAATGTCTCCAAGAGGATTTCCGAACAGCACGAGGAAGTCGGCACGCTTGCCCGGCGCCAGGCTGCCCATGTTGCGAAGGCCGAGATATTCGGCCGGCCGGCTCGTCGCGGCCACAATCACCTGGGCCGGCGTCATACCGGCACCGGCCATCTCCGCAAGCTCGCGCTGCTCCGCGTAGCCGAACAGGTGATCCTCGAGTCCCGTGTCGGATCCAAGGATGATCCGCGCTCCAGCCTTGTTCAATGCGGCGAGACTGCGCTGGAGAATCGTGTACCTGCCTCGTGCCGCCGTCGCCGTGGCACCGTCGCGTGAGGTGAACGACGCGCGGATCCGATCGATGACCGGCGCCGGCGTCGATTGGCGCAGCAGCATCATGAGGCCCGGTTCCTCGAACCAGAGCGGCACGGTCGAATGGGTGCCGCGCTCGGCCCCGCCGAGATTCGGCATCACGTACACGCCGCGTTGCACGATGGCGGCTATCAGGCCGCCATCCATCTCGCGGTCGCGCACGAGGTGCGCGAGCCCATCGATGCCCGCGTCCACCAGGCCGACGGCATCGTCGTGGTAGAAAACGTGCGCGTTGACCTTCAACTTTTGCGCATGCGCTTCGTCGATGACGGCGCGGTACACCGGCGGCGGCAGCCGCGGTGCCCGTCCACCGCGGTCGTCCACCCAGATCTTCACGAGATCCACCTTCTTCGCCACCAGCTCGCGAACCGCAGCCCTGCCCTGTTCCGCGGTTGTCACCTCGTACGCGATCCCTTGATACGCCGCCGCGCCAGGGCCGGCATTCGGCGCCCCGATCCCGCGCCCGGCCATCAGCAGGCGCGCGCCGTCCGCGCGTCCCGCCTGCTGATCCCGTCGAATCTCGTAGGCGAGGTCGCCGGGATCGATCCCCTGCGACATGACGACGCGGACTCCGTAGTACGCGGCTCGATTGAGATCGTCCAGGTAGGTGCTGCGCGTGTAGTTCTCGCGGCCGTACGTCAGTCCCCGTTGAAAGCCCGGATGCCCGTGCGCGTTGATCAGCGCGGGCATCACGGTCTTCCCGGAGAGATCGACGCGACCTGCACCGGCGGGAGCGACGATGTTGCCCCGTCGTCCGACCCTCGTGATCGTGCCGTCCTGCACGAGGAAGGCGGCGTTGGCAATCGGCGCGCTGCCGTCGCCCGCAATGAGCAGCGCCCCTTCGTAGAGAACGGCGCCCGTCCCTGCCGATGGTTGCTGCCCCGCCGCCCCCAGGGACACCAGGGCGTACGCGGCTACAGCGAGCACGAGGCTCGACACGCAACGTCCTTTTGCTTTGCTCGCGCTCACCGCCGACTCCCTGGATCCTCCGACACACGGACCGGAAGCCTAAAGGCTTCCTCTACACCCTACGGCTTCCAGCTGTCGAGCGCCTTGCGATGCAGCGAGTTGGGCGTCAGCTCCGCCAGCTCGATGCGACCCATGTAGGGATCCGTGATGTTGGCCAGCAGTGCGTTGGTCGACGCACTCGTGTTCACGTCACTGACCTTGATGCCGTGCTGCCTGAACATCTCCACCGCCGACTTGATGTTCTCCACGTGCAGTCCGTAGTGCGTGAAGCCGGCGGGCCGCTCGGCATTGGCCTGACCCAGCTCGAGGAAGGTGTTCCGGCTGATGTGCAGGTACACGAGCGTGGGCTGTCCCTTCGCATCGGTCGCGCGGAATGCCTCCCGGTAGCCCATCTTCTGTGTGTAATAGGTGATCGCGTCAGGAATGTTGGGCACGTTGATGCCCACGTGGTTCATCATCACCACGTTCTGGCTCTGCGCGAGCCCGGCCTGCACGGCGAGGCCCACTATCAATCCCGCCACGAACAGCACAATACCTTTCATACCTTTCATACACGCCTCCGGCCGGAGTCTATTTTTCGGGGACAACCGAAGTCAATGTCGGATATCGCTCGCCCCGGGGAATTGACCGTACAATCGCGCCACTATCTGGTGTGCTTGAACTCGAAGCCCAGACGTGCTTACCGTGCACGACGAGGAGATCGATCGCGGCTCCCTGATTATTCCGGAGGTCAGTTGAGTTGACGCTCTGCGGGTCCTGTCGCGGGGCTTCCCCACCCGTCCTCGGCGCCAACAGCACTCGTCACGACAGTGGCGCCTGCGCGGCGGGCGGGGAGGCCCCTCCCCGCGCCACCCGCCTACAAGAACTTCGTCAACTCAACTGACCTCCGGGACCTCCGGGGATAGCATGAATATTCGGAGTACATATCCGAATATTCATGTTAGGCACATGGGCCGCTCGGACCCATGAATGGCGTGCTGGAGATCGGCCGGTCCAGGCGCGGGTTGCATGACGCGCGTACCGTGCCGCCATCATTCCACCGTATAATCCGACCCTCACCGACACTCGATGGCTCTCGCCCCCGGCGCTCGACTCGGCGCCTATGAGGTCGTCGCGCTCATCGGAGCCGGCGGCATGGGCGAAGTGTATCGGGCGCGCGACCCTCGCCTGGGTCGTGACGTCGCCATCAAGGTCCTGCCGGCCGGCCTGGCCTCCGATCCGGAGCGCCTCCAGCGCTTCGAGCAGGAAGCGCGCGCGGCCGCGGCGCTGAACCACCCTAACATCCTTGCGGTCTACGACATCGGCCAGCACGAGGGGGCGCCCTACATCGTGTCGGAGCTGCTCGAAGGCGGCACACTGCGGGAGCGGCTCGCCGGGGGCGCGTTGCCAGTGCGCAAGGCGGTCGAGCATGCGGTGCAAGTTGCGCACGGCATGGCCGCAGCACACGAGAAGGGGATCACGCATCGGGATCTGAAGCCGGAGAACCTCTTCGTGACGACTGACAGCCGCGTGAAGATTCTCGACTTCGGGTTGGCGAAGCTCACGCAGGCTGAACCGGGCGCCGCGAATCTGAGCGCGCTGCCCACCACGCCCGCCCAGACGCGGGACGGCATCGTGCTCGGCACGGTCGGCTACATGTCGCCGGAGCAGGTGCGCGCGCTGGCGGTGGATCACCGGGCCGACATCTTCGCCTTCGGCGCGGTGCTCTACGAAATGCTGTCGGGCCGCCGCGCGTTCGAACGCGACACCGGCGTCGAGACGATGACGGCGATTCTGAAGGAAGATCCACCGGCCCTCCCGTCGGCGGAGCGGCAGATCCCGCCTGCGCTGGTGCGCGTCGTCGAGCGGTGCCTGGAGAAGGCCCCATCAAGTCGATTTCAGACGGCAACCGACCTGGCGTTTGCGTTGGAAAATGCAGCGGGCCAATCGTCGACGAGCGCCGACGTGCCGGCGGCGGTCGCCGGTTTCCGCGTGCTCGCACCATCCTGGCGTCTTGTGCTCCTTGTGGCGCTGGCGGCGGCCGTCGCAACAGGCGTCAGCGTGTGGGTGATGTCGGCGGGCCGCTCGAGTGCCTCGCCGCAGCCGGCGATTCGTTTCGCTCTCGATCTGCCGCCCGGCATCACCTTTGGCAGCCGGCTCCATGTCCCGTTTGTCGCGCTGTCCCCGGACGGAGGACTGCTCGCCTACACGCCCGGTGGGAGGTCAAACACGTGGTTGGCCCTTCGACGCCTCGACCAGCTTGCCGACAGGCGCATCGATGGAACAGAGGGAGCGCACACCCCCTTCTTCTCTCCCGACGGCCAGTGGATTGGGTTTTTCACCGCCGATGGCAAGCTGAGGAAAATGTCGGTCAACAGTGGCACCATCGTCACGATTTGCGACGCGCCCAATGGCAGCGGAGCGACGTGGGCCCCCGACGACACCATCATCTTCGCGCCGAGTTTCAGCGGCGGCCTCTTCCGCGTGTCAGCCGCCGGCGGTAGTCCCCAGCCCTGGACGACCGCCGATCGGGCGAAAAGAGAATCGAGCCATAGCTGGCCGCAGATGCTCCCCGACGGCGACACGGTGATCTTCACGATCGAGGATGCGAGCAAGCCGTTCGACGATGCGCGAATCGTGGCGCAATCGATCCGAACCGGCGAGCGCCGGGTGCTGATCGATGGTGGCAGCTTCGGCCGCTACGTTCCGACAGGGCACCTGGTGTACGCGCGGTCGAATGTCCTCCTTGCCGTGCCATTCGATCTCCGCCGGCTGTCGGTCACCGGTCCGCCTGTCGAGGTGTTGTCGGGCGTCTCATTGGACGTGGGAACTGGTGCGTCGCAATTCGCGATATCCGAAACCGGGCGGCTCGTCTTTCCTCCGGCGGGCGACCACAAACTGCGCACGCGGATTTTGCGCGTCGACCGTCGCGGCACAGCCACACCCATCGTGGACGAGGCTCCGTACAATCCTTCCAGATTCCGGCTGTCGCCTGGAGGCCGTCAACTGGCGATGCAGCTCACGGCTTCAAACGACGATATCTGGGTGCTCGATCTCGAGCGTGGCGCGCGGACCCGCCTTACGACCGAGTTCGAGAATGCGTCCCCCGTTTGGCAGTCCGATGGAAGAGCGATGGTTCTTGCGTCCGACCGAGGAGGCCCATTCAATTTGTGGGTTATGTCGCTCGAGGGGACCGAAAAGCTGGAGCGACTGACGACGAGCGCGTCCGATCAGAATCCCACGTCCATCTCTTCAGATGGGCGACTGGTGGCGTTCCACGAATTCAACGGCGGGATGACAGGATACGACTTGATGTTGTTGCCACTCGATGGTGAGAGAAAGCCGCGCGAGTTTCTCAAGACGCGTTTCAACGAGTTCGGCGCCCTCTTTTCGCCCGACAATAGGTACCTCGCGTATGTCTCGGACGAGACCGGCCAGTCCGAAGTCTATATACGAGCTGTGTCGGGAGAGGGCGGCAGGCAGCAGGTCTCGCTTGACGGCGGCACCGGGCCGGTGTGGGCGCCGAACAGCCGGGAGATCTTCTTCAGGAACGGCAACGCGCTGCTCAGCGCCGACATTTCACTTACTCCCCAAATCAAGGTCGGTCACAGTCGTGTCCTGTTCACAGGCAACTACGCCCTCCCCTTTGTCGAGAGCCCGGGGTACGACGTGACGCCCGACGGCAACGCCTTCGTCATGGTGCAGCCGTACGAAGAGACCCTGGTCTCGAGGATGATCGTGGTCGTGAACTGGTTCGACGAGCTGAGGCGATTGGTGCCCACGCCGTAAGAGAGACGTCGTTCACACTTCTCGGTTCGTGTTCCCGCCTTCGCCAAGGCTTCGGCGGGCCTCGCCGGAGCGCTTCGCGCGTAGGCGGGCACGTTCGGTTCCGGGTTCGGGGTTCGGGGTTCGACACGATGTGACACTCAGCACGAGATCGCGCGCCGATCGCATCGCCAAAGGGTTCAGGCACGCGGCAACGCACTTCGTCGCGCTCGTGCTTCTCGGGCATGCCACGCAGGTGCCCGGCCAGGAGCTGCAGGTCGGGATCATCGACTTCTACGGCTTGCGTCAGGTGTCGGAGAGCGAGGCGCGAGGTGCACTGACGGTCATGGAAGGCGACACCATCGCCGTGGACGTCAGCGCGCCCCCGCCCTTCGCCAAGGAGTCCGAGCGCCGCTTGATGGCGTTGACCGGCGTGGTGAGCGCCCGCGTGCTCGTCAATTGCTGCGATGCCGGGCGCCTCGTCGTGTATGTCGGGATCGAAGAGCCAGGCCGCCCGGCGCTGCGGTTCCGGGCCCCGCCTCGAGGGAACATCCGCCTTCCAGACGACGTCGTACAGGCGGGAGAGGACTTCGTCCATTCGTTTCTGCAGGCGATTCTCCGCGGCGACTCAGGTGAGGATCATTCAAAAGGGCATGCACTGGCGAACGACCCGGCGACGCGCGCCGTTCAAGAGCGTTTCATCAGCTACGCCGCTCGTAACATGAAGCGGCTCCGCGATGTGCTGCGCCGTTCTTCCGACGCGGAGCATCGGGCGTTGGCGGCCGTCGTCCTCGGCTACGCCGCCGACAAACGCGCGATCATCGGAGACCTTGTGTACGGCATGAGCGATCCGGAGGAAGACGTTCGAAACTATGCCATGCGCGCGCTGGGGGTGATCGTCCAATTCGCCGAGCAATCGCCGGCGTTGCGGATACGAGTGCCGTCTCAGCCGTTTGTCGACCTGCTCACCTCACCTTCATTTTCAGACCGGAACAAGGCGTTGTTCGCACTCTTGCAGCTCTCGGTGAGCCGTGACGCGCCGCTGATCGCGAGCCTGCGAGCGCGTGCGCTCGAGTCGCTCATCGAGATGGCGCGCTGGAAGAGCGAAGGACATGCCTTCGCGGCATTCTGGCTTCTCGGGCGCCTCGGCGGCCTGTCCGAGGAGGGCATTCAGGAGGCCTGGGATCGCCGCGATCGTGAGGCGGTGATTGACGCCGCACTGAAGGGACCGTGAACAACTGCCGGCGCCATCCGAGGCTGAAAGGGGTGACAATCCGCCCACGATTCGCTGTGATTGTCGCTCGTGGGTCGTGTCCGGCATCGAAGGATGCTCACGCGGCACCAGGGCACAGCGGCCCATCACATGGGCGGACGGCGGGCGCTTACACGATGTCGCCCGCCCAGAGGCGCGCCAGGAACGTCGCCCACGGGAGGAATTCGATGCCGCCGCGGCGCGCCGCCACCGGATCGTCGGACACGAGGAACAGCCGCCGCGCGATCTTCTCGTCCGCCAGCGCCAGCAGCCCTCGCGCGTCGCGCAACGACGCCTTTCGAGTGGCTTTGACCTCGACGGCGATCCGTCCCCCGACCAGGAAGTCCACCTCGTGCCCGTGCTTGGAACGCCAGAAGGTCAACGTGTCACCCGTGCGGGCGTAACTGAGGTAGGCGCGGAGCTCCATTCCAATGAACTGTTCGAAGCTGCGGCCGTAGAGATCGGAGTTGCGGTCGAGTGTCGACGTACCGGCCAACGCGTGCATGACGCCGGGATCGAAGAAGTAGAACTTCGCCGTCTGGATCGCCTTGCGTTTGCGCGACTCCCGCCAGGGCTCGAGCGTCCAGCCGACGAGCGTGTCGTCGAGCACCGAAAAATATTCGCGCACGGTGGACGCGGGCACCTCCGCGTCACTCGCCACCTGTGCGTAGTTGAGCAGCTGCCCGCTCGACAACGCGGCCACGCGGAGGAAGCGCGTGAACGGCGGGAGCCGCCGGATGATCCCTTCGGCGCGGATCTCCTCCTGGAGGTACACGGCCGCATACGCTCGCAGCTCTTCCTCGGGCGACCGGCTCAAGTACACCGGCGGCAGCCCCCCGAAGCGCAAATAGCGCCCGAGATCGAATGTCGGGATCTCGGACCACGAAAGCGGGAAGAGGTTGGCGACCCAGGCCCGTCCGGCCAGCAGGTCGGCGGAGCCGCGGCGGAGCGTGCGGGCGCTGCTGCCGGTGAGCAGGAACCGGTATCGCCTCTGTTCGATCAGTCGATGGACTTCGCTGAGCAGCGCCGGCACCCGCTGGATCTCGTCAATGACCACCCACCGGGGTCTCGGCGCGACGGCAACGAGGTTCTCCAGATCCTCAGGGTGCGCGGACAGGCGGATGAAGAGATCGGAGCGGAGCAGGTCGATGACGAGGGCTCGGTTTCCCAGTTGCTGGTGCACGAGGAACGACTTCCCCGTGGAGCGCGGACCGAAGAGGAAGAAGGACTTTTTTGCCAGCAGCGTGGGCAGATCCAGCTTCCGGCGGAGATTGGACACGCGGAATTATTGCTGATTATCCGGATAATCAGCAATAGAAATGTTGGACGTCCACCTCGTCCGCCTTGCCGCGTGCGGCGCGCGCTCTGTGACAGAATCGGCGCATCCTCAACCCTTCTCTGTTCGTGTTCACGTTCGGTTCGATAGTTCGTGGTTCCGAACGTTTCGAACCAGGTTTGACCGTATAATTTCGCCACCTTTCCCATCATGTCTCTCGCCGCCGGCGCTCGACTCGGCGCGTACGAAGTCGTCTCGCTTCTTGGATCGGGCGGGATGGGCCTTGGTCCATTGCACGATCGATGATGTGAGATTTGAGGATTTGAGGGACGCTATCCACGGTTGACATGGCACTGAGCGCCGGTACTCGACTCGGGCCCTACGAGATCACCGCCCTCCTCGGCGCTGGAGGAATGGGGGAAGTCTATCGGGCGCGCGACACGACGCTGCAGCGCGACGTCGCGATCAAGGTGCTGCCGGAGGCGTTCGCGCAGGATCCCGAGCGGCTGGCGCGGTTCAAGCGTGAGGCGCAGGTGCTCGCGTCGCTGAACCACCCGA
>JBOGIR010000297.1:0-3998 GCA_050742335.1 Vicinamibacterales bacterium | reverse complement strand
CCTGTCGGGAGGCATCGTTCTCGAGTTCTAGCGGGTCACGGCAAGCCGCGCCCCGCCAGCTCACTTGCGCGCCCCGAAACTTGACTCATGGCGTCAGGTTTCGGGCGTTCAAGGGTTCTAGGCAGGCGATCGGTGGTCAGATCACCACTTTCGTCATGATGCCCCGGGGAAACATCTCCTCGGGTGTCATCAGCCGGTGCGCGATGCCCTGCTGGGCGTGTAGAGCGCCATCTGTTCCCACGTCGGGCGATTCTCCTCGATCCCGTACGGAAACAGGTCGCCCTTCGAACAGGTCGCGCATTCCGGCGCGCGTACGCCGTGAGCCAGGTGCGATCGATGCCCTCCGCCTTGACGAGACCGAACCGGAAATCGCGAAAGTGGTCGTGGTCGAGCCGTTTTCCGAGCCTCTTGCGCATTTGAGGATAGAGGTGAGCCTGAATGCCTTGTTCGGATCGTCGGGGTGATGCGTTTATGAATCTGCAGGCGAAGACTTGCAAAGGAGCTGCTATGCCGTCCCGAACAGTCGGAATCGCGATTCTCGCAGTATTCGTCGCGTGTGTGGTCGGTGTCGAAGGGGTTCAGCGGAGCTGGCTGGGTCTGGGCAAGAAACAGACGCTCCGGCCCACGAGAGCGACCAGTACGGTGGGACCGGTTGTCGGCCCGCGCGCCTCGATCGGTGGCGGCGCAAACGGTGTCTACTGCACCGCACCCTGGACCAATGGAATTGCGGTCCACGATCTTGGGTTCATGCCTGCCGGATTCAACATCACCGTGACGGTCGAAAGTTTCAGCGAAAACTTCAATCCGGTGGCAGCGGTCGTTGTTCCGGCGCTCGGCCAACTGGCTGGCAATACCATCAAGACCACGACATTCTACGACGACGACTCGGGCGGGGACCAGGATCCGCGCCTCGAGTTCGTCGCACCACAGGACGGAACGTACCTGCTCATGGTCAACGACCTCACCGATGGGGCCGTCGGCTGCTATCGCTACCAGGTCATGGCACGCTGAGGACCGCTAAGAAACTCTGTGTCTCCGTGGCGTCACTTCGTCGTGTTCGCCGGCGCCACCGGCGCCGAGGCGACCATGCGGCCCGGCTGATAGCCGTAGACGAAGCGCTTGAACTCCGAGTGCAGGAAATCCATCCCGAACTTGTACCGCTTCATTTCCTCGAACGCCCGGGCGGGCGTCCATCCATCCTGCTCCATGCGATAGACAGCCGTCATGACGCCGGTGCGGTGTTTGCCTCCCTTGCAGTGGACGTAGATCGGCTGGTGGGCCGGGTCGTTCACGATCTGAAGGAACAACGCGAGTTGCTTGGGCGTGGGCGGCACGTGCGTCGTCATGGGGATCCGGTAGAACTTCATGCCCGCCGCTTCGACGATGCCCGCCTCGGCGTGATTATCGCCGTCGGCCTGGAGGTCGATGACGGTCCTGACCCCGAGTGCGGCCAGATCTGCGTAGTCGCGGCCTTCTGGCTGTTCACCCCGAAAGTAGGTCGCGTTGACTCGACCGAAGTTGTCGATGCGGATTCTCGAAAGATCACCGCTGCCCGCCGAGCGTGTGGCGGCCTCACTGGCATGAATCGCCGGCGACATCGACGGTGAAACCGTGACGAGCGCCGCGGCCGCACACAAAGACACGAGTATTCCCTTCACGTGCACGTAGGTACCCTCCAGAGGTCAGATTGCAGTTGGGGTTAGTCACTCACTTTCGCGTGAGGATCGGACGAAATCAAGGGTCGCGATCCTTTTTTGTGCGGGGCGGGGGTCTCGCGCGCTGCCTGATGAGCTGAGGTCCGGTCCCGGGGATAGAATCTCCATCGAAGCTTATCGGTCCTTGCCAAGAATTTTCGCGACAGTTCTGGTCCTCCTCGTCCCCGTCGTCATGGGGCTCGTCGTGCCGCTGTGGAGCAGGGAGCGCGATGTGCGGGAGCGCATGTCCGCCAGTAAGGCCCTCACCGACGCCTACATCGGCACACTGTGCAGGCCGCCGGACGGCCCCGAGACCGTGCGGTGGGACGGCCGGCCCTTCCAGAACGAGGAGCTGTTGCCGGCACTCCAACTCAGTCCGGAAGGTCTGCGGGTGGGCGAGATCCGTCGCGTCTATCTCGATGTGCTCGGCCGGGACCCTGTTGACGGCGACTGTGCGGCACTGCGCCGCTGGGTGGACGGTCCGCTCGACGCAGAGCAAGTCAGACGCGAGATCGCCGGCTGGCCGGAGGCGCGGCGCGTAGTGCAGGTGCGGCGCGTCTTCATCGAGGCGCTGGGGCGAGACCCGGCCGGTTGGGACCATGCGACCCTTCGCCGCTGGGTGGACAGCGAGTTCACGCCTGCGGAGATCCGGAGACGGCTCGCCGTTCAGAAACCGGCAGTCGGGGTCCACTACTTTACGTGGTACCAGACCAGGGCCACGGGTTGGGGCAACGACAAGACAGTTGTTCAGACGGGCGCCTCGAAGCCTGCCCTCGGCTGGTACGGGTCGAGCAATGAAATTGTCATGGACATCCACCTCGGACAGATAGCGGCGGCCGGCTTTGATCTCGTCATCGTGCACGTCACGGCCGAATCGCCGGCCGGCTGGTCCAACGCTCAGGCGCTCTTCAGCCGGCTGGCCCGTCACAAGCTGCGCGCTGCGGTGATGCTGGACGGCCTCTATACGCGATCGGCAGCCTTCAAGGCCGCCTGGGTCGCCAAAGTCCAGGCCGAGTTCACCGGTCGCGCGAACTACTTCTTCCTGCACGGCCGGCCGTTGATCATGCTCTATTCGGCGGCGGCAGATTTCGCGATTCCTGGCGTTGTCCTGCGCAATGTCTACTGGACCGACAACTACCAGCCTGGGGCGAACGCCTTCAATCCGGACTTGGTCCTGTATCCGCGCGACTGGCCATTCTGGGCAGCCACACCGCAACCGCTCGTCAACGGCGTCGTGCCCGTTGTGCCGGGCTATGCCGACACGCACCTCGGCCGCGAGCGTGCAATGGAATACCCCCGGAACAACGGGCGCTTGTACCACGAACAGTGGCAGCGGGCGCTGGCGCTGCGGCCGGAGCTGATTCTCGTCTACAGTTGGAACGAGTACTTCGAACAGACCGCCATCGAGCCCACTGAGGCATGGGGCGACCAGTATCTCGAGTGGACCGCCTGCTACATCGCTCACGCCCATCGGGGCGCCACGGGTGCCTGTTAGCCGCGGAGCGCGAGGATGATTGCCGACTTCAGGTTGGTCGAATGAAGATTGTTGTCGAATGACGATTTGCGATCGTCGGAGTGAGTCTCGATTGACCGCCAGTTCCCTCAATCAAGAATCGATCGTCATTCAGCAATCGCCAACAGTCGTCAATCGAGAAATCTGAAATCCGGCAGTAATCGGATGAAGCCGACGGCGAGCCGGGTTACTCTTGACGGCGGGCGCTCCGACCTACGCGGCCGATGACCATGCACGAGGACCGATGAACCAGTCGCTGTACACATCCCACGCCCGGCGTCTGACGCTTGCCGGGGCACGAGCAATGATGGCCACAGCCATGCGCCTGGCGGAAGCGGAGCGCATTCCGATCGCGGTGGCGATTGCCGACGCCGGTGGGCATCTGATGCTGCTCGAACGCATGGACGGTGGGCGTTTCCATACCGTGCACTCCTCGACCACGAAGGCCGTGTGCGCAGCGTCGAACAAACGCCCCACGGGTGCGAGGGGGGCGCAGGCACAGGGGCTGGATGTCGCGCACGCCATCGGGCTTGCGCTGGCAGCCGGCCCGGAGCGCTGGACGGCCATGGAGGGCGGCTACCCGATCATCGTCGACGGTGAATGCGTCGGCGGCATCGGCGTGTCGGGCGGGAGCTGGGAGTTCGACGACCGCGTCGCACGTGCGGCGGTGGAAGCGATCGGAGCCAGTTACCAGATCGATGACAAGTAGACTCGACACTGTCGTTCACGTGAACGACAGGGTTCTGGATGTTCCATTCGAGCCGGTCAGAGTCGCCTGCCTGGGCATGGGA
>JBOGIR010000296.1:0-3994 GCA_050742335.1 Vicinamibacterales bacterium | reverse complement strand
GTGCTCCGCAGACCCGGCTTCTGACCAAGCATCGGGGATCGGTTGTGTTGATGATGATGAAGCCCTATGGAGGTCAGGCCGACATGGATCGCTTGACCGCGCGCGAAGGCTCAGGGAATCCGCCAGCGCGGGGCCCCCACCGCGCGGAATGTGCGCGGTGGGGTGCGTCTCACGGAGCTGGCGTGCTGCGGCCGCTCAAGCCCTCGCAGCGCGGTCCGGCCACCGGCCAGCCTCCGCCAAGGCTACGGCGGCCCGCCGTAGCTTCAGCGAACGCGGGAATCGGGATTCATCATCATCGACACAACTGAGCGCCGTGGGCTCCGGGGTCAGATTTCGGCTAACCCTATAACTTGACACGATTGGCACGAACACTGCTCAGGCGTTGGCCGTGCGTCCATTTCTGTTGGCGTGCTGTCTTCTGGCAGCGACAGCTTGCGACGAGAACAGTCCAACAGGGTCCACCGTCCCGCTGAACGAGCGCTTCGTGCTCGCACCAGGCGAGATGGCCATTATCGGGGGCGCGGCTGTTCGCGTGCAGTTCGTCGGCGTGAGCGGCGACTCCCGCTGTCCGGCAGATGTCTTCTGCATCCAGGGCGGAGATGCCGTTGTGCACGTGCGCGTCTTCGACTCGGGGAGGTCGACCGCATACGAGCTCCATACCGGCGATTCGCGGCGCGCGGCGGTCGTCCACCGCGACCTGCGTATCGAACTGGTGGAGCTGCAGCCCTATCCGTTCAGCAGCCGTACCATCAATCCGTCAGACTACCGGGCGACGCTCGTCGTGGGGCCTTGAGGTGAAACCGCTACATGGCGTAGCAGTCAGTGCCTGGTGCTTTGTGCCTGGTGAGGTTTGGGCGTCGTGGCGTGGTCAGCGTGCCTCCTCGCACGCCGTACCGCTCAACGTCGTCAGCAAGATGAGTGGACGCCGTCCGCTGCGCACGATGCCATGGGCCGTGCCGCGCGGAATGGAGACAAAGCTCCCGGCCGCCAGCTTCGTGTCGCGTCCCCCGACGCGTACGGCACCCTCGCCCGCGACGACATAGTAGGTGACGTCAGCCGTGTCGTACAAGCGCTCCGCCTGGTCCTGATTGAGCTGCACCAGCGTGGTGCGTGTGTTCCCGCTGCACGAGACGAGCGTGTCGCGCCGTGGCTGATTGCCGCCGATCAGCTCCTTTTCGATCAGGTTCACAATCGACGTGGTGCGCGGTTCACCAAGAGGTCCCACCACCGGTGCGGCGGGTGCCACCGGCTCGGGTGGAGGAGGCGGTGGAGGAGGTGGCGGCGGCGGTGGTGGTGGCGCCGCCGACAGCATGACATCCACGTCGGCCACCTGTCCCGCGCGGACCGTGACCTCTTTCTCGAAGGTAATGACGGAGTCGCCGCTGAACCGCAGACGATATGTTCCAGTCTGTACCCCCGGGAAGTTGACCTGTCCGCTGGTGTTGGTATCGCCGCTACGGTCGGACGCGCCGACCACTTCCACGTGCACGGCGGGCAGCGTCTGCCCCTGTGGATTCGTGACCGTGATGGCCATCCCTCCGCGAGCGGGGGCCGCGGGGGGCCGCGGCGCCGGCTTGGGCGCCGGCTTGGGCGCTGGAGCAGGCTGGGCCGGGTTTGGCGCCGGAGCAGGTTGCGCCGGCTTGGGCGCAGGAGGAGCTGGCTGCGTCTGCGCCGCGACCGCTGACGCATAGAAGAACAAGCTGAGCACGATCAGACTGCGCATCCCGCGAGTATAATCGTCACTGGCCGCCAGGGGTATCCCATACGGATTGAGAGACAACCCTTGGAACCTGATCCGGTTGAAACCGGCGGAGGGAGCGCGGCGATCCTCACAGATCCCGCCTGAAATTTCATGATTGATTTCGAAACGGCTTACCCGAACTCTCGGAAGGTGTACGACGTGCGGACAGCCTTGCTGACGCCTGGCGGTTCAACCGCGACAGTGCGGGTCCCCATGCGTGAGGTCACGCTCAGCGGTGAGGAAGCGCCGATCCGGCTCTACGACACGAGCGGGCCGCGCGGCTGCGACGTGCGGAACGGGTTACCCAAGCTGCGGCAGGAATGGGTCGAGGCACGCCGGCGGACCGGCACGGTGGGGACGCAGCTCTATTACGCGCGGCGGGGCGAAGTCACTCCGGAGATGGCATTCATCGCGGCGCGCGAAGGGCTGCCCGCGGAGTTCGTGCGGACCGAAGTGGCCCGCGGCCGGGCGATTATTCCCGCCAACATCCGCCACCTCGAGCTCGAGCCGATGGTCATCGGCCGCAACTTCCTCGTGAAGATCAACGCCAACATCGGCAACTCCGCCGTGAAGTCGTCCATCGAAGACGAGGTCGAAAAACTGCAGTGGGCCACGCTATGGGGCGCTGACACGGTGATGGACCTGTCGACCGGAAAGAACATTCACGAGACCCGGGAATGGATCATCCGGAACTCCCCGGTGCCGATCGGGACGGTGCCGATTTATCAGGCGCTCGAGAAGGCAGGCGGGCGACCGGAGGATCTCACCTGGGAGATCTACCGCGACACGCTCATCGAGCAGTGCGAGCAGGGAGTCGATTACTTCACCGTCCACGCAGGCGTGCTGCTGCGCTACGTGCCCCTGACCGCCAAGCGCGTCACCGGCATCGTGTCGCGCGGTGGATCGATCATGGCCAAGTGGTGCCTGGCGCATCATCAGGAGAGCTTTCTCTACAGGCGCTTCCGCGACATCTGCGACATCATGCGTGCATACGACGTGTCGTTCTCCCTGGGCGACGGCCTGCGCCCCGGAAGTATTGCCGACGCGAACGACGAGGCACAGTTCGCGGAGCTGAAGACGCAAGGCGAGCTCACGCGGATCGCCTGGGAGTACGACGTGCAGGTGATGAACGAGGGCCCGGGCCACATCCCCATGCATCTCATCAAGGAGAACATGGAAAAGCAGCTCGAGTGGTGCAACGAGGCGCCCTTCTATACGCTGGGGCCGCTCACGACGGACATAGCGCCCGGGTACGACCACATCACCTCCGCGATTGGCGCGGCCATGATCGGCTGGTACGGCACCGCGATGCTGTGCTACGTCACCCCGAAGGAGCATCTCGGGCTGCCGGACCGGGACGACGTGAAGGCGGGCGTCATTGCGTACAAGATTGCGGCGCATGCCGCCGATCTCGCGAAGGGACATCCGCGGGCCCAGGCGTGGGACGATGCCCTGTCGAAGGCGCGGTTCGAGTTCCGGTGGGAGGATCAGTTCAACCTGGCGCTCGATCCGGTCACCGCGCGGGCTTATCACGACGAGACGCTCCCGGCCGACGGCGCGAAGGTGGCGCACTTCTGCTCGATGTGCGGGCCGAAGTTCTGCTCGATGGAATTGACCCAGCAGGTCCGGGACTATGCGGCCGGCCACAACCTCACCGAGGTCGAAGCCTTGAAGGCCGGCATGCAGGAGAAGTCGCAGGAATTCCGGCAGGCCGGCGATATCTACGTGAAGAGCTGATCACCTCCACGGGCCACGGAGACACGGAGACGCAGAGGAAATTCCTCTTGGTCAGCTCCGTGTCTCTGTGACTCCGTGGCCCGTCGAAGTGAAGAAGTGGGTCGCCCTCAGTTGCGAGCCGCGGCTGGCGGCGCGGGGACGATCATGATGATCGTGGGAAAGCGCGCCGGCTGGACGTTTGGCCGGGGATTCGGATATCCGGGCGATCCACCCCACGTCCAGTCCTTGATCGTGACACTCGGCGGAAACGCCATCGTCTCTTCGCGGAAGCGGCCCACCTCGAAGATGTGTGTCGGCGGTTGTTGGAACACCTGATCGCCGCGTTCTTTCAGCACCGTGCGGTAGTAGGCGACGAGGTCGGCATAGGAAGCGGCCGTCCCAAAAATGAAGTACCGCTGGGTGCGGCCCGCGTCGTACGACGTGATGAACTGCGCGGCGGGGTAGAGCGGCACGCCCAGCATCGCCTCGGTGGGCGCCCCGGGGTCAGCGGGAGCCGGAACCGTGGCCGCTGGTGGC
>JBOGIR010000295.1:0-2133 GCA_050742335.1 Vicinamibacterales bacterium | reverse complement strand
GAGGGTGACCACACGCTCCTGCCCGTCCGCACGCAGCACGCGCTGCTCCACCCCGCCCGCGCGTGACACTCGCTCGTCATCGGCGATGGCGCCGGCGTCCCACAGCAGGACGCCCTGAGGGTGCACGATCAGATACGCGGCGATCGACAGCGGCGTCGATTGCACCTCCGCTTCCGTGAGACGGTACCGCGTGGGATCGGATGCGAGCACGCCGCCCTCGAGCACGTAGAGCCGCGGCGACACCGCGGTACGATTCGCGCTGTTCCCCCCGCAGCCTACGAGTGCAGCCGCGGCAAGAGCGGCGAGGCCGAGAGTCCGCCCTACGATCATGCGCGGCATATCCGCCGGTCCGGCTGAAGCCGGACACTACGTCCCAACGAAGACGGCACCAGAACCTACGACTCCTTCTCCCCGGTGCGGATCCGATAGCTCTCCAGCACAGGGAAGACGAACACGCGCCCATCGCCGATCTCGCCCGTTCGTGCGGCCTCGACAATCACCTTGATCGCGTCCTCCACGATCGAGTCGGGCACCACGATCTCGATCTCCATCTTGGGCAGCAGACTGACGTTGTACTCCTTGCCACGATAGATGGCCGTGTGCCCCTTCTGTTTGCCGTGACCGCGGACCTCCGTGACGGTCATGCCGGAGATATTCAGCTTGGCGAGGGCGTCTTTCACGTCGTCCACTTTGTTAGGGCGAACGATGCTCTTGATCAACTTCATCACATTCCCTCCAGTCGGCGCGCCTCACACGTGAACCTGCGAGGACGCTCCGCCGACGTGCAGATACGCCTCCTCGCCATGCTGCGTAATATCAAGACCGGTGCTTTGATCAGACACGCTGGCGCGCAGCGGCATCACGGTGCCGATCACCTTCAACAGGATGAAGCTCATCCCGCCGCTGTAGACGATGGCCGCAACAACAGCCGCCGCCTGCACGGCGACCTGGCCCGGGTTGCCGTAGAGCAGGCCGTCGGCCAGCCCGTTCACGGCCCGCTCGGCGAAGACGCCGGTTAGGAGCGCCCCGACGGTCCCCCCGACGCCGTGCGCCGCCACGACGTCCAGTGAATCATCGAGCGATGTCCTGGCGCGGATCGCGAGCGCGAAGTAGCTGGGCACCGCCGCGATCCCGCCGAGCAGGATGGCGTTCATCGGATTGATGAACCCCGCAGCCGGCGTGACCGCCACCAGGCCCACCACAATGGCCGTTGCCGCGCCGACTGCGGTGGGCTTGCCCGAGCGCAGGAGGTCGAGGAACGTCCAGACGACCAGCGTGGCTGCCGGCGCGAGCATGGTCGTCACGAAGGCGAGCGCCGCGATATTGTTGGCCGCCAGAGCGCTCCCGGCATTGAAGCCGAACCAGCCGAACCAGAGGAGCCCGCTGCCGAGCAATGTGAGCGGCACGCTGTGTGGCAGCAGCGACGACCGATACTCCTGCCGCCTGCCGACCACGATTGCCGCCACGAGCGCCGCGACGCCCGCGTTGACGTGCACCACCGTCCCCCCGGCGAAGTCGAGCGCGCCCATGTCGGCCAGCCACCCGCCGCCCCAGACCCAATGCGCGATCGGCGCGTACACGACGAGCGCCCACAGCGAAATGAAGGTCACGTACGCGGAAAATCGCATGCGCTCGACGATGGCGCCCGAGATCAGCGCGGCCGTGATGATGCAGAAGGTCCCCTGAAAGGCCATGAAGAGCACGTGAGGAATCGTGCCTTTCTCTTCGAGGCCGACGCCGCGCAACCCGGCGTTCGACAGGTCGCCAATCCAGTTGTTCCCCTCGGTGAATGCGAGCGAGTATCCGAGCACGGCCCACAAGACGCCCACGAACCCCAGAGAAATGTAACTCATCATCATGGCATTGAGGGCGTTCTTCGAGCGGACCAGACCGCCGTAGAAGAAGGCAAGCGCCGGCGTCATCAGCAGCACGAGCGCCGTGGCAATCAACATCCATGCGGTGTCAGCTTGATTCATGTGCTCACCTCTATGCTTCCTTTTCGCCGGTGCGGATGCGGTAGCTCTCGATCACCGGAAACACGAACACACGGCCGTCGCCGATTTCGCCGGTCCGGGCGGCCCCGACAATCGCCTTGATGGCCTCGTCGGCCAGCGAGTCGGTGACGACGACCTC
>JBOGIR010000294.1:0-4314 GCA_050742335.1 Vicinamibacterales bacterium | reverse complement strand
CCCTGCCCATTGTTCTCGGAGCGATTGCGAAGCATGTGAGCAGCATGGGTTGGAGCGCGTCGAACCTGATGAGCCTCCTGGGCGGTCAGCGCGCGTTCCTGCAGGACGCACCGGCCGGGCTCGCCGGTCTCCTGCACGCGGACGACACGACACGTCGCGTAGGAGCGTATGAGAGCGATCCGAGACGTCCCGCGCATGTCGCGGCATACGAGGCAGCGCCGAAGAGGAGCTCATGGCTGTGGGCCCTGCCGCTACTGTTCCTGATTCCGCTTCTCGGCTATTTCCTGGCGCGTCACGACGAGCCACGCCGCGAAGTGGCCGTTCAGACGACGCCCGCCCCTCGGACCGAAGTCCCACGGGCAGTGCCCGATCCGACGAGGCCAATAGGCACGACCGCGGAACCCTCAGCCGTGCCCGTGCGGCTCGGTCCGTATCGGCTCGAGTTCGCGACCGGCTCGCCGACGCTCACGGTGGCATCGATGGAGGAGCTGCGCAAGGTCGTCGCGATGCTCAAGGCCCATCCGCAGGTGAGAGTCGAGATCGCCGGGTACACGGACAACGCCGGCAACGACGCCGACAATCTGAGGCTGTCGCAAGAGCGCGCGACAGCCACGATGAACGAGATCGCGATCCTCGGGATCGACCGGTCGCGAATGACAGCGGAAGGTTACGGCGAAAGCCAGCCGGCGGCTGACAACGCCACGACGGAGGGACGCCACCGCAACCGGCGGGTCGAGATCCGCGTGATCGACAAGTAGATCGACTCGCTGGAGCGTCGGGTCGTTTGCGACCCCGACGAGCCCAGCACCAGCGGGACGGTCCGTCGACGCGGCCGTCCCGGTTCAACCTGAGTGAATTCCGGCCCGGCTAGAGCAGCCAGTGGCTCAGTTTCGCGATCAACACGCGAGAACCGGCTCCGCCAAACGCGCTTCGGAACGCCGCACCGTTCCCGCTTTCTCCGGCACGTCCGGCTCCGGCGTGGCAGGCGCCACCTGACGGGCCGCGGCCGCCTCATCTGCCCACATCCCGAGGGGCAGGACCAGCGAGGCGACCGCCAGCGCCCGCCTCATGGCTGCAGAATATGAGATTTAGGCGCCGGGGCGGAATCGGATGTAAAGTATCCGGCGATACCGCTCAGGAGGGCATCGCATGACCACCACATTGCTCGTCGCGCTCCTCTTCTTCCCGGTGGCGCAAGGCGGCACCGCCGCGCCTGCCGGCGACCCGCAGGCGGGAAAGACGCTCTGGGAAGGACCCGCAACCCAGTGCCGCAATTGTCACGGCACCAACGGGGAAGGCGCCTTCGGGCCCGACCTCGCCGGCCGCAGGCTGACCGTTCCCCAGTTCGCCCACGCCGTCCGCAAGCCGTGGGGGATCATGCCTGCCTTCGTCGAATCGCAGGTCAGCGATCGTGAGATCGCCGATCTCGTCGCCTACTTCAACAGTCTGCCGGCCGTCGCCCAGCCGGGGCCCTGGCGGTTCGAGGTGCCGGCCAATGCACCGCGCGGCCAGCAGGTGGCGCTGTCAACCATCGGATGCGCTCAGTGTCACGGCCCGACACTCAACGGACCGAGACTGAACGCGGGCGCCGTCGGCGCTGAGTTCGAGTGGTTGAGGAGCATGGTGTACCAGCACACCACCGTCATGCCGGGGCAGTGGAAGGTGCTCGACGCGCAGCCGGCGGTGCGGGTGCGCATGGGCAATTACTCTCCCTCCCGTGTTCCAGAAGCCTTGCTCCAGGAGATCTGGGCCTTTGCGCGCGACCTGGGGTTCCGACCCGGCGTCGAGGGCCGTGTGAGCGCGGGTGCGGCCGCGGCCGACGGCGTGACCTACACGGTAAACGTGAGGAACATGGGGCTTCCCGGAAAGGGTCTGGCGGCGGAAGACCTCACCATCAACGTGGTGGTCCCGGCCGGCGCCACGGTTGTGAAGACAACCGGAGAAGGCTACCAGGGCGTGCGGCAGGACGCGGAGCTCAAAGCGAGCGTGGCCGTCTGGCAGGCGCGGCGGATCGGGCCCACGGAGCGTCAGACCTACACGCTCACCTTGTCCCGCGCGGCCACAGCCGCCGACAACGTGCGCGGCGTCGTCCGCTGGACGAAGCCGGCCGTCAAGACGGGGCCCAACGACAGCGTGAACATCGCGCCGGCGCCGCTCGTTCCGGCGACGCAGTAGGGCGGTCTGTCCGGCTACAGCCGGACACTGCATACGGTGACAGCGACCGCGGAACCGCCAAGGCCGCAAAGAAAAAGGGCCGCTCCATCTGGGAGCGGCCCTTTTTTTTCCAACGATCCGAACGTCCGAACGACTCTTGCCTACCCGCCCGGTGCGCCCCCCGATGCGGCGCGCCGCATCCCCTCGGTCACGATGCCGACCTTCTCGACACCGGCACCCTTGGCGGCGTCGATCACGCTGATGATCTCACCGTAGCGGAGGCTGCCGGCGCCCATGATGAACATGGTTTTTTCGCGCCGCTCCTCGAAGATCGTGCGGAGCCGTTCCTCGAGCTCCGGCAAGGGCACCGCCTCGTTGTTGATCGAGATGCGCCTGTCAGCCGAGTAATTGAGCACGATCTGACCGACAGGCGGAGGCGTTTTCTCATCGGACTGTGTCTCAGGCGGCAGGTTGATGTCGAGGCCGCGCTGCGACAGCGGAAGGGCCGCCATGAAGATGACGAGCAGCACGAGCAGCACGTCGATCATCGGCGTGACGTTCATGTCGCACGAGGCTTCGAGACTCTTGCCCTTGTAGACCCGCTCGGCGCCGAAGTGCTGATGCGCGTGAGCCATTATTCGCCTCCACCCTGGTTGCGGCGCTCGGTGATGAGGCCGATGTCCTCGAGCCCCACCGCCCGCAATTCGTCCATGGCCTGCATCACAGAGCTGTACTCGGCGTCTTCATCGGCGCGAATGATCAGGATGCGCTGCTTCTTCTGCTCGAGCGCCTCTTCGACGCGCCGGCGCAAATCGCCTTCCTGCACTGCGGTGCCGTTGACGTGGAAGCGGCCGTCGGCGGTGATGGCCACGACGGTGTCTTCCTGCGTCTCCGGCTTTTCGGAGCTGTTATTGGCGATCGGCAGCGTCAGCGCGACACCCTGCTGCAGCAGCGGCGCCACGATCATCATGATGATCAGCAGCACCAGCATGACGTCAACGAGCGGTGTGACGTTGATATCCGCCTTCGGACCAGTACTGGAGCCACCAACTTGCATTGACATAGCGAGTACTCCCCAGCAATACCTGCAGCAAACGCCTACGCGGCGGTCTTCTTGATGAAGTAGTCCACGAGCTCCGACGAGGAGTTGTCCATTTCCACGTTGAAGTACTCGAGGCGGTTGCTCAGGTAGTTGTAGAACCACACGGCCGGGATCGCGACGAACAGCCCGAGCGCCGTCTCGATGAGCGCCTCGGCGATACCGACCGACACGGCGCCGATACTGCCCGTTCCGGTGGCGCCGATGCCGACGAACGCGTTGATGACGCCGATGACCGTGCCGAGCAGTCCGACGAACGGCGCCGTCGACCCGATGGTGGCCAGCGCGGTGACGCCCTTCTTGAGGTCCGACGCGGTCAGCGCCGTGGCGCGCTGAATGGACCGGCGCACGGTGTCGAGCACGTCTTCACGGTTCAACGAGCCGCCGCTCTCCTGCTGGAACTGATACTCCTGCAGGCCGGCGAGCACGACCTTGGCCAGATGGCTGTAGCGGTAGTCCTTCGAGCCCGACAGCGCGATCGCTTCCTTGAGGCGGCCGTCCTTGAGGTGCTTCGCCACCTGCGGCGCGTAGAGCTTCGACTGTTTCCGCGCATGGCCATAGGTGTAGAAGCGTTCGATCGCTACGCCAATCGACCAGAACGACATGATGAACAGGATGATCGCGACCGCCCACGCGAATATGCTCATCTGGCGGAACATTTCAACTATGTCCATTACAGCCTCCGTGAAGTGGTAAACAAACTCGTGTTAGCTCAGCGTGAACTGGACCGTGACCGTCATGATGACCGGCACCGGCACGCCGTTCAGCAGCGTCGGCGTGAACTCCCACTGCCGAACCGCGTCGAGCGCGGATGCATCCAAAAGCGGAATCGAGCGCAGCACGCGCGCGTCCTGTACCTTCCCAGTCGGCCCGATCGTCGCTTCGATGATGACCACGCCCTGGACGCGGGCGGACTGCGCAATCGGCGGATACTGCGGCCGGATGTCCTTGGTCTTGACCGGCGGCTTGATCGACCCGCCTACGCGCACCGGCGCCGGCGGCGGCGGCGGGGGCGGCGGAGGCGGCGCCTCCGGCAGGCCACCGACGATGCCTCCGACAAC
>JBOGIR010000293.1:0-2766 GCA_050742335.1 Vicinamibacterales bacterium | reverse complement strand
GCGTGGAGGGGCCGGCCGCGACGCCGTTCGGGCCGTCGGTCGAACTCAGCTTCGGCGGGGCGGCGGCGAACTACGCGCTGGCCCAGCATGAGATTCTGACGTATCGCCACAAGGTGGGCGAGGCGCGGTATCTCGTGCGCGGGATGGAGCGCTGGAAGCCGGGCGGGAGTTCGGCCATGGAGGCGCTCAAGGCGAACGCCCAGGCAGGCCTGGACGCCGTGGCGGCTGGGGGCGCATGACGCAGCACGAGACGCGCGAGACGCGGCTGACTCGGTGGCCGTTGTTGTCCACGATCCCGACGACCAACGCGATGTTGGTCCTCGTGATGTGTCTCTGGGCGCTGACTGGGTTCTGCGCGCTCCTGTTCGCTGGGCTGGAGCACGCCGGCCACGTCCACGAGGGGACGCCGCTATCCGTGCCGGAGCGTTGGTACGCGGCGCTCGAGGTGTTCACCGGGATCGTGGTGGTCCAGTTCATCGGCAAGCGCGGGACCGATTCGACGCTGTGGCGGCGCGGAACCGGCGATGCGCCGCCGAAGGAGGGCGCGGGTGGCTAGCGCGGTGCTCGACGTGTTCAATTTCCTGATCGCCCAGAACTTGGTAGGCGGGACGACCGGCTGGGCCATTCTGCGGCGCAGGCTGATGGATGCCCCGGTCGGCGACAAGCTGGTCATCGTGGGCGAGGATGGGGGAAACCCTCCAGAGATGCCCGCGACCGGTGGGATTGGATCTGCAGTGCTTGCCGACAAGGGTGTGCTGGTCACCGTCCGAGCGGCTGCGGCGGATTCAGATGCTTCGTTCCAAAAGGCCAGCGACATCCTGGTCGCGCTGCACGGCCTCCGCGGCGCGACGCTGGTGAGCGGCGGCGAGTTATATTTCGGAGTGCGGGCACTCACTCCCGAACCCGTCTTCGCGGGGTTCGACGATCGTGGCAGGCCGTTGCACACTGTGGCGTTCCGGCTTCTCGGCGACGCCGCGAACCTGTAAGGAGAAACGACAATGCCGAAATACTTGCCCCACGGGTCAACGGTCACCTTCGATGGCTCGGCGATCGGCGGCCTCATCACCGTGTCGATCCCGGACCGGACCCGTGGCGAAGCAGAGGTGACGGACAGCGCTTCCACGTGGCAGCGGGAATACTACCCTGGTCTGCGCGAGGGTGGATCCGTCAGCCTGACGTTCCGCCAGGTGAAGGACGACGTCGGCCAGCTGAAGCTGGAGTCGAACTACCTGATCGACGGCTCCGGCGCGGTCAAGTCGTGCACGATCACGTTGCCGACCACGGCTGGTTCGCCGACGCGGACGTACACGTTCAACGCCTTCGTGTCCATGGCGCCCTCGGGCGACCTGAACCTGGTCGACGACGCGGTGGCCGAGATGACGGCGACGTTGAAGGTGGCCGGCGCGGTGGTCATCTCCAACTAAAGTGGGGGGCCATGGGCGGGTTCGCGACGAGCCCGCCCATCGTCCTGGAGAGGGGAGCACTAATGTCGAACGAGACGTTGACGCCCACGCGTGGCGTGGCCGTGAAGTTGGATCGCACGCGGTATCTGCGATACTCATTGGCGGCGCTGAAGCAGCTGCAGATCGAGGGCGCCGACAAAAGTCTCGGGCAGGTGCTCCTGCTCGGGCTGCAGAAAGACGATCCGACGCTGACGTTGGAGCAGGTCGAGGACCTGGTCGACCTGGAGAACCTGAACACGCTGTTCGCGCCGATCAAGAAGGCGACCGGCGGGCTCATCGACTTGTCCAAGGTATTCCAGGGCATGGTCGAGGACCCTCAGTCCCCGTCCCCGGCGACGGGGCAGGAGTTCGGAAGCGCGCGGTAGCGCCGGGGGAGGAATTCCTGGACATGTGGGCCTGGGCCCACGTCGCGGGAATTCCCGACGAGCTGTTCTGGACGCTGTCGGTGCCAGAGGTCGAGGCTGTCGTCGAGCGCCAGAACGAACTGGAGCGCGCGAAGTACCTTCGGGCCGGGCTCGTCGCCGCGACGATCTTGAACGTGAACCGGAAACCCGGCACGCCGTTGGTCAAGCCAGGCGACTTCCTCCGCGAGCGTCCGAGGCCGGAGGATTTCTGGAACGTGGACGAGGCGCGCGCGTTCCTTGATCGTTGGGCCGAGGCTCAGAATGCGATTATTGACCGGTCCTGAAAAGGAAGCGATCCGCAATAGTCCGTGTGGGCGTTGCGGAGAGCGCCCGCCATTCGCCGACGGCGGTCGGTGCCATCCACATCGGATCAAGCCTGGATGCAAGGGCGGGCGGTATACGCGCAAGAATACAGTCCCGCGTTGTCCGCGTTGCCACGATATTGAGCATGGCGGCGATGGATCTGCTCGTCTCTTGGGTGCTGTTCGTATGGGTGCTCTGCACAGTGTAGAGGCGCGTCGAAAGCGTGGCTGGCCGGGACAGCATAAGCGCGCGTGTAAAGCACGTCAAGCAGTACCGCGCGAAGCCATGGTGAGGGGTGGATTACATGCTGCAGAGTTAGATCGTAAACAGGGGTGGAGAAATCTACGTTTGGCTGCGCGCGCCGGTGGTTTAGTAGCTGCAGTTCGTGGGCGTAGGGATGGATGGCAGCAATTGAAAGCTGCCCGCGCTAAAGCGCAGAACAAGGTAATGGAGGCCACACCGTGACCGTTCTAGCCAAGGCGATAGTCGTGCTGGGGGCGGACATCACCGCCCTGACGCGCGAGCTGTCCAAGGCTGAGCAGCAAGTCGTCGAGGCTGGCAAGCGCATCAGCGACGCCGGTCGGACGCTGTCCACG
>JBOGIR010000292.1:0-4292 GCA_050742335.1 Vicinamibacterales bacterium | reverse complement strand
ACAAGCCCAGTCATGCCGCTCTGTTGCGTGACCTGGGTGGCGCAATCCCGTTGTGGCCGTTCTGGTACCCGCTGGCTCCCGTGCCCGCGTCGTTGACGCCCGTTTCGACGACGATTCAGGTGATGGGATCCGAAACAGCCAGCATGACCATTCTCGTCGGCGGCCAGTTGCCTTCCGGCAACGCGTTGAGGAACGCGGCTGCGGCTGTGCCTCTGCCGTTGCCCAAGAAAGTCGCGGGCGCTCTTCGGCCGGAGACCAACGGTATGTGGATCAGCTACGCGGGCGGGAGGTGGATCAGCGCAGGCCCCGCAGTCCTGTTCGACGAATCGGCTTTCGTGCGCATCGGCGAGTACTACAGTTTCCCGGTTTTCAGGCGGAGAGACGTCGGCGACGACGTGATCTACCTGCCCACGAGGGGGGACTTGGTCGCACCGTACCGATTGAAAGTCAGATGAGCCAGCATCATGCCCTGCGGTCTTCGCGCCGGTAGCACTGAGCCACTGGCTGGGGCTGTGAGGTCTACTACGCTGTCGGGCGGCCTTCCGGATACGTCGAGGCCGACCGCATCGCGGTCGTCCGGACGCGGACGAGGTGCCCCACCACCGCGGCGGCGAACAACACTAGGCCGGCCGCGTCGGACAGCGTGCCCGCATAGAACAGCAGTACGCCAGCGCTCGTCGCAAGGACGCGCTCGACCAGATTCGCCGGTCCGCGAATCCAGCCTCCCAGTCCCGCCGCCAGCGCGAGAATCCCGACGATGGCTGTGCCTGTGGAAAGGGCGATCTGGTCGATCGAGCCCTGCATCAGCAGCCCCAGGCCCTGCCCGCTCAGCGTAAACGCGAACGGGAACACGAAGGCTGGAAGGGTGTACTTCCAGGTGAGCATCATCGTTGGAAACGGACGCGCGCCGGTAATGGCCGCGGCGGCAAACGGCGACAGCGCGGTGGGCGGGCTCACTTCCGACAGCACCGCATAATAGAAGATGAACATGTGGGCGGCGACATCGGGAACGCCGACCTGCACCATGGCTGGCGCCACCATCACGGCGGCGATGATGTACGACGCCGTCACCGGAACAGCAAGGCCCAGCATCCAGACCGCCACCGCGGAATAGAGCACAGTAAGAAAGAGCTGACCGCCCGCGAGCGCCACGATGAGGCCCGCGATCTTGAGCCCCAGTCCCGTCAGCGTCACGGTGCCGACGATGATGCCCGCCGTTGCGGTGGTCGCAGCGATTGGCAACACGCTGCGCCCGCCCGTGTACAGCGCCTGAAAGAGCCGCCGGGGCCACAGCGCATTCGCCCGATCGACGAAGCTGAGGGCGACGGCCAGGAGCATCGAGTAGAACACCGCACGAAACGCCGTCATCCCCGTGAGCAGCATGATCGGCACACCGACGAGCGCCAGGAAGTGGTAGCCGGAACGCCGCGTGATCTGCCAGAGCGACGGCAGCGTCACGTCAACCGGTTTCGCGCCGGACCGCCGCGTATCGGCCTCGATCATCAGGAAGATCGAGAAGAAATACAGGAGCGCCGGAATCGCGGCCATCACGATCACCTTCAGATAGGTGATCCGGAGAAACTCCGCGATGATGAACGCGGCCGCGCCCAGCGCCGGCGGACAGATGATCGCGCCGATTCCTGCGGCGGAGAGGATCGCGCCTCCCATGTCCGCCGGATACTGTGCGCGCTTCAACAGCGGCCAGGCGACAGACCCGAGCGTCACGGTATTGGCCACGCCGCTCCCGGAGATGGTCCCGAGCAGCAGGCCCGCGACGGTGACCGCCCGGCCGGGGCCGGCGCCGCCGCCCGACGTTCCGACTGCCGCCATCGACCAGTCGAGGAAGAATGTGCCCGCGCCGGACGTTGTCAGGATGGCGCCGTACAACGAGAACAGGATGATGTAGGTTGCGGCGACGTCGAGCGGAACGCCGAAGATGCCTTCGAGCGTCATGAACGACGTGCCGACGATCCGCTGCGGGTCGTAGCCGCGATGGGCAAACAGGCCGAGACCGACGAGGTCGAGCAGCGGCCCGTAAAACGCGTAGGCCAGAAAGATCGCCGCCGTGATCGGCAGGATGAGGCCCGTCGTCCGGCGGGTGGCTTCGAGCACCGCGATAATGGTGACGATGCCGAGTGTGACATCGACGGCGCCCGGAACGGCCGACCGATAGATGAAGTCCTCGAAGTCGACGATGGGCCACGCGAGCGCCACGCACGTGAGCGCGATGAGCACCCAGTCCAGAGTGGTGACGCGAGCCCGGTCCCGCCCGCCTGCGGGATAGAAAAGGAAGCTGAGGACGAGCGTCAGCAGCAGAAACGTGACGCGGTACACGAACGGCTGCACGATCCCGACCACCCAGTAGAGCGCGTAGAGCGAAAGACCGGCCGCCAGGATCGTTCCGAGACCGCCGGCGACGCCGCGGAGCTGACGCGTCGGAGATTCGGCCCCGACGTCGTCAGGTGCGGTGGTGACCTGGGCTATGGGTTCCACACACCGTGTTCCTGGTAGTAACGGATGGCGCCCGGATGGAAGGGTGCGGGTGACCCCGCAACGGCGCGTGTGGGCGCGAGGTGGCGCGCCTCCGGGTGAATCGCCGCCAGCTCCGACCGCTTGTCGAACAACGTCCGCGTGAGGTCGTAGGCAAGCGCTTCGTCCATCCGCTCATCGACGATGAGCGCATTTTCGACGGCAATGACTCCTACATCCGCGTCCTGTCCGGGATACGAACCCTTCGGAATGGACAGTCGCTGGTACAGTCCTGGCCCGTACGCGGCCTGAAGCGCCGGCAGGACGTCATCGTTTGGTATGAGTTTCGCCGTGATGCCTACGGTGCTCGCGACGTCGAGCACCGATGCCGTCGGAAGCCCCCCGCTCCAGAAGAACGCATCGATCTTGTCGTCTTTGAGGGCGTCGGCCGAGGCGTTCACCGACAGCGCCTGCCGGCGGATGTCCCGACCGGGATCGAGCCCTGCGGCGCGCAGCACTCGAAACGCGATGACCTCGGTCCCGCTGCCGGGCGAACCGGTGGACACGACCTTGCCCCTGAGGTCCGCCACCCGCTCGATGCCGTTTCCCTCGACGGTGACCAGGTGCGTGTAGTTGGGATAGATCACCGCGAGTGTCCGCGCGCCCACCGCTCCGGTCTTTTCGAACAGGCCACGTCCTTTCACCGCTTCGTCCAGCGTGTCGGCCAGCGTGAAGGCGATGTCGACTTTGCCGAGCTGCAGCAGCTTGAGGTTGTCGACCGACGCGGCGGTGACTTCCGCCGTCGCTTCGACGCGCGGGATCGACTCGCTGATCACTTTGGCCAGCCCGCCGCCGTACGGGTAATAGACGCCACCGGTGTTCCCCGTGGCGATCGACAGCCGTGTGATGCCGCCATGCTCGCGGGCGAACTCCCGCGGGTTGCAGGCGGCCGTGAAGCCGGCGAGGACGGTCGCAACGATGAGGAGGACCACCGGTGCCATGAGGCTCCGTATTGTATTCCTGCTTGGAGCCCGCAACCCGTTTTTCACTTAGACGGGCCACAGAGTCACAGAGACACGTCCTTCGACTGCCGCTCAGGACGCCCCGAGCAACGTCGAGGGCGTGGCGCGTGGAGGTGAAAATCGTCAGTTGAAACTGTACCGGAAGCTGAGCATGAAGTTGTAGACGTCGGCCGGGGTCGTCCCCGAACCAATGTTCGTTGTCGTTTCGAACGACCGGGTAACCAGCCGGCCGCCGACGACGGCCATGCGATACGCCGCGCGTCCCTGCGCGTCGACTACCGCGTTGGTCAGGAGCTGCGCGCCGTTGGCCTGCGTCGTCGGGACGACGAAACGTTGGCCGACGCCCCAGTTGGAATTCAGCAGGTTGCCGAAATTCGTGAAGTCGATGCGAAACTGCCCGGTGTTGCGCCTGCCGCCGATGTTTCGAAACACCTCCTGCGTGATGCTCAGGTCCATTCGCTTGGCGATCGGCAGCATCACCCCCCCGCGCTCGGCGTACTGGCCGCGGTGCTCGCGCAGGTACTTGTCCTGATTGATGTAGGCCTCGAACGCCTCCGCCTGCTGCGCTGCGGTGAACGTCGTCGCTCCCACCGCGAACGTCGCGAAGTTCATCTCGGACATGTCCTTCGGAATGTAGATTAGGTCATTGCCCGAGAAGCCGTCTCCGTTCATGTCGCCCGCGAACACGTAGCTCGCATTGCGGCTGAAATTCTGCAGCGAAGGCTGCGCTTCCCAGAACGCCGCGATGGTCGTCGCTCCGAAATTGAAGTACGACCGCGTGTACGAGGTCTGAACGAACAC
>JBOGIR010000291.1:0-9381 GCA_050742335.1 Vicinamibacterales bacterium | reverse complement strand
GGCTGTAGCTGGACTTGCTTCGCGCTGCGGAGAACATCATCCGCAAGAATTTCGCCACCCGGGCCCGATCCCGTGACGCGGCCGATATCGACGCCGTGCTCCTGCGCAAGGCGTCGTGCCTTCGGTGAGATGCGCGCTGGGGCGCCGGGTGCGGCTGCACCAGCCGCGTACGCACCGCCTCCGCCAAGGCTACGGCGGTCCGCCGAAGCTTCACGCGAAGGCGGAGCGACCCGGTCTACGTGTTCTGAAAGGTTCCGGCCTGCGTGTTCTGGGGCGGCGGGGCGAGCGTCGGTTCGCCGCCCCGTGGGAACATGCGCCGTCGTGGGGGCTGGAGGCGTTTCTCCAGGCTGGACCAGCCACGCAATGGTGTGGCCCACGGGAACGACATCGCCTGGCTGTGCCGTAATGCCCGCGAGGATGCCATCGCCGGCGGCTTCGACCTCAACGACCGCCTTGTCGGTCTCCACCTCCAGCAGCATCTCGCCCTTGCGGATCGCCTCGCCTTCCTTCTTCAGCCACGAGACGAGCTTGCCGGTCTCCTGCGCCATCTCGAGCGCAGGCATCACGACACTCACCGCCATCAGTGTCCGGCGCCCACTTTTTCGTGGGCGGCTTCCGCACGCGCGGCGGCGGCAATCATCTCCAGCACCTGCGGGTTCGGTGGAGCCTCGACTTCGCGCAGCGTCGGCAGCGTGCCGCTCACCGTCACAAACGGCGCGCCGGCCACCAGCAGCTCCTCTGCCGGGAAGCGCGTAATCACTTCGTGGCCGGTTGGGGTGACCACGATCTCCTCTTCGATGCGGGCGGCGCTCCAGCCGTCGGTCGAGGGCCAGAATGTCTCGAGCGCGAACACCATGCCCGGCTTGATCTCATGCGGATGATCGAGCGAGACGAGCCTGCTGATCATCGGCCGCTCCCAGATCGCGAGGCCGATACCATGGCCCATCTGCAGCGCAAACGCGGCTTCCTCGCTTGGAAAACCGAATTCCTGCGCCCGCGGCCATACCGAGGCGACCTCCGCCGTCGTCCGTCCGGGACGAATCAGCTCGATGGAGGCATCGAGGTAGTCCCGGCACCGCTTGTACGCATCGACCATGGCGCGCGACGCCGAGCCGACTGTGAACGTGCGGTAGTAGCAGGTGCGATATCCCATGTACGAGTGAAGGACGTCGTAGTAGACCGGATCGCCGGGCCGCAGCACACGATCGGAAAAGACGTGCGGATGGGGGCTGCAGCGTTCCCCTGATATCGCATTGACAGCTTCCACGTACTCCGAGCCGAGGTCGTACAACCTCTCGGCGACCAGCGCGACCGCCTCGTTCTCGCGCATGCCCGGTCTCATCGCCTTGTACAGATCGTAGTAGGCAGCATCGACCATCATCGCCGACATGTTCAGCAGCGTGATCTCGTCCTGCGTCTTGATCTCGCGCGCGATCGACATCAGTTCCTGGCCGTCCACCACGGTGATGCCTTCGCGCTGGAGCGCAAACATGACGGGTGGCTCGACGACATCGACGCCGAGCGGCTCCTCCAGCAGTCCGCGCTGCTCCAGCTCGATCCGGATCTTTCTTGCGACGTCCGCCTCGCGCCCCATTTCGGGCGTCATGGCGCCGCGCATCGATGGAATACCCGGCCGCGAGCGCTCGCCGAGCCACGGACAGTTGAGCTGATGGTGGCGCGCCGCCGAGCCGAAGTCCCAGAGAATCGGCTCGTCGTTCTGCGGCAGCAGCGTGAAGCGGCTGATCTTGTCCTGCGCCCACGTGCCGATGTGGGTCGCCGTGATGTACCGCACGTTGTTCATGTCGAAGCAGAGCAGCGCGCCCAGGTGCGACCTGGCCAGCAGCTCCTTGATGCGGGCGAGCCGCTCGCGCCGCAGCCGGTCGAGGTCGACCCGCTGCTCCCAATCCACCGCCATCGTGCCAAACGTTTTCAATGCCACCTGAGGTCTCCTTGCCACCGCCACACGCCACAGAGGCACGGAGACACGGAGCAGGAATAGCGAGTTCCTCTCCGTGGCTCCGGGTCTCCGTGGCCCGTCGCAATCAATAGAACCTCACTGCCTACTGCCTACTGCCTACTGCCTACTACCTGTTGCACATCTGCCGCGCCAGTTCGAACACGTCGCGCTCGGTCGGCACGGTCGCGTCCTCCAGTACTGGAGAAAACGGAATCGGGACGTGCCTGGCTCCGAGACGCCGGACAGGCCCGTCCAGCTCGTAGAAAGCGCCCTCCGCGATAACGGACGCAATCTCTCCCGTCACACCGTAGCGGAAATATCCCTCGTCGATCACCATCGCACGCGACGTCTTCCGGACCGATTCGACAAGCGTTCTCTCGTCGAGCGGCCAGGTGGTCCTGGGGTCGACGACTTCGGCGCTGATCCCAACCTCCTCGAGCATCGCCGCGGCGCCAAGCGCCACCTGCACCATGCTGCTCGTGCCGACCAGCGTGATGTCGCGCCCCTCGCGCTTGATGTCAGCCGCGCCGAACGGGATCGTGTAGTCCCCATCCGGCACCGGTCCCTTCACTTTCGTATAGCTGATCTTGTCCTCGAAGAAGACGACGGGGCTGTCGTCGCGGATGGCGGTCTTGAGCAATCCCTTGGCGTCGTAGGGTGTCGACGGGATCGCCACCTTCAGACCGGGAATATGGCTCGGCCACGCGTGCAGCGACTGCGAGTGTTGCGCCGCCGACCGGCGCGTTGCGCCCATCGTCGCGCGGACAACGAGCGGCACCTTCCACCTGCCGCCCGACATGTAATGAATCTTCGCGGCCTGATTGACCACCTGGTCCATGATGAGCGCCATGAAGTCGCCGAACATGATGTCGACCACCGGCCGCATCCCGGTCATCGCGGCGCCGACCGCCAGACCCGTGAACCCCGCCTCCGAGATCGGTGTGTCGATGATGCGGTGCTTGCCGAACTCCTCCACGAGCCCCTTCACCACTTTGAACGGCGTGCCCGCTTCCGCGACATCCTCCCCCAGGAGCACCACGGTCGGATCGCGCCGCATCTCCTCGGCGAGCGCTTCGCGAATCGCGTCGCCGAACGAGATCTCACGTCCCGGCGCGTCCGCCTCCTCCACTCCATCGCGCAGGCGCGATGGGGGCCCCGGGTTCGGCGGCACCCGCCCCACGTTGGCGGCTGTCTCAGGCATAAATGTCCTCGTCCACCCTTGCCGGATCCGGAAACGAGGCATGCATTGCGAATTCCACAGCTGCGTCCATCTCGGCCGTCAGTTCGTCCCGCATCTTCTCGAGGACCATCTCGTCCGCCAATCCTTCGGCCAGCAGCCACTGACCGTGAAGCGCGATTGGATCCCGCTCCGCGATCCATTGCTGCTCCTCTTGTTTCGAGCGGTAGTAGTCGCGCGCAATGTCTCCCACGTGATGACCGCGGAAGCGGTAGGTGTTGAGCAACAGGAACCCAGGACCTTCGCCGCGCCGTGCCCGCTCGACCATCGCCGCCGCCGCCGCATGCACCGCGCGCACATCCTGTCCATCGACTGCCTCGGCTGCTATCCCGAAAGCCGCCGGCCGCGCGAGCATCTCACCCGCCGTCGTCTCTGAACAATGCGTGTATTCGTTGTACAGATTGTTCTCGCACACGTAGATCACCGGCAGCGTCCAGAGCTGCGCGAGGTTCATTTCCTCGTACAGGACACCCTGACCGAGCGCGCCTTCACCGAAGAAGCAGACGGCCACGCGTCCATTGCCGAGGTACTTGGAGGCAAAGGCAGCGCCCGTGGCGATGCCAGCACCCCCGCCGACGATCGCATTGGCGCCGAGGTTGCCCGTGGCCGGATCGGCGATGTGCATCGACCCGCCCTTGCCTTTGCAGTACCCGGCTTCTTTTCCAAGGAGCTCCGCAAACATCACGCGCGGCTCGGCGCCCTTGGCCAGGCAGTGTCCGTGGCCGCGATGGGTGCTCGTGATGTAATCGTCCCGCTGGAGCGCTTCGCACACACCCACAGCCACTGCTTCCTCGCCGATGTACAGGTGGGCGAGGCCGGGCATCAGGGCGCGGGTGTACAGATCGTTTGCCCGCTCCTCGAACAGGCGGATCGCCGTCATCTGCCGGTACATGCGGAGCAGCGTGTCGACGTCGACTCCTGCGGCGGTCTGTGTGGTCATCGTGGTCATGCGGACACTCCCGACATCCCGACGCACGTAGTGTCCGGCCTCCCTGGCTCGCCGAAGCCGCGTGGCGGCGAAGGCGGCAGCCGGACCGTGAGATACCGATCAACAATAACGCACGTGTAGAACGCAGGCTCTAGCCTGCGCCAACGCGCGACGCGTAAGTATCCCTCATGCAGCACACGCACTGGAAGACCGTCGGACCGTTCCTTCCGGCCCTCGCAACGATTGGCATGTTGGCGCTGCCGTCGCCGCTCCTCGGACAGGCGCCGGAACGGCGCGCAGAGCGCGCCTCTTATACGCCTCCCCCGAAATGGGGTCAATACGCCGCCGCGGGGGTGTGAGGCACCAAAGCCATGCATCACTTCGGTCATTTCGACGCAGCCGCGCTCGGTCGCCATTCGGTGTATGACGGTCACAGCGAGCGTTACGGCCATGCGTCGCTGGTCGACCACACGACGGAGTCGGTACACACGGGTCTGAGCATCGACGAGCTTGCGCCTGGCGGGACGCTGTCGCCGCACCTTCATTCCTACGAGGAAAGCTTCTATGTGCTGGCGGGAGAGGCAATCCTCCGCGTCAACGACCAGGCGTACCGCGTGCGGCCGGGTGATTTCGGCGCCATCAAGGTGGGAACAGTGCATGCGTGGCGTGCCTGGGGAAACACGCCGGTGCGTTGGCTGCAGATGGCGGCGCCGCAGCCCAAACCGCCCGGCCAGGAGCGCGACACGTTCTTTCTTACGGATGCCTCCGTGCCGGGCGACGCGGCACCACTGGATCCCGGCCGCCTCGACGGGAACCTTCTTGGCCACTTCGACGTCGGGCAGATCCCACCGGGAGACGAGGGCCGCATCGTGGCCGGAGGGCTGAAGGGCGTGTTTCTGAAGTGGTTGATCGACGAACAGTTCGGGTCGCGCCACCATCGCTTGCTCTTCATCGAGTATCTTCCCGGCGTCTCGATCGGCCTGCACGACCACACCTATGAAGAGGCATACTTCGTTCTGAGCGGCGAAATCGAAGCGACAATGGACGGCAAGCGGTATCTGGCACACTCGGGCGATGTGCTCTGGACAGGCGTCGGATGCGTCCACGCGTTCGCCAATACGGGCCGCGAGCCGGTGCGCTGGCTGGAGACTTTTTCGCCGCAGCCCCCATCAGAAAACGTATTTCGGTTCATGGCCGAGTGGGAGCAGCGCGCCAGGGAACTGGAGGGCTGGCCGGGTTGATTGTGAGCGGCGCGAAAGTCGTGGCGACCACGTCTGGCATATGCGGCGCCTCTAATCCTGTTCGGCGGTCGCTACGCCAACATCGGAGCCACGTTCGAGGCTGAAATCCTGGTGTCCGGTTTTTGAGTCAAACTGTGTTTGCCGAATAGCCGCAGGAGCGATGATGATGAAGAGCAAGCTTCTCATGGGCCAGGAGCAGCGGTGGGCTGTCGAGTGGGGCGGCGCGGGTCAACTTGCGGGGCAGGGTGTCACACGGGAGACGCTGAAGCCCGGTGACGTTGTCGTCATCTCCGGCAATCCGGACGTCACCCCGCCGACCACCGAGTCCGCATGCTGACGCTGCGGCGCACGTCCGACGGCTTCGGCTGGGGTGACAAGCCTGGGCAAACCGTCGATTGAAGTTGGGTACGTAGTGTCCGGCTTGAGCCGGACGTGGGGCACACCATGCAAATCACCGCAACTCCCGCCGGCGTGAAACTCACTGATCCAGGATTGTTTCGACAGGCCTGCTACGTCGACGGCGCATGGGTCGAGGCACGCGCCGCTGCCGCGATCAACGTCGACAACCCCGCCACCGGTGACACCATCGGCGTCGTCCCGAAATTCGGTGCGTCGGAGACGCGCGGCGCCATAGCGGCTGCCTCGCGCGCGTTTCCGGGCTGGCGCGGCACGACGGCCAAGGAGCGCGCGGCCGTGATGCGCCGCTGGTTCGAGCTGATGATGGCCAACCGGGAGGATCTGGCGCGGCTCATGACGATCGAGCAGGGCAAGCCGCTCGTCGAGTCACGCGGGGAAGTTGCGTACGCGGGATCGTTCCTCGAGTGGTTCGGCGAGGAGGCCAAACGCGTCTACGGCGACACCATTCCGGGTCACCAGCGCGACAAGCGCATCATCGTGATCAAGCAGCCGGTCGGCGTCGTGGCCTGCATCACACCCTGGAACTTTCCGCTGGCGATGATTACCCGTAAGGCGGGGCCCGCCATCGCCGCGGGTTGCACGGTCGTCCTGAAGCCGGCGTCCCAGACGCCGTTTTCCGCGCTCGCACTGGCGGAGCTGGGGGAGCGGGCTGGACTTCCCAAGGGCGTCTTCAATGTGATTACCGGGGCCGCAGAGGAGATTGGCCGTGAGCTGACGTCGAACCCTGACGTCCGGAAACTGTCGTTCACCGGCTCCACCGCGACGGGGAAGCTCCTGATGGCGCAGTGTGCCGGCACGGTGAAGAAGATCTCGCTCGAGCTGGGTGGCAACGCCCCGTTCATCGTCTTCGACGATGCGGATCTCGACGCCGCGGTCGAGGGGGCGATCGCGTCGAAGTACCGGAATACCGGACAGACCTGCGTGTGCGCGAATCGCATCTTCGTGCACGACGGCGTGTACGACGTGTTCACGGCGAAGCTGGCGCAGGCGGTGGGAAAGCTGAAGCCGGCGCCGGGGCTCGACGAAGAAGCGACGCAGGGGCCGCTCATCGACGATCGCGCCGTGCAGAAGGTGGAAGAGCACGTGGCCGACGCGGTGGCGAAGGGTGCGCGGGTAGTCAGCGGCGGCCGGCGTCATGCGCTGGGCGGCCGTTTCTTCGAGCCCACGGTGCTTGCCGATGTCGATCCGTCGATGCTCGTCGCCCGAGAGGAGACATTCGGACCTGTCGCGCCGCTCTTCCGGTTCCATACCGAAGAGGAGGTGATTGCGCTCGCCAACGACACGCCGTTCGGCCTGGCCGCCTACTTCTACGGCCGCGACATCGGCCGCGTCTGGCGTGTGGCGGAAGCACTCGAGTCGGGCATTGTCGGCGTCAACACCGGTCTCATCTCTACCGAGGTTGCGCCATTCGGTGGTGTCAAGGAGTCCGGGCTCGGGCGTGAAGGTTCGAAGTACGGCATCGAGGAGTTCCTCGAGGTCAAGTACATCTGCCTGGGCGGAATCTAGTGGAGTCGTTTGAAAGGGGGATGGGCGTGCCGAAGTATGTGATCGAACGCGACATTCCGGGCGTAGGGAAGTTCACGGCCGAGCAGCTCCAGGGGATCGCGATCAAGTCGTGCAGTGTGCTCGATGGGCTCGGCCCCAAGATCCAGTGGCTGCACAGCTTTGTGACGGATGACAAGATCTACTGTATCTATATCGCGCCGAGCGAGGAGATCGTGCGCGAGCACGCACGGCAGGGCGGGTTCCCGGCGAACCGTGTGTCCCAGGTGAGGTCGGTGATCGACCCCACGACCGCTGAATAGGCAGACCGCGACGGCTTCTGCGCATGCGAATTCTCATCGTCGGGGCGTCGGGCACGATCGGGTCCGCTGTTGCGGCGGCACTCGGCGGCCGTCACGATCTGGTGCTTGCCAGCCTGCAGAAGGCGCCTGAGGTTGTGGACATCGCCGATGCTGGATCCATCCGCGCGCTGTTCGCGCGGATCGGCCGCGTCGACGCAGTGGTGGGTGCAGCGGGGCGCGTAGCGTTCAAGCCGATCGGCGAGCTTGCGGATGCCGACTTCGACTTCAGTCTTCGGAACAAGCTGATGGGACAGGTGAACCTCTTCCGGATAGGGCTCGACTCGGTCGCCGATGGAGGGTCCTTCACCCTGACTGCCGGCTATCTCGCGCGGACACCGGCTCACGGCTCGGCCGCTGCCAGCCTGGTCAACTCGGCGCTGGAAGGTTTCGGTCGCGCCGCGGCGCTCGAGGCGCCACGCGGCATCCGCGTCAACGTGGTGAGCCCGCCGTGGGTCACCGAGACCCTTCAGAAGTTGGGCCGTCCGCTCACGGGCGGTGTTCCCGTCGCCACCGTTGCGCAGGCGTACGTCCGCGGCGTCGAGGGCAATCAGACGGGGCAGGTCATCGACCCGAGGGAGTAGCACACGGTACTCAAATGGACTATATCGACGCCAATCTGCTGCCCGACGAGACGGTCGTGCACAGGGCGACGCTCCATTGGCTGATCTTCGGCAAGGCCATGTTGGTTGTGGCCCTGGGCGTGGGCCTGCTGGCTGTCGAGCCGACCGTTGGGGCTCTCGTCTCCGTTGTGGGGCTGGTGATGTCACTGCCGGCCTGGATCGCGTACAAGACGTCTGAGTTCGGCGTGACCACGAAACGGGTGATCGTCAAGGTCGGCCTTGTTCAGCGACGGACGCTGGAGCTGCTCCTGCGGCAGGTGGAGGCGATCGCGGTCGATCAGAGCATCATGGGCCGCATGTTCAACTACGGCTCCGTCACCTTGAGCGGAACGGGCGGCGTCCGTGAAGTGTTCCATGACATTGCCGCACCCCTGGAGTTTCGCCGAAAAATTCAGAGTCAGACCGTTTGAGCATCGGTTCGAAGTGTCGAGCTCCTGTGAAGCCGGACGACCAAGGAGCTTGTCGTACTCCGCGTGTGACCCGATCCAAAACCACACCAGATCCGTGTTGGCCTCCACGGCGATCGCGCGGTAATGGAGCCCGACTCGTGCCGACTCGCTGGGCCGACGCGCCTACGGGTTCTTGCCGGCCACTGTCATTCCAATAACGTCGCTTGGCAGGGCCGGGGTGTATTTCGGCAACACGCGCGCCTTCGTGGCCTGCTCGAAATCGTAGCCGTAACCAAGCAACTGCCCTTCGCTAAACGCCCGGCCGAAGAAAGAAATCGTCACTGGCAAGCCCGACCACGCCACGCCAGCGGGCACGATCAGATCGGGAAAACCGCTCTCATTGGCGAGGTTCGTCGGACTGTCCGTCGGCGCTGGAAGGCCATCGGGCTTGATGTACTGAGCCGGACGCGGCGACGTTGGATAGACGATCGCATCTAGCTGGTATTTTTCAAAGAGGGCCATCACCGCGGCTTTCGTCGACACGAGCGCCTCGTTCTTGGCGGCAATGTAGGAGGGATCGGTCAAGTCGAGCGCTACCGACGCCGTGTACTTGAGTGCGACTGCTTTCTCCGGACTGCGGTAGCCCGTTTTCGGATCGTTGGCACGCGCGACGATCTCGTCGAGCGTCTTGGGGAATTGCGGCTCGGAGGTTTTCAGATAGTCGGCGATCTGTGCCTTGAATTCCGCG
>JBOGIR010000290.1:0-1942 GCA_050742335.1 Vicinamibacterales bacterium | reverse complement strand
GGGGTATCTTTCCGCTCCCCACACGACCCCTGTCTACGCTTCGGTCCTCGCGTTGCCACGCCGCCCGCAAGACTCGGTTCGGACCGGTCCGCTACGACTCTGGTCGGGCGGGACTCGCACCCGCCTGTCCCTCGTCAGTGCTCCGGCGCACTCCCAGTAGCTGTTGAAAATTGAAGGCGGCGGCTCCTCACTGCTCGTGATACACGAGTGGTGACTAAGCCCGAGGCCAAGGCCTCACAGAAGGAGCCGCCATGAAGACGAAGTCTCGCATAGCCCCACCCGTTCCCCAAGCTGAATCGGCGCTGCGCCACGTGCCACTGGTGGATCTGCTGGTCGACACGAAGACCGAGCTGTTGGAATTGGCGCTGCGATCTGGAATGCGCGTGTTCACGAAGATGCTCGAAGAGGATCGGACCGCCATCTGCGGCCCGCGATATGCGCACGAGCCCGATCGGCCGGCGAGTCGGGCTGGCACGACGCAGAGCGAAGTGGTGTTGGGTGGCCGGAAGGTCGCCATCCAGCGGCCGCGTGTGCGGACGGCGGCTGGCGAGGTCGCGCTGCCGACGTTTCAGACGATGGCGGCCACTGATCCGCTCAATCGCCGGGTCGTCGAGCAGATGCTGGTGGGCGTGGCCACGCGTCAGTATGCGCGGAGCTTGGAACCGCTCGGGCCTGCGATGGAGAGCCGGGGCACCAGCAAGAGCGCCGTCAGCCGCCGCTTCGTGGCCCGCACGACGGCACAGCTCGCGGCCTGGCAGAGCGCGCCGTTAGACGCCCTCGATCTCGTCGCGTTGCTGATCGACGGCGTCCATCTCGGGGATCACTGCCTCATCGTCGCGCTGGGCATTGCCGCGGACGGCCAGAAACACGCACTCGGACTCTGGGACGGTTCGACCGAGAATGCGACCGTGTGCCAGGGTCTGCTGGCCAATCTCCAGAGTCGCGGCCTCCCCACCGATCGCAGCCTGCTGGTCATCCTCGATGGCTCGAAGGCCCTGCGCAAGGCGGTGCGCGCGACCTTCGGGGACGCGGCCCTCGTCCAGCGCTGTCAAGTCCACAAGACCCGGAACATCCTCGAGTATCTCAATGACCGCCAGCGGCCGTGGGCCCAGGCCATCCTGCGACGCGCCTACCAGAGCGCTGACGTGAAGACCGCCCAACGGTTGTTACTCGATCTCGCGCGGCGCTTGGAGACCGAACATCCCAGTGCCGCCGAGAGCGTGCGTGAAGGCCTCGACGAGACACTCACCGTCCTCACGCTGAACCTATCGGCTCGTTTGCGTCGATCCTTGGCCACCACCAATGCAGCCGAGCGCTTGCTCAGTCGCACACGTCACGTGAAGCGCAACGTCAAGCGCTGGCGCGGCGGACAGATGATGCTGCGGTGGGTTGCGGCCGGCGTCTTAGAGGCCGTCAAGGGTTTCCGTCGGTTGAAGGGATATGCTGACATGCCGACGCTCGTCGCCGCGCTTCGTGCACGCGACCGACAGCTCGGTCTCTGCGCTCAGGAGGAGCGACAGATCGCGTAGTCGTCAACCGAGCCGCCGCTGAATTTCAACAGCCGGAGGGACATCCCCGCGCTCCGTCCTGACGGCATCTACGTATGCCTGGATATCAATTGCTCGGACAGGCTCGAGGACAACGCGGGGCCGCTCGGTGCCATGTTTCATGGCTTCAGCGTGCTCTACTGCATGACCACCTCACTTGCGAACGGAGGCGTCGGGCTGGGAACCGTTGGCCTCCATGAGCCGAAAATGCGGGAATTGTGCGAGGAGGCAGGCTTCACTGCCGTGCGGCGTGTGCCAATGGAGAATCCGTTCAATAGCCTGTACGAAGTCAGGCCATGAAAGTCGCTACAGGCGTCTAACCGCGAATGGAGCCGACGCGGCCGGTGCATCTCGATGCCGCGCGGCTCATTCGCAGACGTTAGGTTGCGTGAAGG
>JBOGIR010000289.1:0-8927 GCA_050742335.1 Vicinamibacterales bacterium | reverse complement strand
TGTCGGGACCGCGCCGACTCCGGTCAATTCCGTCACGATCATGCGCTATCGGGTGACATTCCGGCGAGCCGACGGTCGCAATACGCCCGGCGTCGACGTGCCGTATCCATTCGATTCCGCCGGAACCTTTACGGTGCCGCCTCTGGGATTCGCGACGCAGTCCTTCGAGCTGATCCGGCACGTAGCGAAGGGCGAAGCTCCACTGGGGGCGCTCGTCTTCAACCCTGTCGTCATCTCGACGATTGCGGAGGTGACCTTCTTCGGCCGCGATCAGGCCGGGAACGATCTCTCTGTCACAGGCACGATCGGCGTGCAGTTCGGCGATTTCGCGGATCCTGACTAGGGATGAGGCTTATGAGGACGATCATCGCGCTTGCCGCGGTTCTGGCCATTGGCGGCTGTACGCTCGACGACGGGGCCGCCCCGGCACTGACCGGCCCGTCGGAGTTCGGTTTGTCGGTGACGCTGAGCGCAACGCCGGATCAGTTGCCGCGCGATGGAAGCTCCCAGTCGGTGATCAGGATTACAGTCCGCGACGCTTCGAGCCGACCGGTCGCCGGTCAGCGACTGAGCGTGTCGTCGAGCGGCGGGACGCTCTCAGAAACGGATGTCGTCACCAATAGCAGCGGCCAGGCGTCGTCCACGTTCACGGCGCCGCCCGTCGGAACTGTTGGGAACGCAGCAGTGATCTTCGTCACCCCCGTCGGCAGCGATGCCCGAAACGATGCACCGCGGACACTCGTGATTGCCTTCACTGGTCCGTCCAACACGGGCGCACCGACATTCGCAACGCCGCCTTTCACCGTGATTCCCGATCCGCCTGAGGTGGGCGCTGCAGCGAGGTTCGACGCATCGGGAACCGTCGATTCCACCGGCAGGCCGACAGCAGGGGTGTTCGACGAAGGTCGTCCGTGCATGGATGCGTGCAGCTACAACTGGGATTTCGGCGACGGATCGTCAGGCTTCGGGCGAATCGCCTCCCACACCTACAGCGTCGGACGCGTATATACCGTCACGCTCGTCGTGACCGACGCGGCCGGTTCCGTTGCGTCCGCGGCGAGAACCATCAGCGTCAATTCTGTAGCTCCGCCTGCTGTGACGCTCGAGGTTGCGCCAGATCCGCCGTTCGTGAATCAACAGGCCGTGTTCACTGCTAGAGCGACGCCGGCAAGCGGTCATAGCATTCAGCGATACGAATGGGATTTCGGTGATGGCACCACGCAAGTGACGACGACGCCGACCGTGACCAAGATCTACGCAACGGTCGGGATCTACGTCGCGACCGTTGCAGCCTTCGACGACCTCGGTCAGGCCGGGAGAGCTGCGAAGAGCGTCAGCGTGGGGCACACCATCGCGGCGCCTGTCGCAAACTTCACTGTGTCTCCCAGCAGTCCATCCGTTGGCGCCAACGTGACGTTCAACGGATCGATTTCAACAGTGGGAGCTGGTGCAACGATTCTGAGCTACCTGTGGGACAAGGGGGATGGCAGCGCGCCGCAAGACAGCGGGGCCGTCCCCACGATCGTGGTGCAGTACGGTTCAGCGGGCACGTTTGTCGCGACGCTCACCATCACGGACAGCCTGGGCCGGCAGTCAACAAAGACCGTGTCAGTGACGGTCGTCCCATGATCTGGGCCCTTCTTCGTGTGGCCAGGACCTCGTTGACGCCCAGCGGCCGCGCGCGACACGAGCGTCCTGTCAGTGCAAGCAGCACAGACGGGATTCAGGAGCAGATATGAGACGAGTGGCGGGCGCTGCGCTGGCACTGGCAGCCGTCGTGTTCGTCGTCCACGAACGCGGCTCGGCGCAGCAACCCTCGATGTTGCCCGTTCATGCAACGGCCGCCGCCGAGGTGCGCACCTGGGACGCCTATATATCGCAGGCGACGCGCGGTGGGGCGCTGCGCGCCAGCCAGGTTGTGCGGGACCCCGCGCTGCCGACCCATACCATCGAACGGTTCCAGCAGTTCCACGAGGGCGTGCGCGTCTGGGGCGCGGAGGCGGTGCGTGACTCCGAGCGCGGTGTGACGCAGTGGCTGTTCGGGGCGCTGTCGCCCGAGCCCACCATCTCGGTCGAGCCGCGGCTGTCGCTGTCGCAGGCGCGGGATCGAGTGCTCGCGTTGGCTGGTAACGGTGCCAGGCTGCTTCGTGAGCCGGAGCTGGTCATTCTGCCGCTCGCCTCGGGCGAGCATCAGCTTGTATTCACGGCCGTCGTCGTTGGGGACAACACCGTGTTCCGCGTGTTCGTCGATGCCAACTCCGGTGCTGAGGTCTCACGCTATACCGAGATCCAGACGCAGGCGGCGATAGGCAGCGGCCGAGGCGTGCTCGGCGACGTCAAGAAGCTCTCCGTTCTACGAATGGCGGGCGCCTTCGTGACGGATGACCAGCATCGGCCGCCTGTTCTGACGACCTACGACATGCGCGGCGACGTCATGCGTGCCGTCGAAGTGATCTTCGGGGACAGGCCGCTTTTTGTGTCGGATATCGCGAGCGACTCCGACAACGACTGGACCGACGCCGTCGCGGTCGATGCGCATGCGCACATCGGCTGGACCTACGACTATTTCTTCAAGCGCCACGGCCGCCGCGGCCTCGACGGCCGCGACCGGTCAATCGTTGCCGTGATCAACGGCGTGTCGCAACAGGGTGCGCTGTCGCTCCCCTCGGATCTCGCATTCCTGGCGGCGAATGCGTTCTGGTGCGACATCTGCGGGCCCGGCGGCATAGGCCTGATGTATTTCGGTAACGGTATCCCTCCGCAGTACGTGCTGGCGTCCACGGGCCAGAACCTGGGTTACTTCGCCGGGTCGCTCGACGTCGTGGCGCACGAGCTGACGCACGGGGTCACCGATTCCTCCTCCGGCCTCATCTACCTCGACGAGTCGGGGGCGCTCAACGAAGCCTTTTCCGACATCATGGGCACGTCGGTCGAGTTCTTTCACCAGCCGATGGGAACAGGGCGTGGGGAAGCCGACTTCATCATGGGCGAGGACACGGTCCGCGACATGCGCGGGGCGCAGCAGCACGGCTTTCGGTCGTTGAGCAACCCAGGCGCGTTCGGTGATCCCGATCACTACAGCCTGCGCTACACCGGTCCGGAGGACAACGGCGGCGTGCACGTCAACTCAGGAATCGCGAACCACGCCTTCTATCTCGCGGTGGTCGGCGGTCCGAACCGCACATCGAACCTGTGGGTCCAGGGCGTCGGCATCGCGAATCGGGAACAGATCGAAAAGGCGTTCTATCGCGCGTTCGTGTTCATGCTGCCGGCATCTGCAACGTTTTCCACGGCGCGCGCGGCGACGATTCAGGCGGCGCGGGATCTGTACGGCGCCGGGAGCGCACCGGAACGGGCTGTCACGCAAGCGTGGACGGCCGTGGGCGTCTTCTGAGGAGCAATGATGAGGAGTGGAGTATCCACGGTCGCCGCGGTCGTCTTCCTCGGCGCGACCTCTGGTGCCTTCGCGCAGACGACGGATCCCGGTTCTCGGGTCTTCCTGTCGGTCAATAGCGGCTATCAGGCGACGTCGGATGACTTCCGCGATGGTGTCGTGTTCCGCCAGAACGCGGAAGACGGGCGCTTCGACACGGAATACAACGTGACGTCGGGTCCGACCTTCGATGTCTCCGGCGGCGGGCGCGTCTGGCGCTGGCTCAGCGTCGGTGGGGGCGTGAGCAGGTCCTCGCGGTCTACGCCAGCGGTGCTGACGGGATCGGTGCCGCACCCATTCTTCTTCAATCGTCCGCGGGCGGTGGGCGGTCACATCACCGGGCTCGACAGGAAAGAGCTGTCGCTGCACGTTCAGGCGCGCGGTGTCGTGCCGGTCAGCGAGCGACTGCAGCTGTCGCTGTTCGGAGGGCCTTCGTGGTTCCGGGTCGACCAGGGCATGGTCGTGAACATCACGTACACCGAGGAGTATCCATACGACGAAGCGCTCTTCAGCGGTCAGACGACGACGACGGAGACTGAATCCGCGCTGGGATTCAACGTGGGGTGCGATGTGGCGCTCTTCTTTAGCCGCCACGCGGGCATCGGCGTGCTGGTTCAGTACGCGGGCGCGACCGTCAGCCTGCCTTCCGCGGACCGCACCTTCAGAGAAGTGAACGCCGGCGGCATCCAGACAGGCGTCGGACTGCGGCTGCGGTTCTGAGCAGTGCCGTCCCATAGCGGCCACCAACGCTTGTGTTGATAGTGAATACGGCACACCGAGACACCGAGAAACTCTAATGATTCGCCTCGGTGCCTCACTGCCTCGGTGTCGTGATCATCAACTGAAGTAACTCTAGCGAGGCTGCGCCTCAGACCACCGAGCATGTGGCTCCGCCTCGCTAGGGCAGTGTCTGCTTGCCCGCACTCCGTGCGGGCGAGACGTCTTGAACGGCAGGCGAGAAACTTGACTCATTTGGTGCAGATTCTGGCCGTTCAAAACGTCTAGGTCCAAACAGCAAAGCGGTCGAACAGTCGATCGCGTGCCGGATGCCGCGCGAGTCCCTTTCACCAATTGACAGACAGGGCTTGGGTCGTCAAGCTACAAAGACAGCGACGCTGACCGCAGTCCGAGAGACCCTACATCCATCTGACGTGACGCTCCCAGCATCGGATCGCCTCGCAGCGCGCCATGCGCGTATTCGGGAGACGCTCGACACGTTGAGCGTTGACGCGCTCGTTGTCACCGACGCTGCGAACATTCGCTACCTCAGCAACCACACCGGCTCGGCGGGCATCCTGGTCGTCACGGGCGACCGGGTTCACCTGCTCGTCGATTTCAGGTACCGCGACGCGGTGCGGATGCTGCAGGAGTCGCCGGCGGCCTGTCCTGACCTTCGCACGTGGGATGTGCCGGCCAGCTATGACGAAGCGCTGTTTGGGTGCCTGGAGGAGATCGGCGCGTCAGCCGTCGGATTCGAAGCTGCGCACGTGACGGTGGCGAAGTACGAATGGTGGCGGACAACCGCCGAAGGGCGTCGCCTTGCGATCTCGTTCCGGTCAACCGAGCGCGTGGTCGAACGGGCACGTCTGATCAAGGACCCATCGGAAATCGCAACCCTTCGCGAGGCGGCGCGGCGGCTCGCGGATGTCGCCCGCGTAGCGTTCGAAGGCGTTCAAGCGGGTGTCAGCGAACGTCACGTGGCGGGCGTCCTCGAGTCGGCCATGCGCTTCGCCGGTTACGAACGCCTCGCCTTCGACACGATCGTTGGCTCCGGACCGAATTCTGCGCTTCCGCACTACCGCAGCGGTGAGCGGATCCTGTCGCCAGGTGACCTCGTGATGCTGGACTTCGGGGGCGTCCTGGACGGATACTGCTGCGACTTGACCCGGACCGTGACGATCGGGCCGCCGTCATCCGAGGCCCGCCGGCTTCATACGGCCGTGTACGACGCACAACGCGCTGCCCTTGCTGCTGTGCGGCCTGGCGTGGAGACAACGGCAGTGGATGCCGCAGCCCGCCAGGTTCTCGAGGCGCAGGGTCTGGGCGCTGCCTTCGGCCACGGTACCGGACACGGGCTCGGCCTCGACGTCCACGAAGAGCCCAGAATCACCTGGCCGCGCGCCGACGTGCCGTCGGTGCCACTCGCGCCTGGCATGGTGTTCACGATTGAGCCCGGCGCGTACCTCCCTGGCTTCGGCGGCGTGCGGATCGAGGACGACGTGCTGGTGACGGAGACGGGGTGCGAGGTGCTGACACAGGTGCCTCGTGAGCTGCAGATCCTTGGATGAAACGAATTGACGAATTTACGAATTTACGAATCTACGGATTCACGAATTTGCGGATCTACGGATTCAGAACCCGGCCGAGGCGTCATTCCAAGTCCGTCAATTCGTCAATTCGTAAATCCGTCAATCCGTAAATGATCTGATGGATTTCGACGACATCACCCGAATCCTGGAGATGATGCGCGAGCACGAGCTCAGCGAGTTCGAGCTCGAGCGCGACAATGTCAAGCTGCGCCTCCGCAAGCAGGCGGGGGGACACTGGGTGCCCACGGCGCCATACCCTCAGCACGGCCATGTGGCGATGCCACCCGCGGCACCGCCAGGTGGCGCAACTGCGGGCGCACCGCCCGCGCCGGAGCCGTCGCCACCCGACGAGGAGATGGAGCTTGCGGTCGTGAAATCACCGATCGTCGGAACCTTCTATCGTGCGTCGGAGCCCGGAGCCAAGCCGTACGCCGACGTGGGCGACATGGTGAAGAAGGGACACGTGCTCTGCATCATCGAGGCGATGAAGCTCATGAACGAAATCAACGCCGACATCGACGGCGAGCTGGTCAAGGTGTATGTGGACAACGGGCAGGCCGTGCAATACGGAGAGCGGCTGTTTGCGATTCGACCTGTATAGCGTCGATGTTCACTGATCACGGGCCACAGAGACACAGAGACACGGAGACGCTTGACCTTGGAACCACGAAGGGCACGATGAACACGAAGGGCACGATGAACACGAAGGGCACGAGAGTATTAGAGGTTCGTGTTCTTCGCGTTCTTCGTGAAATTCGTGGTTGATTCTCGTGGTTGAACTCCAATGTTCAAGAAAATCCTGATCGCGAACCGCGGCGAAATCGCGCTCCGCGTGATCGTCGCGTGCCGGGAGCTGGGCGTCCGTACCGTCGCCGTCTATTCGGAGGCCGACGAGCACTCGCTGCACGTGCGCTTCGCCGACGAGGATGTGTGCATCGGCCCGCCGCGCAGCGCCGACAGCTACCTGAACGTGCCGGCGATCATCAGCGCCGCGGAGATCACGGGCGCCGACGCCATTCATCCTGGATACGGCTTTCTCGCCGAGAGCTCGTACCTCGCCGAGGTGTGTGAGGCCTGCCACATCCGGTTCATCGGTCCCGACCCGAACGTCATCAAGTTGATGGGCGACAAGGCGAGGGCGCGGCGCGCGATGAAGAAGGCAGGCGTCCCGATGCTGCCGGGCAGCGACGGTCCGGTGGAGAATGAGGAGAAGGCGCTCAAGGCGGCCAGGGACATCGGCTATCCGGTCATCATCAAGGCGGTGGCCGGCGGCGGCGGCCGGGGCATGCGCGTCGTGCGGACGCCGCCGGACATGTCGAACGCCTTCCGAACCGCGCAGCGCGAGGCGGAGGCGGCGTTCGGTGTCGGCGACGTCTATGTCGAAAAGTATCTGGAGAACCCCCGACATATCGAGTTCCAGGTGCTCGGCGACCATCATGGGAACCTCCTGCACCTCGGAGAGCGCGAGTGCTCCATTCAGCGGCGCCACCAGAAGGTCCTCGAGGAATCGCCGTCGATCGGCTTGTCCGACAAGGTGCGCCGCAAGATGGGCAGCGTCGTCGTGGACGCCGCCAAAGCCGTGCAGTACACGAATGCCGGGACGTTCGAGTTCCTGATGGATGATGAAGGGAAGTTCTACTTCATGGAGGTGAACACGCGCCTGCAGGTGGAGCATCCCGTCACCGAAATGGTGACCGGCATCGACATCGTCAAGGAGCAGATCCGGATTGCGGCGGGGGAACGGCTCTCGTTCAAGCAGAGCGAGGTCACCTTCACGGGGCACGCGATCGAGTGTCGCATCAATGCGGAGGATCCCGAAACGTTCTCGCCGTCGCCGGGCGTGATCCACGGGTTCAGCGTGCCAGGTGGTCCGGGGGTGCGCATCGACACCTTCGCCCATGCCGAGTGCACCGTCCCTCCGTATTACGACTCGCTGCTCGCCAAGATCATCACTCACGGGCGCGATCGGCAGGAAGCGATCGCGCGCATGCGCCGCACGCTCGAGATGACGGTCATCGAAGGCATCAAGACGACCGTGCCACTGCACCTGAAGATTCTGGCGGATCTCGATTTCGTCGCCGGGCACATCGACACGACGTTCATGGAACGCTTCGTGCCGAAAGCGAAGCCGGGAAACCTGGCGGAGGCTGTGTAACTGCAGAACAGCAGTGTTCCTCGCCTTCACGCGATCCTCGATGTCGATGTCGCCGCTCGTGCTGGCTGGGAGGTCGCAGCGTTGGCCAAGGCCTTCCTTGACGGTGGCGCGCGGGTCATCCAGCTACGCGCGAAGCAGCTACCGTCCGGCGCGTTTCTCGAACACGCCGACCATCTCGTTCGCGCGGCGGAGTCGTACCGTGCGAGCGTGATCGTCGACGACCGGGTGGACCTCGCGCTCCTAGCAGGCGCGGCGGGGGCGCACGTCGGGCAGGAGGATCTACCACCGGCGGCGGCGCGCCGGCTGCTGGGACCGGACGCCGTCATCGGCTATTCCACGCACACGGTTCCGCAGATCGAGACTGCCATTCAGGAGCCTGTCACATACATTGCGATTGGACCCGCGTTCGGGACGCGTACAAAGGCGACGGGCTATGAGGCTGTCGGTGTGGAGCTCGTGGCAAGGGCCGTTCAGATGGCGCGAGGCGTGCCCGTTGTGGCCATCGGGGGCATCACGCTGGAGAACGCGCCGCAGGTGATCGCCGCCGGGGCGTCGAGCGTCGCGGTGATCAGCGATCTGCTGGCCGGGGGCGATCCGCAGCGCCGCGTGGCGGCTTACCTTCGTGCGCTCGATGGCACGAATGATTGGCCTTGATGTGACAAACAGTCGTCAGTGCCTGGTGCTTCGTTCCTCGTTCTTGGTCCGTCCATGGCGCCTGGTTCCTGGCTCCGGCCCGGCCAGCCACAGACACCGGTCGCGTCGCCAATCGAGCTGACGCCCGTCGGCGCGCGGCGTGGCGCGCTCTGTGGCACAATCTGCCCGTCCCAATGACTGTGACCTCCGGGACGCGGATCGGCGCTTGGTCGCCCCGATGACCTTGCACGCCGGCGATCGCGTTGGACCGTACGAAATCCGCGCCGAGATTGGCGGCGGGTCCGCCTCCGCCCGCCTGGGGAATGGTACCGGCGAGCTATGGCGAGATCCCGCCGAAGCCATGACGAGGATCCGGTGATCGAGACGACGATCGGGC
>JBOGIR010000288.1:0-2197 GCA_050742335.1 Vicinamibacterales bacterium | reverse complement strand
TCATGGACCAGTGCGGTCGGCTGCAGCGTGTGGTTTGGACGCTCGTGGCGCAGGTAGGCGGCGGCCCGGCGGCGCAGTTCGCCGTAGACAAGAGGCGTCAGCTGGTCACGCGCGCGCAGGTCGCCGCGTCCCCACGCCTGGAGCAAGGCGCTGACGTCGACGGACACGCCGCCAGTCTGTTCGGACATGGTCCGGATTTCGGTGGTGCCGAATGGGGGCGATTGTACGCCAGCTTGGGGCCCTTCGAGGAGATATGACGCAGTTCCGCGGTGATTCCCGCGTTCCGGTCAGCACGAACCGGAAGGGGGGTCACCGTGAACAGCACCGCGAAAGCCGTGATTGCCGGCGCGGCCATCCTGATGGCGATGCCCGGGCCCGCAACCGCGCAGACGCCCGTACTGATCGGATTCAACGAAGGGGAGGCTGAACTGGCTGTACGGCGTGCGGTCGAGGGTGCCAGCGCGCGTCTCGCGCGGCCCGGCTGCCGGGAGGTGTTATCCGACTTCACGGACGACGCCGGCCGGCCGCTGGACACGAAACTGCTCGCCAGCGGCAGAAGTCCGGCCCAGGCGTTGGCCTTGTTGCGGTTCTTCGACGATCGCACGGCACCGCACTGTCGGGCGGGCACGGCGATGGCGTTCACACAACATGGCTCTCGGGTCATTCGCGTGTGCGGCCGGGAGTTCAGGAAGCGGAATCGCGAAGCAGCCGAGATCATCCTCATTCACGAGTTCCTGCACGCGCTCGGTCTCGAGGAGAACCCGCCGACGAGCGACGAGATTACAGAGCGCGTGGCCGCACGATGCGGCGGCCGTTAGCGCGATGCCACACCGGAGTACTCGAGCATTTGTGCGGTCAGGTCCATCGGGTATGTCGATCCGCGCGGCTTCCACGCCAATCGATGGTTTCCCGGATCGACGTTGAAGAAGGTGACGGAGCAGAACTGGCGCGAGGGTGATACCCTGAAGCTCGATTCCGTGGAGACAAAGAATGCAAAGGGCAAGGCTTTACGCAGGACTCCCTGAGCGTCGGCGAGGTGATTACCATCGAGGGATTCGCGATTTCAGGCCAACCGTTCGCGTGGCTGGGCAAGGTCGTCAAGCAGGATGGGACGCGACTCCTGCCCCAGCGGTCGCAGGCGACGCCTGACTGGTGGAGGCCATGAACATGAAACGCACGTTCCACGTCGTCATCATTTGCGCGTTCGTTGGTCTTCTCAGTGGCTCGCCCGCGTGGGCGCAGGCCACAGCAGAGCTGAACGGCCGCGTCATCGACGAGAGCGGTGCCGTGCTGCCTGGGGTTACCGTGACCGCCACGCGAACGGATACGGGCTTCACGCGGACCGTGGTCACCGACGAGACGGGTGCGTGGGTCATGCCGAACCTGCCAATCGGCCCGTACCGGCTGGAAGTCTCGCTGCAGGGGTTCCGGACCTACGTCCAGACCGGCATCGTGCTCCAGGTCGATGCAAGGCCGACGATCAATACGTCGCTCGCGGTCGGCAACATTGAAGAGACCGTGTCGGTCGAGGCGGCCGCGCCCATCGTGGACGTGAGGAGCGCCGGTATCAGCGCTGTCATCGACCAGGAGCGGATCGTCGAGCTCCCGCTCCAGGGGCGCCAGGTGACCGATCTGATCATGGCAGCCGGCGCGGCGGTGGAAGTGGGGCGCCCGAACAGCCGGAACTTTCAAGGCGGCGTGAACATCTCGGTCGCCGGGGGGCTTCAGTTCGGCGTGGCCTATACGCTCGACGGCGCCGTCCACAACGATCCACAGAACTCCGCCAGCCTGCCGTTTCCTTTCCCCGACGCGGTGCAGGAATTCCGCGTCGCCGCGAGCGGCCTCGGCGCGCAGAGCGGGATGCGATCGGCCGCATCCGTGGCCGCCGTGACGAAATCAGGCACGAACGTGCTGCACGGGAACCTCTTCGAGTTCCTGCGCGACAAGCGCTTCAACGCGACCAGCCCGTTTGCGGCGATTGGTCCCGACGGCAAGCGGTTCGACGATGGTCTGAAGCGCAGCCAGTATGGCGGGACGGTGGGCGGGCCGATCGTCCGTGACAGGCTGTTCTACTTCTTCGGCTATCAGGGTACCAGAACCCGTCAGACGCCGCCGGATCTCATCACCTTCGTCCCCACGCCGGCGATGCTGGCCGGCGACTTCACCACGTTTGCCTCGGCCGCCTGCCAGGGCCGTC
>JBOGIR010000287.1:0-6740 GCA_050742335.1 Vicinamibacterales bacterium | reverse complement strand
GGGTCCAGCGCACGCTGAGCGATGCCCGGCCCTCCGAACCAGGACGTCTGAAGCGGTCGTTGCTGGGTCCGTACTTCCGGTGGACGAGCGTCGACGGCATGATCAACCCGTTCGGTCTGGAAGTGCTCGTCAATCCCGACCTGCTGCCGTTCGAGCGCCCGTTCGTGGCCGCGCATGAGTGGGCGCATCTCGCGGGGTACGCCGATGAATCCGAAGCGAGCTTCGTCGGATGGCTGACGTGTCTGCACGCGGACACCCCCGCCCAGTACAGCGGGTGGTTGGCGCTGTTCTGGCAAGTGAGCGGCGAAGTCAATCCGTCGGAGCGCGCGCGTATCACCGGAGCGCTCGCCGCCGGTCCGCGAGGTGACATCGAGGCCAGCGTCGCTCGCATCCGCCGGGGCGAGTGGCCGTGGTTGCGGGACGCTGGATGGCGCCTCTACGACCGCTACCTGAAGGCCAACCGCGTCGAGGAGGGCGTCCGCAGCTACGGCGCCGTCGTCACGCTCATTTTGCGCGCCCGCTTTGACGACGGCTGGATCCCGGTTCGACGCGGCGCGTCGGAGCGCGATCGGCCGCCCGGTTCGTAACAGGTTCGCGCGTCGGATAGCACTCCGGACGGCGTTGCCGCCGCCGCTCACGCGCCAGATCGTCTGGCGTCAGGCGTCCGGCCTGCATGTAGCGGTCTCTGTTCGCCCTGTTCTGTCTGCTCATCGGTGTTTGCCTGCCTGGTTCTCACCGCTCCGTTCGCGTTCACGTTCGGTTCGTTCTGCGTTCCGTCCGCCTGAAGGCGGACACTACGTATGTCTCCGTACTTTCGTACGTAGTGTCCGGCTTTAGCCGGACGCGAGTCGAACCTGAACACGAACCGAGAAGCGAGAAGTGAGAAGCGTGAACGACAACGTTCGCTACTCCACGCAAAGTGATCTCCGGGGTCAAATCCGAAACCGCAGGATCGCGCCCACGCCTCCGACATTTTTCAGCAACGCCGGGTCTTCGACGAAACGTACCCTCGCGGCGTTCTGCTGGGCACGTGCGACGAGCTGACCGGCGAGCTTGATCCGGTCGGGCTGCGTCCCGATCAACAGCTCTTCGACTTGACCTTTCGCCAGCGCGTCCAACGTGGCTTCCGGCCCGACGACGGCCAGTCCGCCTGCGGCGTGCGCACCCACCATCGCCCTGACGCGTTCGGCGTCGATGTCGGCGTCGCGCAGTCGCAATGCCTCGAGCGTCTCAGCCAAGACGATGTGCTCCGGGCTGTTGATGTCGAGATGCAGCACACAGGCGACCTTGTCCAGGAGGTGCTTCGGAAGCTGTGCCATCAGGAACGGACGTGCGGCGTCGTCGGCAGCGATCACGATCTGGCCGATCGCCTCGGCGCGGACGACACGATCGAGAACGGCCACGACTTCCTTCATGTGATGGAGGTGGAAATTCTCGCAGTGTCGCCGATAGCGCGCCTGTGACCACCCGCCGATCGCACTTCTGCGAGTCTTGACGTTGGTCACGCGTTCGTGGACGTCGCGGCGGCCGAGGCGAAACACGAAGAGCCGCGCGGAATTCGTGTCGGCCAGCAGCGCGGCGTACAGCGGATGCTGGTCGTTCAACCGGGCGAGCGGATAGAGGTGGGGAACCGCATCGACGAACAGTTCGTGCATGTCGAAGGACGCGTCGAGTTGAATGGCCTCGAAGAAGTTATCTGCGGCGGCGCACGCAAACAGCGCGAGTCCGCGCGTGGAGGCCGGCACCGCGGTCTCCAGGTATTGACGGATGTGCCGGGCGTCGCGATAGAAGCTCTTTCGCGCGTCGGCGCGGAGCGCGCGGCTGTGCTCCGGGAGCGCCTTCCGGAGGAAGGCGTCATAGTTGCGGCGCCCGTTCTGGTCGGGCCGCATGTCCAGATACAGGCTCAGCACAGGCCACGCGGTCGGTGCGAACCCAGCCAGGCGGTCGAGTTGATCCCGCAGAGCCGTCGACGTCGCAATCGTCGTCTTAGGCACGCCAATGGATGTCGCAAGGCGTGTGCCCGGCACTTCATCCAGGGGAAGACGCGCGTCAGCTGCTCTTCACGTGTCGCGCCGACGCCCGCCGTAGACGATCCCGCACGGCGCACCACAGTCCGGACTGTTCGGGGAAGTCGCGCGTCAGGATGATGTCGAGCCGGCCGGTGTCGAGCTCGCGAAGGGCCGCATATAGACGCGCTGCGACGGCTTCCACGTCCTTCTCTGACCCAAGCTCGGCGATGACAACGGGCAGGTGGCGGAAGGGAGCAGCGTCTTCCGTTGTCACGAGGAGGCCGACGTGCTGGCCCGCCGCGAGCGCCTCATGCACACCATTGACCAATGCGCTGGCCGACTTCACCGCGTCGCCGTGATACAGGGTCATCGGGGTCCGTGGGGCGTAGTGCTGCGCGAGCAGTCCCGGCGATGCCACCGGGCCCGTGTCGCTGCCGCTGACTGTACCGCGAAGTTGTACGTCCGGGACGATTGCCCGCAGTGCTTCGATTCCAACAACCCCCGGTCTCAGCACCATCGGTGGAACGCTCGTGAGGTCGAGAACCGTCGATTCCACGCCGGCATCGGTCGGGCCGGCGTCGAGCACCATGTCGATGCGTCCGTCGAGGTCTTCCAGGACGTGCGAGGCGCACGTAGGGCTCGGCCGCGAGAACAGGTTGGCGCTCGGTGCGGCGACGGGCACCTGCGCGGCCGACAGCAACGCCTGCGCAACGGGATGCGCGGGAACTCTGATGGCGACGGTATCCAGACCGGCCGTGACCTCGCTGGGGACTGACGGCGCGCGGCGCACGACGAGTGTCAGCGGACCCGGCCAGAACCGGTTCGCGAGCGTGGCAGCTACCGCCGGAACGTCGGAGGCGAGGGCCGGCATCTGGTCGAAGCCTGCAACATGAACGATCAGCGGGTCGTTTGGCGGCCGACCCTTCGCTTCGAACAAACGCCGCACCGCCGCGCGGCTGAGGGCGTGCGCGCCCAGACCGTACACCGTCTCGGTGGGGAAGGCCACAAGCCCGCCGCTGCGCAGGCAGTCGGCCGCCTTCGAGATCGCGTCGCAGTCAGGACGTGTCCTGTCCACGCGGATGACGTCGGTCACTGCCCGTAGCGTATCCTGTCACCAGCCACGCTGCCGCAGCTTTCGACGCCAATCAGGTCCGGCGATCTCACCGTCGGTGAAGTTGGACGTATCGCGCGCCTGTTGCGGGGCGACCGCCGCGACGATCGGTTGTTCGAAATCGCGCCTGCGGCTGCGCGTCCGCTTTTCTTTGCGCTCGCCGGCTTTCTTGTGGTGTGTGCGTCCTGACACGATGGGCTCCAATCGTCCTGGAGGATGCCAGGGGCGTGCCCGATTGAAGTACTCTTGACCCATGGAGAGCCGGCGCCAGCTCTTCGTTACCATCGCGGCGACGGTCGGACTCACGCCGGTCGTGGTCTGGCTCGGCCGTTCAGCACCTGGCGGGACGAACGCTGAACCGCGCCGATTCCCGGTCACCAGGACGGAGGCGGAGTGGCGTGCGATGCTGACCCCCCAACAGTACCGTGTGGTGCGTGGACACAGCACGGAGGGCGCGTTCACCAGCCCGCTGGATCATGAAACCCGTCGCGGTACGTTTGTGTGCGTCGCCTGCGGCCAGCCGCTCTTCTCCTCCACCGCGAAGTACGATAGCGGAACCGGATGGCCAAGCTTCTGGGCGCCGCTCGAGAACGCCGTGGGAACCGCGATCGACCGGCAGTTCTTCATGGTCCGGACTGAGGTCCACTGCGCCCGCTGCGGCGGGCATCTGGGTCACGTCTTTCCCGACGGCCCGAGGCCGACGGGCCAGCGGTACTGTATGAACGGAACCGCGCTCAAGTTTGTTCCGGACGTGTAAGGAGCTCGATATATGCATCCGCAGCGCTGGATTCTCGTGACCGCTTTGACCATGGCTGCCGCCTACGTGTGGTTGAGCGGCGGCTTCGTGGGCATCACGCACATCAATGCCGCGCCGACTGCCGTCGCGGCGCCGGTCTCGCAAGTTGAGCAACAGGGACGGACCGTCGCGACGTTCGCCTCCGGCTGCTTCTGGTGCACGGAAGCAGACTTCGACAAGCTTCGCGGTGTCGTGTCGACGACATCCGGATACACCGGTGGCACCGTGTCGAATCCCACGTACAGGCAGGTGTCGAGCGGCAGAACCGGACACGCCGAAGTGGTGCGCGTGATGTTCGACCCGTCACTCGTCACCTATGAGGAGCTCCTCGAGCATTTCTGGCACAACGTCGATCCGTTCGTGGCCAACCGCCAGTTCTGCGACCTCGGTAATCAGTACCGCCCAGAAATCTTCTTCCACACCGAGGCGCAACGGGTCGCGGCGGTGGCGTCGAAGGTTCGGATGGAGCAGCGTTTCCGCCAGCCGGTTGTGGTGGCCATCACGGCGGCCGGACCGTTCTATCCGGCCGAGGACTATCACCAGGACTACTACAAGAAGAACTCAGCACAATACCGGTTCTACCGGTATGGCTGCGGCCGGGATCGCCGTCTCCAGGAGATCTGGGCGGACATTCGCTGACCCCTCAGGATTGTTCGAACATGTGCGGTCTTCGCACATATGTCGTGCGGCGTGCGCACGCGGCGTGTCGATGCCGCGCGCGTCCGGAGGCCAGGTTCTGTCGTAAGCCACCACAGGTCAACTACTTGGAATAGCTGCCCATGCCAGCGCGCCTGTCGCGCGCCCGGTGGTGGGGCTCTTGCTGTTATCGCGACACGCCCCGGCGTGAAGGGCAGGGGCGCACACTTTGGCATGCAGGCCGAACGCCCCCGTATCTTCGTCGTCGATGATGACCGCGCGGTGCTTTCGCTCGCAGGCACAAATGTGAGCTGCCTCGAGGTCTTGCGCGCGCTCCGGCACGTCAACCCACAGTGTGAAGCGGTTCTGACGACGGGCTACCAGAGCGTCGACGCAGCGGTCGACGCCCTGAAGCGGAGCCTGGAAGGCTCGCCTGCCGAACCCCGTTCGTCGAACGCAGGGCCCCGGTTGAGCCCGGCTGCACCAGCCTCCTTGCTCGAGGTCGAGCGGGACCACATCGTCCGCACGCTTGAACTTGCACAAGGAGACAAGACGGCCGCGGCGCGGCTGCTGGGGATGAGCCGGCGCACGCTCTACCGCCTGCTGGAGCGGCATGGATTGCATCAGCGGGTTCAGATGGCGCGGCTGCGCCGCGCGTCTGAATCCGCATCGGACCACGCGTTGTGATGAAAGGCCCACCAGCAGTCCGGCGGCCTCACGTGCTCGTGGCCGACGACACGGACAGTGTCCGAACCCTGTTTGAGAAACTTCTCGCAGGAGACGGGTACCACGTCATCAGTGCGGTGGATGGGATCGAGGCACTCGACGCCGTCAGCGTGCATCGGCCCGATGTAGTCGTGATGGATGTCGGGATGCCCGGGATTGACGGAATTGAAGTATGCCGGCGGCTCAAAGGTGATCCGGCGACTCACTTCACACCTGTCGTCCTGGTGACGGGACTGTCGGAGCTCGGGGATCGTATCAGGGGAATCGAGGCCGGGGCAGACGACTTCCTGACCAAACCTGTCCACCCGCAGGAGCTGTGCGCACGCGTCGCGGCGCTGCTGCGGATGAAGCAGCTGACCGACGCCCTCGATTCGGCCGAATCGGCGTTCATGGCGCTGGCGCTCACCATCGAAGCCCGCGATCCCACGACCAAGGGGCATTGCGAGCGGCTTGCGCAGTGCGCCGTACGGCTCGGGTGTGCGCTGGGCGTGTCGTCCGAGGACCTGGAGGCGCTGCATCGCGGCGGGTACCTGCACGATGTCGGAAAGGTTGGCGTGCCCGATTCGGTGCTGCTGAAGTCGGGACCGCTGTCAGACGCGGAATTCGCTCTGATGAAGCGGCATACAGAGATTGGGGACTCGCTCTGCGCGCCGCTGCAGTCGTTGCGGCACGTGCGTCCGATCGTCCGCTCTCACCACGAGCGCCTCGATGGAAGCGGTTATCCGGATGGTCTCCGAGGGGACGGGGTGCCGCTGCTGGCGCAGATTGTGGGAATCGTCGACGTGTACGATGCGCTGACGTCCGATCGGCCGTATCGAATGGCGCTGGCCCCGGAAACAGCCGTCGGCTACCTGCTCGGCGATGTCGAGCAGGGCCGATTTTCCAGGACGCTCGTCACAGCGTTTCTGGACACCGTGGGCAAGAATCATGACGCAAGTCGCCTTCCGGAAGTGACGGTCTGCCGCTGACGCATTTTCTGCTTCCCCGTACCACCGAGGCGGCCGCCTTCGCCTTCGGCTACGGCGCCCAAGCCGACTCGGCTTGCCCGCCGAAGCCTTGGCGGAGGCGGGGGCCTCAGTGTCTCGGTGTTCCGTGGAGGTAAAAACGGACTACCCGCCGCGCGTATGCATTTCGAGGTGGGGGTCGCGACGAAGAGTGTCGACCGGTATGAGGGGCGCTCGGTCGCGCATCGCCAGCCGCTGCTCGGCGCCACGATCGCGGCGAGCGGTCCAGCTGGACTGAATCATCGCGCCCAACTCGCGAGGGCTCTTTCCGCCCCGCAGGGCTCCCCGCAAGTCAAGGCCCTGCGTGGCATAGAGGCACTGGTACCACATGCCGTCCGCCGTCAGGCGGCCGCGGTCGCAATCTTCGCAGAACGGCCGCGTCGTCGACGCGATGATGCCGAACACGGTGCCGTCGGGGAGACGGTAACGATCGGCCGGCGCCGACGAGGTTTCCTCGA
>JBOGIR010000286.1:0-3860 GCA_050742335.1 Vicinamibacterales bacterium | reverse complement strand
GAACAGTTTTCCACGAGCTTCCACAGGCGTTGTCTTCTTACGAAGGGACATTTCTATTTCGCTAAGAATGGGGACATTTCTATTTCGCCTTGACACCCCGCTGGTTTCGTCTTGACTCGAAGCTGCGCAATTCCTAGGATACGCGACATGTAGACCCATCGTTCGAACCCACGCGTCGGTCGTCGTCGGTCGTTGGTGCCGGTCGTTCCCAGTCCGCAACCCACAACCCGAGGAGGCCGCTCATGCTTCGTCGTACTCTGCGCGTCGCCGTGGTGTTCCTGCTCAGCGTCGTCCCCGTCTTCGGACAGGGCGGCGTTTCCGAAATCAACGGCAATGTCGCCGATCAAACCGGGAGCCTTCTACCCGGTGCCACCGTCACCATTACAGACGAGGCCACGGGCCTGGTGCGAACGGCCGTCTCGGACGGGAGTGGCCGCTTCGTGATCCCGTCTGTGAACGCGGGACGATACACGATCACCGCCGAGCTGTCGGGCTTTCAGACCCAGACGCGAACCGGCATCGCGGTGCTCGTCGGGCAGGCGGTCACATTCAACCTCGTGTTGCCGATTGGCGCGCTGACGGATGTGGTCACGGTCACAGGCGAGGCGCCGCTCATCCAGGTCACGCAGACCCAGATCGGGGCCAACATCACGTCGCAGGACATTGACAACCTGCCGACGCAGGGGCGTCAACAGTACGCGTTGTTGGCGTTGGTTCCAGGTATGACGCCCAATCTCGCGCCGGGCGCGTTCGAGGGTTCGCAGTACAGCGCCAACGGCCGCGAAACCGGCGGCAATCTGTTCATGGTCGACGGGATGTACAACAACGACGACCGCACGCTCACAGGGGCGGGATCGCAGACCCGCATGACGATCGACACCACGGCGGAGTTTCAGGTGCTGGTGCACGAGTACGGCGCCGAATATGGCGGCGCCACGGGCGCCATCGTGAACTCGGTCACCAAGAGCGGAACCAACGCCTTCCATGGCCGAGGTGCGTTCTACTTCCAGGACAGCAACCTGGACGGCACGAACTACTTCACCAAGAAGGCGGGGACAGCAAAGCCGGACAGCGGCGTCAAGACGACGCTCGGCAGCGTCGGCGGGCCGGTCATGAGGAACAGGGCGTTCTTCTTTGTCAACGTCGAGCGCCTCCTGATCGAGCAGGCGGCCAACCTGACGTATCCCGCGGAGGCCGCGCCGCTGGCACGCTCGTACTCCGTCACGCTTCCCATCAAATCCACCAACATTTTTTCGCGCCTCGACTACGAGCTGAACCGGTCCAACAGGCTGAATTTCCGCGCGCTGTTCGACCCCAATGCGGTGGATGGCCAGGATCACGAACGGGACAAGCGCACGATCTCGGCCATGAGGATTGAACGCGCTCCGAAACCGGGAGAATTTTTCTGGAGCACGCAGTGGCTCGGCGTGATCGGCAGCCGCATGGTGAACGAGGCGCGCGTGTTCCGCGTCAGCGAGAAGCTGCACGTCGGCGCCCAGGCGCTCTTCGACACGGGTGGCAACAAGGTCTGGGCGCTCTCGGGACCAGGAGAGGGTGATCTGATCGGCCTTGGGGGACGCGATCAGTTGGACTTCGGCTCCGGGCAGCTTCATCCCGACTATCAGGCCGGCCCGCATGAAAGTCCGGGCGGTGCGTCCGTGGTGACGACGGGGTTCAGCGACCAGTTCACGTTCACGCCCCGAAGCCACACCTTGAAGTTCGGCTTCGGCGCCAGCAAGAACGGCGGCACCAATGTCCAGGCCGGCAACTACTTCGGGCTGTTCGAATTCCCGGGCAACCGGCCGTTCGATCCCGCGAGCGTGGCCACCTATCCGAACCGCTTCCGGATGCGATTGGGTGACCTGTTCTATGAGATGAACGACTGGCGCACGAACTTCTTCGTCGCCGACAAGTGGCAGGCGACGGGCAAGCTCACGCTGAACCTGGGGGTTCGGTACGACTACCAGCACCTGATCCCGAACACGAAGGATGCCTTCGCGCCCAGGGTTGGTGTGGCGTACGCCCCGAACGACAAGACGCTCATCCGCGCGGGCGTCGGAAAGTTCTACGAATATCAGGCGACCGCCGTCGCCTCCAACCTCCTCCTGAACGCCGTGATCTCACCGACGAATATCTTCGATACCGGCGAGGACAACTCCGCGTTGCGGGGTGTGCTTCCAGCGCATCCCTGCCTGCGGCCGGACGGCCGTGAGGGACTGGCGGTCATCAACCCGGCGTGCCGGGCGCAGATGGTGGACATTCGCAACCGGGTGGCGGCCGGGACGTTTGTCAACCCTGAGCCCGTCGTCGACGGAGATCGCCACATGGGCTACCTCATCGGCTTCAGTGCAGGCATCCAGCGCGAACTCCTGCCGACGGTGGCCCTTACCGTGGATTACGTCGGCAATCGCGGACGGGACCAGACGCTCCGGGTCGACGTCAACGAGCCGCGTCTGCTGCCCAATGGACAGATCGGCCGGCCGGGCCCCTCGGTGTTCGATCCCGACGGGACCCTGATCCCGGCCGCGGCGCGCGCCACCAACTTCCAGCGCGTGCTGCAGTATCAGTCGCGTTCCGAATTCAACACCGACTACGATGCCCTCGAGGTGAGCCTGCAGCGGCGCTTCGCCAACCGCTGGTCCGGGCGCCTCGCGTACACCCTGTCACGCGCGCACGATATCAATGCGAGTACCACCGGCGGCGGCAACATCGTGGAAAAGCGTGTCAACGATGATCTCAACCCGCGGCTCGACTATGGTCGGGCGAACACCGACAACCGGCATGCGCTCACGAGCGGCGCCAACTGGGAGGCGTGGCGCGGGCTCGGGGTTGGCGCGTCATTCCGCTACTATGCCGGCAACCCGGTGAATGAAACGCTGGGACGCGACGCGAACGGCGATCGTGACAGCACCACCTTCGATCGGCCGGTCCGAGGGCGCGATGACGCGACACTGCCGATTGTGTCGCCCGTCGACGCCAATGGACTCGCGATCCGGAACGGCATCAAGGGCAACAACAAGATAGGGCTGGATGTGCGGATGCACTACGAACACCGGATGGCGACGCAGACGGTGGGATTCTACTGGGAAGTCTACAACGCGCTCGACCGGGTGAACTTCGGCAACCCCGTCGGCGACCGCCGGTCGCCGTTCTTCATGCAGGCGATCAACGCCGACCTGCCGCGCACGATGCAGCTCGGCTTGCGGTACTCGTTCTAGCGGGTCGCGGCAAGCCGCGCCCCGCCAGGTCACTTGCACGCCCCGAAACTTGACTCATCGCGTCAAGTTTCGGGCGTTCAAGGGTTCTTGGCCGTCCATCCGTTTCAGCTTGACTCGCAGACGACTCGCTCCTAGGATCGGGCGCAGCTAAGACCCCGCACTCATACCGGCGTCGGCGGCCCCTTATTTGATCAACCCGAGGAGGCCGACATGCTCCGTGGTGTGCTGCGCGTCGCTGCAGCTTTCGTCGTCTCCGCCGTCCCTGCGTTCGGGCAGCGGGCGGTCGCCGAGCTCAACGGGAGTACGGTCGATCAGACTGGCGCTGCTCTTCCGGGCGCCACCATCACCATCACAGACACGCTGAACTTCACCTTGCCCATGGGGGCGCTCACCGATGTGGTCACGGTGACCGGCGAGGCGCCGCTCCTCGAGGTCACGCAGACGCAGAGCAACAAGGCGTTCTTCTTCAACGTCGACGAGAAGCTGTTGGCGGCCAACAGTTGTTCGACACCGGCGGCGCCAAGGTCTGGGACCTCGCCGGAACAGTTAAAACAGTTAAACCAGGAGAGGAGGCGACAATGATCTGGCGTGTACTCGAGCGGTGGCTCATTGTCGGCGCAATCCTGGCGTTGCCCGTTGCGG
>JBOGIR010000285.1:0-7151 GCA_050742335.1 Vicinamibacterales bacterium | reverse complement strand
TCGCCCACCCCTTGTCCGCCGCCACCTTCGTCAGCGCCGCCGTCAGCGTCGTCTTCCCGTGATCGATGTGCCCGATCGTCCCGACGTTCACATGCGGTTTCGACCGATCGAATTTCTCTTTCGCCATGAGTGTCGCGCTCGCTCAAGAAAAGTGAAGACTGCGTCGTATTCTTCGGCTGCCCGCCTTCGCTCGCTTAGAACGGCCCGCGAGCTTCGGCGCGCAACCTCCGCATGTGCTCGCTGGCTCGCCAACCGTAGCTCGGCTCGCCTGTCTCCGCCGAGCGGAGGTTGGAGCCGATGACCGGGATTGAACCGGTGACCTCGTCCTTACCAAGGACGCGCTCTGCCAACTGAGCTACATCGGCCCAATCCAGGTTCACTCGGTCCGCCTGCGCCGCTTCGCGGCTTCGGCGAGACAGCCTTCGCCTGGCTTGCCGAGCCGAAGCTCACGTTGGCGCAGCGTGCGTGAGCGAAGGCTGGAGCGGGAGACGGGGATCGAACCCGCGACCAACAGCTTGGAAGGCTGTGACTCTACCACTGAGTTACTCCCGCCTACGCAGCTCGCCGCCTTACCTCCTCGCTGCTTCGGCGAGGCAGGCCCGCTTCTTCCACGTCCCTCGCACCGTTCGTTCCGGCAGACCGCGCAATCACTCGCCGACACCGCGGCGCCGCGCGAAGCGCGGCTTGCCGCCAGACAAGCAGCGCCCAAACAAATACAGGAGGGGAGGCCCTCCCCACCAACCTTCTCGATCCAGCGCGCCACCCTTGCCCGGCGCGATCACTGATCCATCGCGGCGCCGCGCGAAGCGCGGCTCGCCGCCAGACAAGCAGCGCCACCAAACCGAGCAGCTCCCTCTCGTGCCAAGGGCTGAGAGGTTTGGTGGGGAGGGGAGGGTTCGAACCTCCGTAGCCACTAGGGCGGCAGATTTACAGTCTGCTGCGATTGACCGCTCCGCCACCTCCCCTGAATGCATCTACGAATTGACGGATTGAAGAATTGACGAATTGGCGAGCCCTGCGTCGATAGATGCGTCAATTCGTACATTCATCAATTGTTTCTGGAATCCGTGTGTTCGGCGCGTCACTGACAGATGCGGCGAGCAGACCGCTGGAGCTGGCGGAGGGATTTGAACCCCCGACCTGCTGATTACAAATCAGCTGCTCTACCGGACTGAGCTACGCCAGCCAGACAAAGAGCGTATCATAGCACTTCCCGTGCCAGCCTCGCAAGGTCTGGCGGCCGCTCGCGCGCGGCCGTAACCGTCACCGTCAGCCGGAGTTGCGGTCGTGCTCAGGGGTCGGGCCGTAGTCGTCTCGGACCCACGCCGTTTCCATCGGCCTGTCGCCGTCGCTGCCGAATCGCCTCGAACAGTGTAACTCCCGCTGCAACAGACACATTGAGGCTCCCGACCTGTCCCCCCATCGGGATGGCCGCCAGATAGTCGCAGCGCTCTCGTACCAACCGTCGCAGCCCGGCGCCTTCGGCGCCGACGACGATGGCGATCGGCCCGGTGAAGTCCACTTCGTCGTACGACATCTCCGCCTCGCCGGCCAGACCGACAGTCCACACGCCGGCGGCCTTCAGTGCGTCCAACGCCCGGGCAATATTGACGACCTCTGCAATTCGAACGTGTGCGACGGCACCGGCTGATGCCTTGGCGACGGCGCCGCCCAGCGCTGCGGACCGTCGGCTTTGAAGCACCACGCCGTCAGCACCGGCGGCATCCACGGTTCGCAGAATGGCCCCCAGATTCTGCGGATCCTCAATCCCGTCGAGCACGACAAGGAGTGGAGCCCCGGCGGCGTCCCGAACCAGGTCCTCGACGCTGTACTCGTTCACGTCGTCCACCACAGCCACCATGCCTTGATGTGAACCGCCACGAGCGTCGCGATCGAGCGCATCGGCCGGCACACGCCGCACGTGCACGCCGCGCTGGCCGGCCAGACTCAGTGCCTCCTGGACGCGACCGCTCGTCCGTGCCGCCACGCGCAGTTCCCTGACACGACCGGCGCGCAGCGCCTCGAGCACAGGGTTGATGCCGTAGATGATCATGGGTCGCGGCGGGCGGTGATGGGGCGGGTTACGGCCCACCGAGCTCGCGGTGAAATGCGGCCGCGCGCTCCCTGGCACTCGGTATTCTGCGCATACCGGCATCGTCCAGCAACGCGCCACGCTCGATCGCCGGTACGGCCACATCGAGCTCCAGTCCTTCGGATTCTCCCGTCAAGGCGAGGCGAATCGGATGCAGGAGCGGCCTCCCTTTCTGTCCGGTGCGCTCACGCACGCGGGCCACCATCGCCCGAAACCGGTCGCGATCCGTGAGTGGCGGACTGGCGGAGAGCTCGTCCACGAGCGCTCCGATCACGGGCCGGGCCGCTGTCGCTTCGGTCCGGATGTTGTCGTTGCCCACGGCGCGCGTCGCCGAATAATCGAACAGGAAGCGCAGACGTGCGGGCACCTGCTCGAGCCGGTCCACGGATGCGGCCGCCGCCGGAACGACGAACACCAGAAAACCGCCCACCGCCTCCCCCGGCTCGAACAACCAGCCCTCTTGCCGCAGGTACGGGACCGCAAGCTGCGCAAGCCGCTCAGGGGCCGCAAGCTTCACGTAGTGACGATTGACCCACGCCAGCTTCTCGACGTCGAACACGCTCGCACTGTGCCCAACATCGTCCAGACGGAATCGGCGCGTGAGCTCGTCGAGTGGCAGCAGCTCCTGATTGTCGCCGGGCGACCATCCCAGCAGCGCGAGGTAGTTCGTCAGCGCCTCGGGAAGGTAGCCCCGCGCGCGAAACTCGGCCACCGAAGTGGCGCCGTGGCGTTTCGACAGTACCCCGTGGTCGGGACCGAGCACGAGCGACACGTGTGCAAACGCCGGCGCGCGCCATCCGAACGCCTCGTAGAACAGGAGCTGTCGGGGCGTATTCGACACATGATCCTCGCCGCGGATCACATGCGTGATCTCCATCAGCGCGTCGTCGATGACCACGGCAAAGTTGTACGCGGGAGTGCCATCCGACCGGATCAGGACCGGGTCACCGATGACATCGGTGTTGAAGCTCACCGCTCCGCGAACGACATCCTGGAACGCGACCGTCCGGTTGTCAGGCACGCGAAAACGAATCGCGGCCGGCTCGCCGTGTTCGACCCGCGCACGTGCGTCGGCGCGTGAGATCTCTCGACACCGGCCGGCATATTTCGGCGGCCGGCCCTCCCGGAGCGCGGCGTACCGCTCCATCTCGAGCTGCTCCGGCGGACAAAAGCAGTGATACGCCTGCCCGCGCGACAGCAACTCGACGGCGTGCGCCCGGTAGATGTGCGTACGCTCCGACTGTCTGTACGGGCCGCGATCGCCCCCCTTCTCGACGCCCTCGTCCCAATCGAGTCCCATCCACCGCAAGTCCTCGAGGATGGCCCGTTCGGATTCGGCGGTCGACCGCTCGACGTCGGTGTCTTCGATGCGCAGGACGAATGTGCCGCCCGAACCTCGCGCGAGCAGCCAGTTGAAGAGCGCCGTACGGGCGTTGCCGACGTGCAGGTGCCCGGTGGGACTGGGAGCGAATCGAACTCTCACGATCGATATCGTAGGTCAAACACGCCACGGCCACGGTCACGTCGTGCGGGCGATCAATGCGACCGCATGCACGGCAATCGATTCTCCCGCGCCAATCGAGCCGACGCCCTCGTTCGTCTTGCCCTTCACGCTCACCCGATCGGGAGTAATCCCGACTGCCCGGGCGAGGTTGGCCCGCATCGTGCCGGTATGCGGCGCCAGCTTCGGACGTTCCGCCACGACGACGACGTCCACGTTGACGACTGCATATCCGGCTGCGGTTACCATGGCCGCCGCGCGCGCGAGCAGCGCAACGCTGTCGGCGTCCTTCCATGCAGGATCCGAATCCGGAAAGAGGCGGCCGATGTCTCCTGCGCCTGCGGCACCGAGGATCGCGTCGGTGACGGCATGGCACACCGCGTCGGCATCGGAGTGCCCAGCCAGCCCCTTGTCGAAGGGGATCGCGACGCCGCCAAGCACGAGTCGGCGTCCCGGTACGAGCCGATGCAGGTCGTACCCGTTGCCAATCCTCAGCGTCAACGCATCGACCGACCGCGACTCCGTCCGCCCGTGCACGAAGCGTTCAGCCATGGCGAGGTCCTCGGCGGTCGTGATCTTCAGATTGCGAGGATCGCCATCGACGAGACGTACGGCGTGTCCCGCGCGCTCGATGAGGGCGGCTTCGTCGGTCGCCTCGGCAGCCCCGATCCCCGATGCCAGCGCGTCTCTCAGCAGGTTCGTTCGAAACGCCTGCGGTGTCTGCGCAAGGAAAATCCGGCCGCGCGGGAGCGTGTCCGTGACGAATCGATGTTCGTCGGCCCGCTTGACGGTATCGGTGGCGGGCAGCGCGGCGATGGCCGCCCCGTGTGCCACGGCGGCATCGATCGTGTGCGCGATGAGCGCGCTGGTGACGAGCGGCCGGGCGGCATCGTGGATCACGACGATGGCGGCGTTCGCCGGCACGTGCGAAAACGCGCGCGCCACCGAGTCCTGCCGCCGATCGCCTCCTTCGACAATCGCGATCGCTTTCCGACGGTCGCGGAGGTACGGCGGAACGTCCGCGGCAAGTTCCGACGGCAGTGCAACCACGAGGTCGGTGATGCGCTCGTGCAGCACGAACGCATCGACGCTGCGCTGGAGGATGGGACGGCCCCCGAGCGTCACCAGTTGCTTCGGGACGTGACCGCCGAAGCGCGCCCCGCGTCCGCCGGCGGCAATGATGGCAGTGACGTGCACCGTACCGATTGTAACAATCGGGACGCTTCATACTAGCGAGGCTCCGCCTCAGACCGGCGAGCACGTGGGGTGCGGCTCCGCCTCGCTAGTGGCAGTATCTTCTTGCCCCGCTCCGCGGGGCCGGAACCCTGCCGACATGTCGCAGCGCACACGCACGCCCCGTCGATTCGCGCCTCCAGGCCGAATGGTCGATATTGGCGGCCACAGGCTTCACCTGTGGTGTCAGGGAGAAGGAACGCCGGTCGTCGTCTTTGATTCGGCTCTCGGTGCGTCGTCGCTGAGCTGGAGCCTGGTGGTGGACGGCGTGGCCGCCGTCACCCGCGCGTGCCGCTACGACCGAGCCGGTTTCGGCTGGAGCGAGCGTGGCCCGCTGCCGCGAACGGCTGGCCGTATCGCGGACGAATTGCACGATCTGCTGCGGCTTGCGGGCGTGCCGGTTCCGCGCCTGCTCGTCGGCCATTCGTATGGCGGTCTCGTCATGCGGCTGCTCGCCTCGCGCCACCCTCACGACGTGGCCGGCCTTGTGCTCATCGAACCGGCACATCCCGAGGCGTGGGAACAGCCTTCAGAGGAACAGCGACGCCAGATTGCCCGCGGCACCCGTCTCTGCCGCTATGGCGCACAGGCGGCGCGACTCGGTGTGGGCCGCGTGATATCGGCGCTCGTGAGCGCCGGCGCCATTGGCACGGCGAGGGCCATCGTCAAAGTAGTCAGCCGCGGATCGCTTGGGCGCGCCGATGAAAGCATCCTCGCGCCGGTGTGGAAGCTGCCGCCGGAGACGCGCCCCTTCCTCAAGCAGCTATGGACGCAGCCCAGGTTTTTCGAGGCGCTCGGAAGCCAGATCGCATCGATCTGCGAAAGCGCGCGCCAGGCGGCGCATGAAGTCCCGAGTCACTACGGCGACCTTCCGCTGGTTGTCGTCACCAGGGCCGACGCACAGAAGGAACGGACGCGTGCCGACGCGGCGCTCGCACAGCGGTCTACCCGTGGTCGTCACGTGATTGCCGCCAACAGCAGTCACTGGATTCCGCTCGATGCCCCGGATGTCGTGGTCGGCGCGATCGTCGATGTCATCCGCGAGGTCCGCGCATCCCGGTCCGCCTGACCTTCGACTTAGTGCGGCGTTTCGCGAGTACGTTGACGTATTCTTACAGGCCACAGAGGCACAGAGGCACGGAGAAACCATCTGGAAACAACTCTGTGTCTCTGTGTCTTTGTGGCCCGTGAAATACCTCAGCCGGATCTCGTTGCCCCGGTAAACTCCTGCATCCGCTGCGCCGTGGCGTCGAGCACCTGCGACAGACGCCGCTCGTCGAGCTCAAACGGCGCAAAGACAACCACGAGGGCGCGCGTGGTCGCGGGTGTCACCATCGTGCGCGCTGAATCGGAGGTCGGGTTGCCGAATGGTCCGAGACGGTCGACCAGGGCGATCCGTCCTCCAACATGCACATCGTCTTTTCGGATGCCAGTGTACGACTCACCCGAAAGCCCCAGACGCAGCACCACGTCCCCCTGGATACGCGCTGCGTCGTACAAGCCATAGGGAAGCTGAAACTCCAGCGAGCACCAATTGCAGACGTCCACCATCGAATTGATGCGTGGGAGCGGGTCGCCCCTGCGCACGCGCCGCAACAACGCCTCGGACGAGGGTCGCCGTCTGGTGGGATCGATACCCACGCGCTTGTACATGGTGCGCACGGCGGCGATGTCTTCCGGGGGATGCGCGCGCACCGCCGTCTCGGCCGCCGCAAGCGGCGCGTCGAGCCGCGAATCCGACTCTGTCACCACGGCGTCATGCAGCCACAGCACGCCGGGACGAACAATGGACGCCAGTTCAGGTGCGACGGTGAACGTCATGCGGCTCCGCGTCGGCGTGCGCGTCCGGTGCAATGACTCGCCGGACCTGCTCGGCCAACCTTTTCGGATCGCTGCCTGCCAGACCGTGCGTGTGAATCGGCTCGTGCACGACGAGACGCACGTGGCCGGGATAGGTCGCAAGACGGCCCTTCAACATCACGTGCCGGCTGCCGACGACCGACAACGGCACCACCGGCAACCCCGCTTCGAGAGCCAGACGGAAACCGCCGCCCTTGAACCGCCCGACGCGGCCATCGCGGCTTCGAGTGCCTTCAGGGAAGACGATGAGCGACAGTCCCTTCGACGTCAAAGTGGACGCCCAGGCGAAAATCGCCGTGCCGTCGGGCCTGGCGCGATCGACGAGCAGGTGGCCGGTCCGACGCAGATGCCATCCGAGAAATGGAAAACGACCCAGCGACTCCTTGGCAATGATGCGCAGCTGAAACGGCAGCGACCAGAACAGGATTGGAATGTCGTAAATGCTCTGGTGGTTGGCGACGAAGA
>JBOGIR010000284.1:0-3443 GCA_050742335.1 Vicinamibacterales bacterium | reverse complement strand
GAGGGCGCCGACTTCCTTCCCCGTCTTCTTGTCGTAGGCCCGAAGCATCGCCCCGCGTGGCCGTCCGGGCGGCGTGGTGATCTGCGGATCGCCCATGACGACGAGCGTCTTGGTAACGACGAGTCCGACGCCCGCTGTTCCTGGCTGACCGGTCTTCGGGAGGTTCGTCCCTTTCAGCGCCGGATGGTTGCGCACGTTGTCGGGCGTGTCGCCGTGCGGCGTCTGCCAGAGTAGCTCACCGCGATTGAGATCGACGGCCGCGAGCAGCCCGTACGGCGGCTTCGAGACCGGCAGGCCGTCGACGTTCAGTCCTGGCGCCGGGGGCGCCGGTGGACTCCCCGCCGGCGGCGTGTACCGCTGCGGCAGGTTCTCGCGGTTGACGATGCCGGCATCGGCCGCGCAGCAGTCCCCCGGTCCCCAGACCTCCACGAACGGCCGCCCTGCGACGCCGGAGACATAGCGGATGTCGGAGTAGCCAGACGGCGGCGCGACGAGCGTGCGCACGCCGAACGTGTTGCCCGCGGGCGCAAAGATGATCCCGTTCTCGGGGTCAAGGCCGCCGCCGGGCCAGTTCGTCGCGGTCGCGGGAACGATGGCGCCGAGCATCCCCTTCAGGTCGCCAAGCATCGGCGGGTTGAACGGCGTGTTCGCCACCCGGTAGCGCTTGACGATCTCCTGCGCCTTTGCGCGCAGGTCGGGCGTGAAGTCAATCAGATCGTCCGGCAGCCGCATGAACTCGCGCGCGTACGCCGGCGGTTTGGCGACGTGCGGCTGCGTCGGCGACGTCTTTTCGCCCGGTACGTCCGACTGCGGCACCGGCCGCTCCTCGATCGGCCAGATCGGCTGGCCGGTCACGCGGTCGAGCACGTACACCCACGCCTGCTTTGTCAACTGCGCGACCACCTTGCGCGGCTTCCCGTCGACGATGACGTCGGCGATCACCGGCGGGGCGGGCATGTCGTAGTTCCAGAGCGGATGGTGCACGAGCTGGTAGTGCCACCGCCGCTTGCCCGTCTTGATCTCCACGGCGACGATGCTCTCGGCGAACAGGTTGTTCCCGGGCCGATGCCCGCCGTAGTAGTCGGACGTGGGCGTCTCGACGGGCAGGTACACCAGGCCCAGCTCCTCGTCGACTGTTGGTTGATTCCACACGCCCACGTTGCCGTTGGTCGCCCACGACCCGTTCTCCCACGTCTCGTGGCCGAACTCGCCGGGGCGCGGAATCGTGTCGAACCTCCAGATGAGTCTGCCGGTGCGCGCGTTGTACGCCCGGATGACGCCTTTCGTGTTGTTGTGGGTGGAGACGGTGGCGCCTTCGCGCATCGCCGCGCCGATGATCACCACGTCGCCCGTGACGGTTGGCGTCGAGTGGACGCCAATCTCGCCCGTCTCGAGATCGATCGGCTCGTTGACGCCCTTGACGACGCCCACCTTCAAATCGACGACACCATTGGTGCCGAAGGAGGGAATCATCGATCCCGTTTTCGCGTTCAGCGCGATGAGGCGGTATCCAGTGGTGACATACAGGACACGTTCCTCGCCCTTCCCGTCGGTCCAGTAGGCGACGCCGCGGCCCGAGAGCTGCCGGGGCGAGTTGGCGGCGCGCCGCCCCTCACGGTAGCTGTGCGACCAGATCGACTCGCCCGTCTTCGCATCGAGGGCAATGACCGATCGCCGTGTGCCAGCGGTCGTGTAGAGCACGCCGTTCACCATGAGCGGTGTCCCCTCGAGCTTGTACTCGGGGAAGGGGCCGAAGTTGTCCGTCTTGAACCGCCACGCGACCTCGAGCTGGTTGAAGTTGGACGCGTTGATCTGGTCGAGCGGCGAGTACCGCGTGCCCCTCAGATCGGCGTTGTAGTGCGGCCACTCGCCTTTCGTGGTGGACGGCTGCCCGTTCTGGCCCGATACCCCCACATTCAGCCACAGGACCCCGACTACCAGCGCGATGAACGCCAGCGTGGTTCGAACAACTGGTCGCGGCATCGTCTCCTCCTTCAGCAGCCAAAAAAACCGCCGCAGTCTTGACTTGGGGAGTATACACACGGACGCCCGGCCGCAGCACAAGAAGTCGCAATCCCGGATCCCGGATCCCGGATCCCGGATCCCGGCACGATATACTCCAACCAGTCACGGGCCCGCCCTTGATATCCCGCGGAGCTCGTGACTGGTTGGCAGTGTTGGTTTGGCGCGCTCCGCGCGCCGGGGACCGCTATACGGATTCACAACGAGTACAAAGGTCGCGCTTGGGGCCGTATAGCGGTCCAATGCCCGTCGACGTCGAGGCACGGGTCATCGCCAATACGCGCCTCTCCCCCGATTACAACGTTATCGCCCTTGCCGCTCCGGAAATCGCCGCCGCGACGGCCCCCGGTCAGTTCGTGATGGTCAAGCTGGGCCACGGCTCGACGCCCCTGCTCCGCCGCCCGTTCTCCGTCTTCGAGGTGCTGAGAACGGACACCCGGGTCGACGGGTTGACGCTCCTGAGCAAGCGGATCGGCGTCACCACCGGAATGCTGTTCGATGCAGTCGCAGGCGAGGTGGTGTCGTGTCTCGGGCCGCTGGGCCGGCCGTTTACGCCTGTGGATCCCCCTGCCGAGGCATGGATGGTCGCGGGCGGGGTGGGCCTGGCGCCGTTTGCCACGCTCACCGAATCGCTGCGGGCGCGCGGCATCAGCACCACGCTGCTCTACGGTGCGCGGACGGGCGGGGAGCTCTTCTACCTCGACTGGTTCCGCGCTCGGGGCATCCGGCTGGTGCTTGCGACCGAGGACGGCAGCATTGGCGACCACGGGCGCGTGACCCGGCCCCTCGAACACGAGCTGCAGGCTGCCGCTGGACGCGACATCGCGATTTACGCCTGCGGCCCGCAACTGATGCTCGAGGCGGTGTCCCGTCTCGCCACCCGATACGGCCGGCCATCGCAGGTCTCCGTGGAGCGCGTCATGGGATGCGGCCTAGGCGGCTGCTACAGTTGCGTGATTCCCGTACGCAACGGCCCCAAGGGACACCATTACGTACGCTCGTGCATCGCCGGCCCGGTGTTCTCGGGCGAGGCGATCGTTTGGGATTAGTCTGGTGCTTGCTGCGTGGCTGAGGCGAGGCGGGTATGTCCGGAGCAAAACCGTAGTCAGCGTAAGCGCGAAGCGAGCCCGATTGTGTGGAAGAAGATGGACGCACGACGAGCTGAGCCGGTTTTGCGGAGTGACATGCCCGCCTCGCCGCGCCGTGCCGCGTGCCTTGTGATGTGATGCCGCCTGATCTCTCCGTTCAGATCGGTTCGCTCAGACTTGCCAATCCTGTCATAGCCGCCAGCGGCTGCTTCGGCTACGGGGTCGAGTACGCGGACGTTGTCGACCTCTCGCTGCTCGGCGGCGTGGCGGTCAAGGGGTTGTTCCTGTCCGAGCGCGAGGGACATCCGCCGGAGCGCATCGTCGAGACCCCGG
>JBOGIR010000283.1:0-2535 GCA_050742335.1 Vicinamibacterales bacterium | reverse complement strand
GGTCAGAATCGCGCTGCCGTCTGGCGACAAACGAGGCCAATAGGCGTAGCCCAGTCTGTGCGGCACCTCGCGGGACAGACCGGTCTGTTCGCTTCGAAGCAGGACCCGGCACGGACCGGCGCCGGTGGGTCCGCACGAGACGTAGAGCAGGTCCTTTCCGTCGGCCGACCATGCGGGCTGCCCGCGTGATTCCACGAAATGCGTGGCCTCACTAGGCCGGCCAAGCTCTCCTTTGGCGAGATCGATTGGCGCGGTGGACACGTACATGGCGCCGGCGATTTTCCAGGTGTACAGCGCCCCATTGCGGGTGAGCCCCAGCGACCACGCCGATGCGATTTCCGCCTTTACGACCGTCGGCGCTCCCGCAGGCCTGCCGTCCTCCACCCGCACCGCCCACAAGGCCATCGTGCCGGAACGGTCGCTTGCGAAGAGCAGGCGTCCATCCGCCGCCCATCCCATCACGTGGTTCTTCCACTGATCGGACGTGATGGCCACTTCGCGACTGCCGTCGACAGCCATCACCAGCACACGCTGGGTGCGGATGCCCTCGCCTTCGAGCAGGTCGTAGGCGATATACCGGCTGTCCGGCGAAAACACGATCTTTCCCGTGCCGCGCCAGTCGATCGACTTCAAGACCCGCAGATCGCCGCTTCGGGTATTCACGACCGCAATCTGCGACGACCGATCCTCGCGCCCGATGAGGAGCGCGATCCAGTTGCCATCGGGGGACCAGTCGAACGGCCTGATCGCATCACCCTTGCCCGACAGGAGGAGGCGGAAAGCGGGCACTCCCTGGCCATCGAGACCGGCGATCCTGAGCTCGTCGCCTATTTCTGAGGAAGGCCACCAGTTGTAGGCCACCTGGTCACCCGTTCTCGAAATGACAGAAAAACCTCCCTCCCCATACTGAAAGGCCGACACATTTGGGGTCAGCGGCCGATCCATGCCAGTCTGCAGGTCGCGCAGCACGACATTGTAGGCGCCGAACCAGTCGACGTACGTCAGGTATCGGCCATCTGGGGAAATGGTGCCAAACAGGTCCACCTCGCGGCCGGGCCCCCAGACGACACGCTCGCCCCTCGCCGGCCGCACCAATCGCTGATTGACACGCGCGCGGGCGATGCTCACGGCGTCGGGCTGATCGGCATACTCCCGCACCACACGCTCATACAGCGCGCTCGCCTCCGTATCGCCGAGCTTCTCGAAGCATTCCGCCATTCGAAGCAGAGCCTTCGCCGCGAGCGAACGGTCGCGCCCGAACTCCTTGACGACCCTGGAATAGAGCTGAATGGCCTGCTGCAGGTTGCCGTCGGCCCGCTCGGCGGCGAGTGCCTTCTGGAACAGATCGTAGCCGCTCTGCGCCGTCACGGTTGCGGCGCCGGCGGCAATGACGAACAGCAGCCCGATTGCGGCCATCGTGTATTTCGTGGTCATCGGTCGTCCTCCTCGTGGGTCGCCGGCCACTCTACGACCGCTCAGCCTGGCGGATGTCACAGTGCTGCCTCGGCCACGCAATTTCCATGCAGGATGTTTGTGAAATTCCTGTCACGGCGTCCATTTGTAGCCGACGCCATGGACCGTCACCAGGTGGCGGGGCTGTGCCGACGTCGCTTCCAGTTTCGCGCGCAGCGATGCAATATGGTTGTCCACTGTTCGCGTCGTCGGCGTCGCCTCGTAACCCCAGACCTCGTTCAGCAGTTCGTCGCGGGTGATCACCTCGCCGGGAGACGAGGCAAGGTACCGCAGCACGCCGAACTCCTTGCGCGTCATGTCAAACGCGAGGCCGCCTTTCCGCGCCTCGTACCGCCTGAAGTCAATCGTCACGTCGTCGAACCGCAGCTCGTCGATCGCCGCGTGCACTGGATGCGCACGTCGGAGAAGCGCACGCACCCGGGCCATCAGCTCGAGGACCGAAAAGGGTTTGGTGACGTAATCGTCGGCTCCGAGATCGAGGCCGAGCACACGATCGGCTTCCTCGCCGCGCGCGGTCAACATGACGATGGGGGTGGTGATACCCTCGGCGCGGACCTTCCGGCACACCTCGTACCCGCTCATCCGCGGCAGCATGAGGTCGAGGATGATCAGATCCGGCCGCTGCTCGCGAATCAGTGAGCACGCTCTGTCGCCATCGGTCGCGGTCAGGACCTCGTGCGATTCGAACGCAAGATTGTCGGCCAGGCCGCGCAGAATGGCGGGGTCGTCTTCGACCACGAGGATGCGGCTCATCACGCGAGCGCCTCCTTCGGCGGCGCAGCGCCGGCGGACGCCTCCAGCAATGGCAGGACAATCGAGAAGGTACTCCCCTCGCCGGGCACGCTCTCCACCTTCACTTCGCCGCCGTGGCCGCGCGCCACGTGTTCGACGAGCGTCAGTCCGAGCCCGGTGCCGGGAATCCCGTCCCGGTCCGCCCCTCCAATCCGATAGAACTTCTCGAAGATCCGGCCCTGTTCGTGCGCCGGAATACCCAGCCCGCGATCGGTCACGCTGACGAGCGCGCAGTCGCCGTCCCGGCGTACTTGAAGGTCGATGCTCCGG
>JBOGIR010000282.1:0-2293 GCA_050742335.1 Vicinamibacterales bacterium | reverse complement strand
GTGTGGACCGCCGCGGCGGTGGAGCGCGATGCCTGGCCGGCGCTGCACGCGCCGCCGTCGCCCGGTGTGCCGCTCGGGATGTATCTCCACATCCCCTTCTGCCGGAAGCGATGCCATTTCTGCTATTTCCGCGTGTACACCGACAAGAACGCCCAGGAAGTCGCCGCGTATCTCGACGTGCTCGCGCGCGAGTGGGAGCGCTGGGCGATGATGCCAGCCATCGCTGGCCGGCCGCTCAGCTTCGTGTACTTCGGCGGCGGTACCCCGTCGTTTCTCTCGACGCAGCAGCTCGAAGAGCTCGTCGCGCGGTTGACCGCCGTGGCGCCGTGGCATGAGGCCGAGGAGGTCACCTTCGAGTGCGAGCCGGGCACGCTCACCCGCACCAAGCTCGAGGCCATCCGCCGGTTGGGCGTCACCCGGTTGAGCCTCGGCATCGAGAATTTCGACGACCGCGTGCTGGAGCTCAACGGCCGGGCACACCGCTCGCGCGAGGTGTTTCGCTCGTACGAGCAGGCGCGCGCCCTCGACTTTCCCCAGATCAACATCGACTTGATTGCCGGCATGCTCGGCGAAACCGAGGAGAACTGGCAGGCGTCGGTCCGGCAGGTCGTGGCGCTCGACGCCGACAGCGTGACCATCTACCAGATGGAGCTGCCGTTCAACACGGCGATCAGCGGCGACCTGCTGAAGGGCACAGGCCGGTTCGGCGAGCCGGTTGCAGGCTGGGCGACCAAACGACGGTGGGTACAGGAGGCATTCGAGGCGCTCGAGGCGGCCGGCTACCACGTGGGCAGCGCCTATACGGCGGTGAAGGATCCGTCGCGCACCCATTTCGTCTACCGCGACCGGCTCTGGCAGGGCGCCGACATGGTGGGCCTCGGCGTAGCGTCGTTCGGTCACATCAACGGCGTGCACGTGCAGAACCTCGACACCTGGGAGAAGTACAGCGCGGCGGTGGACCGCGGCGATCTGCCGCTCGGTCGTGCGTACCGCCCGTCCGACGAGGAGCGGATGATCCGCGAGCTCGTCCTTCAGCTCAAGCTCGGCTCGATCAGACCTGCGTACTTCCGCGACAAGTACGGCGTCAGCGTCCTCGATCGCTTCCACCGCCAGCTCGACACGCTGGCGGTTGAGGGTTGCCTGGCCGCGGCCACCCCGGATGTCGTGTCACTCACACGCGACGGGCTGCTGCGGGTGGACGCCCTGCTCAGCCGCTTCTTCCTGCCGCAGCACGCGGGGATTCGGTACACCTAAGAGCAAGATTCACGTTGAGCATGAGACATCGTCGTTCACACTTCTGGGTTCTCTGTTCTCAGTGCGTGTTCATGTTCGGTTCCGGGTTCAGGTTCGGCCGCGGCGAACCTGAACACGAACCGAGAAGCGAGAAGGGAGAAGCGTGAACGACACCTTGATGACTCGATGCAAGTGATCTCTGGGAACAGGTGATGGACACATCCAATCCCGATGTAGTGGTCATCGGCGGCGGTCCAGCCGGCTCGACGGTTTCGACCCTGCTGGCACAGCAGGGCGTGCGCGTCCAGCTCTTCGAGCGCGAGCGTTTTCCGCGGTTCCACATCGGCGAGTCGCTGATTCCCGAGACGTACTGGGTGCTGAAGCGGCTCAACATGCTGCCGAAGATGCAGGCGAGCCGGTTCGTCAAGAAGTACAGCGTGCAGTTCGCCAATGCCGACGGCAGGCTGTCGGCGCCGTTCTACTTCTGGGACAACAAGCCGCACGACTGCTCGCAGACGTGGCAGGTGGTGCGCAGCGAGTTCGACCAGATGATGCTGAACAACGCCCGCGAGCACGGCGTGGAGGTGCACGAAGGCGTGCGCGTGGTCGAGGTGCTGTTCGACGGCGGCCGCGCGGTCGGCGTGAAGATTCGTCCGCAGGGTGGTCCGGATCGCGACGTGCGCGCCAGGGTCGTGGTGGACGCGAGCGGCCAGAACGGACTGCTTCAGAACAAACTGAGCCTGCGCGTGTGGGATCCGGTGCTCAACAAGGGCGCCATCTGGACCTATTGGGAAGGCGCCTATCGCGACACCGGCCGAGACGAAGGCGCCACCATGGTGCTCCAGACGGCCGGCCGGAATGGATGGTTCTGGTACATCCCGCTGCACGACGACATCATCAGCGTCGGCGTCGTTGCGCCCTTCGATTCTCTCTTCAAGGGTCGCGGGCCGTACGCGCAGACCTACGACGAAGAGGTCGAGCGTTGTCCTGTCGTCAAGCAGCGCGTGTGCAATGCCAAGCGAGTAACCGGATACTTCGCGACGAAGGACTATTCCTATCG
>JBOGIR010000281.1:0-7315 GCA_050742335.1 Vicinamibacterales bacterium | reverse complement strand
GAAGCTCTGCCACTCACGCGACGCGATCCCGAAGACTTCGTGGACCGGATCGTCGAAGTAGCAGCCGATCCCGGTCGACCGAATCCCTGCTTCTTCGGCCTCGAGGTAGAGCACTTGCCCCACCATGTCGGCCTCCCAGAACAGGTTCCGGTAGAACCCTGCGCCGTACGTCGTCAGGCTGTCCATGTAGTCGGCGATCATGGCTAGGCTGAACGCTCCATCGCCGGCGATGTCCTGGCCACAGGAGACCGTAGACGCCAGCGCTCGATAGTCCCCTTCCTGGAGCAGGTAGAAGGGGAGCCCCGGTGGACAGGTGGGGATGCGCTGCCAACGAAACTCCCGGCGCATCACTTCCTTGAGGGCCGTCACCTTCTCCGGATCTCGCGGTAGGACGTAGAGACCGGGAGGCAGGCCGTCGACGCGGTGGACGAACAGTCCGAGATGGATGCGCGGCCGCCACGGGATCGCGTCCCAGGGCATGGAGCGTCCGTCGCGTGTCGGAATCAACCGGGCGAGCATGCAGAAGAATGCTGCCTGCGAGATCGCCGTCGAGCCATCCATGGCCAGCGCGCTCCGGCGGCCAAGGATGGCCTTCTCGGCACTGAGCAGACCGTGACGGACGGGTGACCCGAAGAGCTCATCCTCCGTCGGGAACCTGGACAAGTCGTCCGCGATCGGCCCGTGTCCGGAGCGTCGCGTCGCCTGCGCCACCTCATCGATCACGGGCCACTCGATGCTGTGTTCGGGACTCAGCGTGTTGGCCCTGCCATACCAGCGCTCCCCACCACGTCCCGCCGCGACCCCGTCGAGGCAGCGTGGAACCGTCGGCGACAGCTCCGGTACAATCACGGCCAGAAGCTCAGGCTCTTCTCGCTCTGCCTCTCCGAAGTCTTCGTGGCGGTCGAGCCCGAAGAGCCGAGAGACGTCGCCGTCCCCGACGCTGTCGAGGAGCACCAATCTCCAGCCGAGCACGGCCGCCGCGATGCGCATGGTGGCGAGCGCGTGTCCGACATCGTGCTGGCAGTACCGGAACGCGCGCTCACCATACTTCCAGGCTTCCCGCCAGTGGACCGACGAGAGACCCACGAGGAACGATCCCTCCGGGAAGGGCGCAATGAGTGCACGCCACGACTTCGCGTCGAGGATCGCCCGCCGTTCGAGCGCGTGCTCCCTCGGGGCGTAGTGGTACACAGCGGCCATGTCGCCCAGCCTCTCAATCGCTGGTAGCACGACATACCCCTCGGTCGGATGGAGGTCCCCGCTCGACGGGTTCGCGCGCAGCGACCACGTCGTCTCATGGAAGCGCTTCCACGCCGTCAGAGAGAGTGCGTACCGGAAAAAGAGGGAGACCGACTCCACGGACAGCGGCTCCGGCGGCACGGTGCCAGGCGCGTAGAGCTGCCAGTAAGGAAGCCGGCGGCCCGTTTCGGGCAACGGGAGACGAACGAGGTCTGCTCCCACGTACCGGCGAAACGGGTCGGGCTGCGTCGCCCAGTCCATGTAGCCGAGCGAGGCGGCGAACCGGTGGACATGGTGCTTGGTCCGCTCGTGGTAGGCGACAACGACCCCTTCTCGAGAGGCATCTCCTTCGAGACGACGCGCCCGTTCCAGCGGTATGGTCAACTTGGCTGTGCTCGTGGTTGCAAGCGGTCCCGTGCGGGCTCATACAATCGGCCCGCTGAGCCGGGGGTCACAGGTTCCAATACTAATCCGTGCTGTACTACGGAACGACTCCCTTTCAAGCGAACGAGCCGCCGACAACATGACCGAGACCACTACGGAGAAAAGGGCGGCACCGGTCGCGAGCGACAGCGGCACGCAGCAGCAGCGCGGTCAACGGCTGCCGTGGTTCATTCTGCTCGGCCTGGCCGGGGGCCTGCTTGCTGGGGTGCTCATCGAGGCGTCCAGCTCGCCGCTGCTGCTACGCATGTCCGCCATTGTCGAACCCATCGGCACACTCTGGGTGAATGCCATCAGTATGACCGTGATCCCGTTGCTGATCTCATTGCTGATCACGGCCGTGGCTTCGACCGCCGATGCGGGCAGCGCGACTCGCCAGAGCGGTCGCTCGATGTTCCTTTTTGTGGCGATGGTCGCGCTCTCCATGGTGTTCGCCATGTTGACCGCCCCGCTCGCGCTCGCGCCACTGCCACTGGACCCGAGCGCGGCAGAGTCGCTGCGTGCGAGTGCGGCCGCAGCGACGCCTGCGACGCCGTCACCCTCGTTTCGCAACTGGCTGGTCTCCATCGTTCCGCTCAATCCAATCCAGGCCGCGGCGGAAGGTGCCGTCCTGCCAGTGGTCGTGTTCTCGCTGCTGTTCGGGCTCGCAGCCTGCCGCATCCGGTCCGACGGGCGCGAGTTGATCGTTCGCTTCTTTGTTGCCGTGCGTGACGCGCTGTTCGTGTTGATCCGCTGGATTCTCGTCCTTGCACCGATCGGCGTGTTCGCCCTCGTGCTGCCGTTGACGGCGAGGAGTGGGTCCGCTCTGGCCGGCGCCATTGGCTATTTCATCCTGATCGCCTGTGTGCTGCTCGCGGCGGGGACGGGGCTGCTCTACCTGCTGGTTGCACTGTGGGGTCGCGTGCCGCTGGGCCGATTCGCGCGCGCCTGTGCGCCCGCCCAGGCCGTTGCCATCAGCACACGCTCGTCGCTCGCGTCACTGCCGGCCCTGCTGGATTCTGCACGCAAGATCGAGCTGCCCGCCGACGTGGCCGGCCTCACAATCCCGCTGGCCGTCTCCGTCTTCAAGTACGGGTCGCCCGTTGCCCGGATCACGGGCACGCTGTTCATCGCGAAGTTGTACGGCATCGAGCTGGGAAGTGCCGAACTGCTGGCGCTCGCGGCCGCCCTGACCGTCCTCCCGTTCTATTCGCCAGGAATACCGAGCGGTGGCCTGCTCGTCATGACGCCCGTCTACATGGCGCTCGATCTGCCCGTGGAAGGCATTGGCTTGCTCATCGCGTTCGATCCCATCCCCGACATGTTTCTCACGATATCGAATGTGACAGCGGATCTGACAGCAGCGACGTTGCTGTCGCGCGGGACCAGTCGCCGCAGCTAAGAGGATCGATCTTCTTCTCGTGGACCAGGGTGTAGGCCAAGATAGACACTGCAGGAAATGAGCGAGGAGAAGTTGTTGTCGGCTGGGAGAGCAAAGTCTGTCACACTTTCGCACGGAGGAATGAAATCATGCACAGCAGGATCTGGAGAAACTGCGCAGTAGGAATGTTCATGGTGGGCGTTGCGGCACCCATGGCCGGACAGCAGCAGCCCGCCAACGATTCGTCGCCCCTGGTGCTCCCCGGTCACCGTTACGATCTGCCGGCCACCCTCATCACGGCTGCCCAGATCGAGGCGCACAAGAAGAACATGATCGCCGCCAAGAATGACGATATTCCCATGAACATGGTCAAGGCGGGCGGTGGCAGCGACCAGCATCAGGTGGGCATCAGTGTGGTCAATCGCAACAAGGGACAGAAGAACCCAAACTATGCCGTTCACGACGACGTGGCGGAGGTCTATTACGTGATCGAAGGCAGGGGTCGTATGAAGCTCGGCGGCAAGATCACTGATTGGAAGCGGCGCCCCGTGAGTGCCGGCAATGGGAGGGGCAGCGCCGGCACTACGGCGGTCGGGGCCAGGGACATCACGATTGCGAAGGGCGATGTCCTCATCATCCCGGCGGGCACGCCCCACAAGTGGGAAGACGCCGAGGAGTTCACCAGCTATGTCGTCGTTCGCATCGATCCGGACGGCGTGGCTCCCTTGATGGCGCTCGGGACGGCGAAATTTCAGGACTAGCGAGGCTCCCCCTGAGACCGGCGAGCATGTGGAGTGTGGCTCCGCCTCCTGGCGCCAGGATGCTGTTCGTGCGTTCCAATGAAAGGGAGGTCGTGATGAGGCAAGGGAGGAAGGCGGCCGCGAAGTGGGCGCTCATTGTGGGCACCCTCTGTTTCGGACTGCTGCCCGCGGCGCACGGACCTGTTGAAGCCCAGGCATCGGCGGCCAAGGTGGCGCCCACGCCGCCCAACTGGAAGGGGCCAGACGGCCCGATCGACCTGAAGCTCAAGGACCCGGCTCTCGAAGGCGCCCTCGATCTTCACGCGCATCTGGATCCCGACATCAGCGGCGGTGGCCAGGCCCCGCGGGCGATGGACGCCATTGACAACGCACGCATGGCGAAGGCGAGAGGCATGCGCGGCTTCGCGTACAAGACGCACATGGACATCAGCTCGGCGGCCTCGGCGTATCTCGCGCGCACGGAAGTGCCAGGGGTGGAAGTGTTCGGACGGTTCGTCATGAACCTGCCGTCAGGGGGACTCAACCCGGCAGCGGTGATCCAGTTCACCTCGTTCAAGGGCGGCTGGGGCCGCATTGTCGAGTTTCCTACCCGTGATGTCAGGATTCCGGCCAAGGAAAACCGGCCGTGGGTGATGCCGTGGGTGGATCTGTTCCCCGGGATGCCGCGAGCGGTGACCTCGGTGCGCAACGGGGAGCTCGTTCCGGAGGCGAAGGCCATTATCGCGCTCGTCTCCAAGCTCAGGACCACCGGCAGCAACGGCACCGTCGTGATTGCGACGGGTCACGCGACGCCCGATGAGCACGTGCTCATCGCGCGCGAAGCGCGGCGGCTGAACGTGCCGGTCCTGGTCACGCACCCGGGTGACAACGTCAGCGAGGCGCAGTTCATGGAGCTGAAGAAGATGGGCGCCTACATCGAGGTGAACGCCGACTTTTATCAGGAAGGTGACAACGCAGACGAGAAGGTCGCGTTTGCGGTGAAACAGATCAAGAGGCTCGGCGCCGAGTCGATCATCATGGGGACCGATTGCGGCCAGATCAACAACCCGCTTCCGGCCGACTGCATCGCGCTGGGTGCGCGGGCGCTCAGGGCCAACGGTGTCACCAACCGGCAGCTCGACCTCATGCTCAAGGACAATCCGGCGACATTGCTTGGCCTGCCGCCACGTGGCGCGGCCGCGAAATCGTCCGCCTCCCGATAGGAGCGCGTGAATAGGAGAAACACATGACGAAGAGGCTGCTGTTCGGTGCACTCCTGATCATCATGGCGGCACTGTCGCTGCACGACCTGGTGGGGATGGCCCAGGGCGCGATCACGCCGCCTGGCACGTTCATCCCGTCGGCCCAGTGGAAGAGGATGCTCGATGACGACAAGCCCGAGCTGGGGATCGTCGCGGGTCAGGCTGCCCGAATCGTGCCGCCCTTCCTCATACGGCGCCGGCTGGAAGGACCCAACAACGCGAGCGTCCACACGAAGGACGGTGATGGTCAGGACGTGACGGAGGTCTACTACATCCTCGACGGCGGTGGTACGTACACAACGGGCGGATCGATGCCCGATCCGAAGAACCGGACCGCGGGGATCAAGGGAGGCGTGACGAACGACATCAAGCCGGGAGACGTTATCGTCATCCCGCCAGGGACCGCTCACTGGTTCAGCAAGATCAACGGCCACGTCACGTATCTCGAGGCCCGGTTCCCCGGCAACGTATCGGTCCCATCGGCCAGGTGACGGGGGACCGCGGCCGACGCGGCCGATTGCGGGTCGGGATGAGGGACGCGTCGTGACGTGCTCGGCGCTCAGACCATCGTTCTCACTCCCATTCGCGCGACTCTGATACGATGCGGGGCACTGTGAATGACGTCGACGTGGCACGGTTCACCAGACGCGCCTTCGCGTGCGGGTGCGTGTTGCTCCTGCCCGCGCTCCTCATCGCGTCCGCCCGCACCGTTGCGGGGCAGGCGGCAGCCACGCCCCCGTCGGCCGGGGCGGCGGATCCGGCGCTGATCGAAGACCTCGTTGCGGCCAACCGCATTCTTGTCGACCAGGGGGTGCTCGACGGGTATGGCCACGTGAGTGTCCGTCATAACCGCGCCGCCGACCGGTATCTGATGTCGCGCTCGCTCGCGCCAGAGCTGGTCACCGCCGCCGACATCCTCGAGTACGACCTGGACTCGAATCCTGTCGATGCGCGCGGGCGTGCGACGTATCTCGAACGCTTCGTCCACGGCGAGATCTACCGGGCCAGGCCCGACGTGCGGGCGGTGGTGCATCATCACTCCCCCTCGGTGATTCCCTTCGGCGTGACGGCGGTCCCGCTGCGTCCGATTTACCACATGGGCGCGTTCCTCGGCGACGGTGTGCCCGTCTTCGAGATCCGCCAGACCGGCGGCCTGACCGATCTGCTCATCCGCAACGGCGCGCTCGGACGCGCGCTCGCCCAGACGTTGGGCACGAAGACTACCGCTCTGCTGCGCGGTCATGGTGCTGTCGTCGTCGGCCCCACGATCGTCCACGCCGTGGCGCGCAGCGTCTACATGGAGACGAATGCCAGGCTCCAGGCCCAGGCGATCGCGCTCGGCCAGGTCACGTACCTCGATCCTGAGGAGGCGCGCAAGGCGGATGCATCGGTCTCCGACACCTACGCCCGCCCTTGGGAGCTCTGGAAGCGCAAGGCGCTCTCCCGGTAGGATCCCACATGGATGACGCCGGGGCTCAACCGCCAACCGTACATCCCACTACACAGGCGCGGGATGCTCTGCTTGCGTGGACACACGCGATCTACGCGCTGCACGCGTTCAGCCTGATCACCGGGATCCTCGGTGCCGCTACCGTCGTTGGCGCGTTCCTCACCGGGTGGCCGTCCATCATTGCCGTGATTCTCAATTACGCGAAGCGCAGCGAGGTGCGCGGCACCTGGCTCGAGTCGCATTTTCGATGGCAGATCCGCACGTTCTGGTTCGGCTTACTTTGGGTCTCGCTCTGCGGGTTCTTCATTGTGGTTACGCTGGGCATCGGCCTGCTCATCGCGTGGCTGCCGCTCTTCTTCGTCGGAGTCTGGTTCGTCTATCGGATCGTTCGCGGCTGGCTGGCGTTGAGGGATCGCCGCCCAATGTATACCTAGCGAGGCTGCGCCTCAGACCACCGAGCATGTGGCGCCGCCTCGCTAGGACGACCGTCGCGCAGGGGTCCGGCCTCATTTCAGGACGAGAGACAGTGAATGGAGGACGCCGATATGGATCCGATCAGACGCAAGATACTGACAACGGGCGCCGCGGCGACGGCAATGGCCGCCGCGCCGTCCGTGTTTGCTCAGCAGACCGGGCAAGGCGGAGGTGCCAAGTTCTATGAAAAAGGGCCCGTTCGCATCGCGTATCAAGAGGCCGGTTCCGGCTTCCCGTTGTTGCTCATCGCCGGCGGGGGATTGAACTCGAGGATGGCCGGCTTGATCACCAGCCCCTTCAACCCGATCGAGGAATTCAAGAGCGAGTGCCGCTGCATCTTCGCCGACCT